>NZ_LT608328.1:3109105-3413368 GCF_900095795.1 Petrimonas mucosa
ATATCAACCCCAACTGGAGCAGTTTTGTCGACTTCAATATCTCGAATACACAATCCTCCAATCCGGGAACAGTTTCATCCCCCCTGTCCGACAACGATGCCGACGTCACTCGCGGGATGAGCTCTTTTTCCATTGAAAATGAATACGACAGAACCTCCGGCGCAATCCGGTTCTACTACAATTTCGGAAGACACAAGATCAACGACGGCTATCTGGCAGGAGAGCCACCCAAGCCATACCGCTTCCACTCTACAGACCGGATGCTGGGATTCTCGCTCTTCCAGTCCTACACCCTTTTCGAAGGGAACAAGACCACCGCAGGCGTCGATTTCCAACGGTTCGGCGGGAAGGCGGAGAACAGGTATAGCAACGGATCCAACAACGCAGTGCTGGCAGATATCCAACTGGACAATATTGCCGGATACCTGAATCTGCAACAGAGCCTGCTGGAAAACAGCCTTACGCTGAATGTCGGAATCCGCCTCGACAATCACGAGGAGAACGGTAGCGAATGGATACCGCAACTGGGGTTGAGCTATACCCCCTCGCCGACCTCCGTAATCAAGGGGATTGTCAGCAAGGGATTCCGAAACCCAACCATCCGAGAGATGTACATGTTCCCCCCGCAGAATCCCGATCTGCTTCCGGAACGGCTGATGAACTACGAACTCTCCTTTATGCATGCGCTGCCCGGGAACCGCCTTGATTTTGGGATAAACCTCTACTATATCAAGGGGGAGAACATGATCCAGGCAGTTCCGGTCGAGGGGAGACCGATGAACCTGAATGCAGGAAGAGTGGAGAACAGAGGAATCGAGATCAATGCCCGCTACCTGGCCAGCCGCGAAATCAGGTTGAGTGCCAACTACAGTCTGCTGGAGATGACCCATAAACTGTTGGCAGCTCCCGAACATAAACTGCATCTCGGTGCCACCTACACGAAACGGAAATGGAATCTCTCCACCGGACTCCAATACATCGGCAACCTCTATATAGCTATAACACCGCAACCGGTCAGGGAGAGCTTTCTCCTCTGGAACGCCCGTATCCATTACCGGGCTCTCGACTGGCTGACCCTCTTCCTGAAAGGTGAAAACCTGCTAGGAGAGGAGTATGAGATAAACGCCGGATACCCGATGCCGAAAACTACTGCATTCGGCGGGTTCCAGTTGCAATTTTAATGACAGAACTAAAAACTGACACAATAGACTATGGACAGACGAAAATTTTTAAAAGCGGTAGCCCTCACCGGCGCTGCAGCCACTACCATCAAAGAAGCAGACGCGATGAGCCTGTTGACCCAGTCGTTCCAGACTGCCAGTGCAACCAGATATGATCTGGTTGCCGTGATGGGAGGCGAACCCGAAGTGATGTTCCGTAAGGCCATTGCTGAGCTGGGTGGAATCCAGAATTTCATCAGCAAGGGCGACAAGATCTGCATCAAGCCAAATATCGGATGGGACAAGACCCCCGAAATGGCTGCCAACACCAATCCTAAGCTTGTAACGGAGATAATCAGACAATGTTTTGATGCCGGGGCACGCGAGGTGACGGTTTTCGACCACACCTGCGACGACTGGCGCAAATGTTACGCCAGCAGCGGAATCGAGGAGGCTGCCAAAGCTGCCGGTGCAAAGGTTCTTCCAGCCCATCAGGAATCCTACTACCGGAGCGTCTCCTTGCCTAAAGGCAGAAGCCTGAAGGAGACCAAGATCCATCAGGCCATTCTCGATGCCGACAAGTGGATCAACGTGCCTATCCTCAAGAATCATGGCGGGGCCCAATTGACTATCTCGATGAAGAACTACATGGGCATCGTATGGGACAGGGGGTTCTTCCATGCCAACGACCTGCAACAGTGTATCGCCGACGTATGTACCTATGCAAAACGGCCCGTCCTGAACGTAGTAGATGCCTACCGGTTGATGAAAACCAGCGGACCGAGAGGAAAATCTGAAGCCGACGTGGTATTGTCGAAGGCACTCTTCATCTCGCAGGACATTGTAGCGGTTGATACTGCTGCCGCCAACTTCTTTAACCAGGTCAGGGAGATGCCGCTGGAAAAGGTAGGCCACCTGGCAAAAGGCGAGGAGCTGGGCATCGGCACGATGAAACTCGATAAATTGAACATCCGAAGGGTAAAAATCTGAAAATCTGACAGGTCATGTTGAGAAAAATCCGGATAACCCTCTCCATTGTTCTTTTTTCGTTAATAACATTTTACTTCCTGGACTTTGCAGAGCTGCTGCCCCCGGGCTTTAGCCTGTTGGCCGATATCCAGTTCGTTCCGGCACTGTTGGCGCTCAATGTGGTGGTGCTTGTCGCCCTGGTGGCAGCGACCCTTCTTCTGGGCAGGGTCTACTGCTCTGCCATCTGCCCGATGGGGATCTTTCAGGATATCGTAGCCTGGTTTTCCAAAAAGCTGAAGAGGCGAAAGAGGTACACCCACAGCAAGGCAAAGGGGCTTCTCAGGTGGAGCATCCTGGGAGCTACCGTTATCGCCTTTTTGTGCGGCTTCACTTTTCTGTTGGGATTGCTGGATCCTTACGGTGCTTACGGGCGGTTTGTCACCCACCTGTTCCGACCGCTATACCTGGCCGGGAACAATTTGTTGGAAACGATATTCATTTCGTTCAACAACTACAGCCTTTATCGGGTGGGCATCTACTCGCTGGGACTCTTCTCACTGTTACTCGCATTGGGCACCCTGCTCGGCATCGGCATGCTGGCCTGGTTGAACGGCAGGACCTACTGCAACACTGTCTGCCCGGTAGGCACCCTGCTCGGTTTTCTGAGCCGCTTCTCACTGCTCAAGATCCAGTTTGTGGAGGAGAAGTGCAACGGATGCGGCCTCTGCTCCATGAAGTGCAAGGCATCCTGTATCGACACGGAAAACCGGAAGATCGACTACAGCCGCTGCGTCAACTGTTTCAACTGCATCGATATCTGCAAGCACAATGGCATACGATATGCTCCGGTCGGGCTGGGAGATAGATCCACCCAGAGGGAAGAAGTGAAGCAGCCGGATGGATCAAAGCGCCGTTTCCTCTCTGCCCTGCTGCTCACCGGGGTGGCAGCCGGTAAGGTGATGGCTCAAAACGGTGCCGCTTCATTACTGACAAGACGTGAGTTGAAACGTCAGACACCCATTGCCCCGCCGGGAGCCATCAGTTTCGACCATTTCCGGGAGAAGTGCATTTCATGCCACCTTTGCGTAAGCAAATGTCCGTCGCATGTAATCAAGCCATCTTTCCTGGAGTATGGTCCGGGTGGCATGATGCAACCGAAGCTCTACTTCGATCACGGATTCTGCAATTACGACTGTACGGTCTGTTGTGATATCTGTCCCACCGATGCGCTGGTTAAACTCAGCCGGGAGGAGAAGCACCATACCCAGATGGGACAGGTAAACTTCATCCGGGAAAACTGCATCGTCTACTACGACGAGACAAGTTGCGGCGCCTGTTCGGAGCACTGCCCCACACAGGCGGTATACATGGTTCCCTACAAAGGATCGCTAACCATCCCGGAGACAAACCCCGATATCTGTGTCGGTTGCGGCGGATGCGAATATGTCTGTCCGGCAATCCCCCACAAGGCCATATATGTGGAAGGACTTCCCGCCCACAATACCATCGAGATAAAGGAGGTGAAGGCGGAGGAGGTGATTGTCGACGAGTTCGGGTTCTGAAAAGAGAGAGGCAAGCCTATCCCAGAAGTTTCTTCACCATTTCCGAGATAGCCTTGCCTTCTGCCTTACCGGCCAGTTGACGGGTTGCCAGACCCATCACCTTTCCCATCTCTTTCAGAGACTGGGCTCCGGTTTCGGCAATAATCGCCTTTACGGCCGCCTCCAGCTCTTCCGGCGAAAGCTGTTTCGGCAAGAACTCCTGAATCACCCGTAACTGGGCCAGTTCATCTTGCGCCAGGTCTGTTCTGCCCTGTGAGGTATAGATCTCGGCGCTATCCTTACGCTGTTTCACCATCTTCTGCAAGATCGCCATGGCTGTTTCTTCGGGAAGTTCATCCGATGCCCCTTTGGCCGTTTTGGCCTCCAGGAACTCCTTTTTTACACCCCGTAACGCCTCCAGGCGAACTTTGTCCTTGGCAAGCATCGCTTTCTTTATCTCATCACTGATTGTGTCAAACAGATTCATACTCTATATTTTTTTATTGTCAACTCAACATTCGCAACCATCCGCTATCATTTCCATCATCAGCAAGGTGCGGATGGGACTGGATTACCACTAGTCAAACAATGACCCGGGCAAACGGCTCTCTACCCTGAATGCCCGTGGATTGAACTCCCTGTCGCGTTTGAAAACCGGGGTCTTCTCAAGCGCTTCCAATACCTTGTCGTCGTCAAGTTCATCCATCGACAGGATAATCGGTTCAAATTTATAGCTGCTTGCCGAGAGCATCTTCAGGCCCAATGTCCCGTAATACTTGTCGATCAGCCGTTGCTCCTCTTCCTCCTCCTTTCGCCGCTGGTCCTCCTTGATTTTCCGTTCCAGCTCTTCCGCTTTCGACTGTGCCCTGTGCTGCTCCTCAATTCCGGGAACATCGGTGATCGAAAAGCCGGTAGCCAGCAGGGTGACCTTGACCTCTTCTCCCAAATCCTTCTCCACGGCTGCTCCCCAGATAACTTCGATTTCGTGGCTGAACTTCGACATAAAATCGTGCAGCGCATTCATCTCCTCCATCATCAGCGGATTCTCTTCACCAAATGAGAGGTTGATCAATATCTTCTTCGCGCTGAATACGTCGTTATTGTTAAGCAACGGCGAGTTGATAGCATCTTCGATGGCCCTGTTCACCCGATCCTTTCCTGAACCTATTCCACGGCTCATAATGGCTACACCCCCATCCTTCAGGGTAGTCTCCACATCTGCAAAGTCGAGATTCACATGTCCATGGATCGTAATGATCTCGGCAATGCTCTTGGCAGCGGTAGCCAAGGTATCATCTGCACGGGCAAAGGCATTGAGCATGGTCAGGTCGTGATAGATATCCCTCAGCCGTTCATTATTGATCACCAGCAAGGCATCCACATTTGCCGCAATCTGTTCCACCCCCTTCAGCGCCTGTACAATTTTACGCTGCCCCTCGAAAACAAAAGGAATGGTTACAATTCCCACCGTAAGGATACCCATCTCCTTGGCGATGCGCGCCACCACGGGTGCGGCACCTGTTCCGGTTCCACCCCCCATTCCTGCCGTGATGAATGCCATCCGCGTGCCATCACTCAACAGATCCTGTATCAGTTCGACACTCTCCTCTGCGGCCCGTTGAGCCACATCGGGCTTGTTACCGGCTCCGAGCCCCCCTGTTGTCTGTTGTCCCAACTGTATCTTTACAGGCACGGGTGAACTTATCAGCGCCTGGTTATCGGTATTGCACAATGCAAACGAGACATCATGTATCCCTTCCCTGAACATGTGGTTGACGGCATTCCCGCCACCACCTCCCACACCTATCACTTTGATTATCGCTTCGGTGCGGCTGCTTACTTGAAGATCCAATATATCGGAATCCATAATGTAACTGCTTTTTTATTTACTGATCATCATCTTCTTCCTCAAACATGGTCGAAAACATGTTCTTCATCTTTCCTCCCAGATTGATCGATTTATTCTCCTTGTTCGGCTGTCTGGAAGGATCTTTCCGCCCACCTTTCCGGTCGGTCTGCTCTTTATACTCCTTATCTCCACCCCGATCACCGAAAAAAGTATCCCAAACCGACGACCCTTTTGTTTTTTTCTCCTCGGTTTTAAGCGGCTCCTCTTCAATCATCTTCTCGCAATTTTCACTGGCAAACAGCAACATGCCCAATGCAGATGTCAGGGCAGGATCGTTGGCATACTCCGGCGAATTGTTCACCAGGGTTTTCCGTGAAGCGGCCTTGCGGACCGGCATGCCCAACTTCTGGGTGAGGTACTCATCCAGATTTCTCAGCTGTGATGCCCCGCCGGTGATGACAACTCCCGCTCCCAGCTGCTCCTGATAACCTGAAAGCCGGATCTGCTCCTTGATGTTGGCTGTGATTTCGTCGAGCCGCATCACGATCACCCGGTTCAGTTCCACCAGATCGATATCCGGCTTCATCAGAAAGGGAGAGGAGAAAGGCGAGCTTTCACTGCTTTCCCTGGCCTTGCCAAACTTTATCTTGTATTGTTCCGCATCACTCTCCACAAAATTGAGCTCGGCGATATCCCGTGTGATGTTTCTTCCTCCAAAGGGGATGGTTACCATACGGCGCAGAATGCCACCCTTGTAGATCGACAGCGCCGTTGTTCCGGCACCGAAATCGATAAAGGCGCACCCCAGCTCCTTCTCCTCTTCCGTCAGTGCAATTGCGGCAGATGCCAGCGGTCCTACGACGAGCCCCGCAATCTGGAGGCGTCCCTTGTCGGTGATGGTCTTCTCGATATTCAACGCCAGGTTTGGCCTTCCCACCACTACCTGATATTCCGCCTCAATTGTGGAGCAGGCAACCCCCACCGGATTTTTCTCCGGTTTATCGTCCAGAAAATACTCCACGTCGCCGATGCCATATTTCTGTTTCAAATCAGGTTTATACTGCTCCGCAACTTTTCGGAGCTGTGCCACCACCTCTTCGGTAACAATCCCGGAAGCGGACAGCTGTTTCGATTCACGGATCACCTCCGTGTGCACCGATTGACCGCCGAGTGAGACATATACTTTCCCGATCTTCTGGCCCTGTGCGTTTTCCAGCATGCTAACCAGCTTCCTTACAATTGCACCGGCCTTGTCGATATTATAAATCGTTCCACGACGGATACTGTTCTCCGAAGGCAGGGAGACACACTCCAGAATCGAGATAACGTTGTTCTCGTTTTTACGCCCGATAACGCCGGTAATTTTGGAAGTTCCCAAATCTATGGCTGCTATAAATCCTGATTGAGTCATATATATTCTTATCTATCTCTTTGTACAAACCACTTGGTTGTCGTATTTCAAACTGATCATCGAGTACCTGTCCCAACCCACCACATTCAATCCTTTCTCGATAAAGAGGGCAAACCGGTCAAACTTTTCGGAAAAGTTCTCCAGTTTTCCGAACGCTATCCTGAAATCTCCGGCACGGGGAATCAGCTCCACCTCTCTGTTGGGTCTCACCACGATCTGATCTACCCATGCGTTCCACTCGGGATTTTCACTCAGATAGCGTGCAAAATCATAAAGTTCCCTCCTCGCAAACTCCTCATCTATAGCCCCGGTAGCCAGGGGGACATAGACCGTAAAATTGGTCGACACCGGCATCGGTTCGCGGTTGTCATCGATATAGAAACTCCCTTTCGTATCGGAAATCACACGCAGAACCGGCTCGCGCTGATAAATATGGGCAATGACCGATCCGTTCTGTGCCGTATAGACCTTTGCCGATTTCACCAGCCGGTTGGTCAAAATCGTATCCTGGATCTGCAATGTATTGATTTCGCCCATCTTCTTTCCCACCGGATAGATCTTCTTTCTCTTCAGTAGATCCTCGATATCGGACTGTCGGATGAACCGGACATATGTACTATCCTTCAGTACAACCTCAAAATTGTTGCACACCACATTCCTGGATGAGTTGCTGAAGTAGATCACCGAGAAAACAACATAACCGGTTACCAGTAACGAAGCCAATATGATGGACAATTTTTTCATTTATGCAAAGATACAAATTGTATCTGATTTATTTTCAGACTCCCCGTTTTTCCAACATCTCCCTGATCGCCGGCAACAGATGTTCAATGTCTCCCGCACCTAGGGTAACCAACACATCCAGCTTCTTTTGCTGAAGAAAATCGAGCAATTCACCCTTTTTCAGAAGTACCTTCTCCTTCGAGCTGATCTTATCGAAGATGATTTCGGAGGTAACACCCGGTATAGGCTCCTCACGCGCCGGATAGATATCGAGCAAGATCACATCGTCGAGCAACGAAAGGCTGCGGGCAAAATCATCGGCAAAGTCACGCGTACGTGAATAGAGGTGGGGCTGGAACACACCGGTAATCTTTCGTTCCGGGTATAACTGCCTGATCGAACGGATAGAGGCAGCTACCTCTTGCGGATGGTGTGCATAATCGTCGATAAAGACAATATCGGGCCTTTTCAGCTGGAAATCGAACCGCCGTTTTGCACCGCCGAAGCTTTTCATTGCCTGGCGAATCTCATCGGGCCCTACGCCGCACAGGAGTGCTGCAGCAATTGCCGCCACCGCATTTTCGATGTTCACCCTCACCGGCACGCCCAGTTGAATGCCGGCAATCCGGCTGTCGGGTGCTACGAAGTCGAATATGATCTCACCATTGCCGATAGAGATGTTTTCCGCATGGAAATCGCCCCTCGACTCGGAGTAGGTAAAAATTTTCACCGATGCATCGGTATGCGGCGTCACCGGTGCACCCTCCTTCAATATCAGGTATCCCCCCTTCCGGATGAGAGAGGTGAAGTGTTCAAAACTTTCGCGATAAGCCTCCTCCGTTCCGTAAATATCCAGGTGGTCGGGATCGGCCGAGGTGATAACCGCAATCCAGGGTCGCAACCAATGGAACGAGCGATCATACTCATCCGCTTCGGCTACGGTAATGTGGCTTTTATCCGACAACAGCAGGTTGGTACCGTAATTTTTCAGGATTCCACCCAGGAATGCGTTGCAGTCTACCTCAGATTGCCTGAGAAGGTGGGCTATCATGCTCGAGACAGTAGTCTTCCCATGGGTCCCCGCCACACAAACAGCATCGCTCGTACGGGTCACCTCTCCCAGGAGTTGGGCCCGTTTCATGGCTGTAAAACCGTTCTGCAGGAAGTATTGCAACTCGCTATGGGTGACCGGTACCGCAGGCGTGTAGACTACAAGGGTCTTTTCCTTGTCGAGAAACTCCACGGGAATTGAGCTGACGGCATCCTCATAATGGATCTGCGCACCTTCGGCGACCAGCGCCCGGATCAGCTGAGTCTCCGTCCGGTCATAACCGGCAACCTTTTTCCCCTTCAACATGAAGTAACGGGCCAGGTTGCTCATGCCGATACCTCCGATACCTATAAAATATATCGATTCAAAATCCATAATCATGCTAATGAGCGTAAATTTTCGCTATCTCATCCACAATGCGCCGAGCCGAACCGGGTTGAGCCAACTTCAATATATTCCGGCTCAATTCATCCAACCGGCTATCATCTTTAACCAGACGCAGGGCTGTTTCAAACAGACACCCCTTTGCCTCGGCATCGGTCACCATTACGGCTGCATCATTTCTTACCAACGCCATCGCATTCTGCGTTTGATGATCTTCCGCAACATTGGGCGATGGAACCAGAACGACCGGTTTCCCCAACAGTGAGAATTCAGAGATGGAGCCGGCTCCTGCGCGCGAAATAACCAGATCGGCTACCGAGTAGGCATAATCCATGCGGGTGAGAAAATCAAACAGATGTACGTTGCCGGGAATCACTCCCTGCTCCCTCAGGGCAGAGATCTCTTTAAAATAGTAGTTGCCGCATTGCCAAAGGAGCTGTACCCCCGACTGTTCTATTGAGGCAAGTGAAGCGATGACACTCTCGTTAAGCGTACGGGCACCCAGGCTTCCACCTACCAGGAGAATCGTCTTCAGTTCAGGATTTAGTCCGAAGTGTGCGTAGCCGCTCTTTCGGTTCTCCTCCGAGACCACCAGATCCTGGCGGGTAGGGTTGCCGGTCAGCACGATCTTCTCTTTCGGGAAGAACCGCTCCATCCCTTCATACGCCACACAAATCCTGGCCGCTTTCCGTGCCAGGATCTTGTTGGTTACCCCGGCATAGGAGTTCTGTTCCTGCAATAGTGTAGGAACGCCGGCTGCTGCTGCAGCCCTGAGGGTAGGTCCACTGGCATAACCTCCCACCCCAACTGCAATGTCCGGTTTGAACGAAGTGACGATCTTTTTTGCCTTTAGCATGCTTTTCATCAACTTTATGGCAACCGGAATGTTTCTCAACGGATTTCTCCTGTCGAAACCCGCAACGGGAAGTCCCACAATCGAATAGCCTGCAGCTGGCACACGTTCCATCTCCATCCGGTTCTCGGCACCGACAAAGAGGATTTCGGCATCCGGCCATCGATCCATTATCGCGTTAGCTATAGAGATGGCAGGAAAAATATGTCCGCCGGTACCGCCTCCACTGATGATTACCCGCGGTGAACGTAATGGTGATGTCATACCTGAATAATTTCAAATTCCACTTTCTCTTCCAGTTTATCGATCACTTCCGATACCATCGTTTCATTTTCCTCGTCGCTTTGATCGGGATTATCGGCTCCCTTCTTTCCCCTCTTCTTGCCAATCCCGAACCGGTCAGCACTCAAAATCAATCCGAAATAGGCACTGGTAATAAGCAACGAGGTTCCTCCCCTGCTGATAAGCGGCAGTGGCTGGCCGGTAACCGGGATAAGGTTTACCGCTACCGCCATGTTGATAAATGCCTGCATCGACAACATAAGTGCCGAACCGAGGACAAGGTATTTTGGAAAGAGCTTTTCGATTTTCCGGGCAATCATCCCCGACCTGATCAGGATGATGATATAGAGCAGCAACACAAAGACTCCTCCAATGATCCCCATCTCCTCGATAATTATCGCGTAGATGAAGTCGGAATAAGCCTGGGGAAGGAAGTCGCGCTCGGTACTGTTTCCCGGGAACTTGCCAAAGATGCCGCCGTTTGCGATGGCAATCTTGGCATGAGCCACCTGATAGTTGTCGTCAGTAATCGTATAGTAAGTCTCATCCGACACCTCCTTATGGCTGCCAAACTCGTCGAGCCGGCTCTGCCAGGTTCCTACACGGCTTAATGGTCCGGAGTTGGTCCACTCGGGCGGTATCACCTTCAGCATCACGATAAAGAGTGCCAGAAAGGCAATGCCTGTAACGGCCACCTTCAGGAGCCTACTCAGCTTCACGTTTCCTATGAACATCAACAGGAAGCAGACCGTAAAGAGCAGTACCGCAGTTGAGAGGTTGTCCAGGGCGATGATACCGCAAACCACCACCATCAGTCCGATCATCCATTTGAAGAGCAGGCCGTCGTTCATGCCGTTCTGTTTGCTGAGCAGAAAGGCGATCGTCCCCATCAACGATATCTTGGCAATCTCGGAGGGCTGAATGGTAAATCCAAAGATCGAGATCCACCGGTCGGCCCCGTTGATGGTTGTCCCGATAACCGGAGTGAGCAGCAGCAGAATAATCGAACCGATAAGCACAAAGATAAGGGAAGAGAAGTAACGATACGGAATATTGTGGATCAAGACGATAATCCCCACCCCGCCGATCAGGAACATGGTGTGCCGCAGGATTGGTCCCCACTGGTTCTGTTGCCTGTAGACAATGGTGCTGGTAGCACTGAAGATCTCTACCAGCGAAATCACACAGAGGATAACAAATACCAGCCAGATCACCTTGTCACCCTTGAAGATCTTGCTTCCCAGTTTAGCCAGGGTCGACCGGGAATTCTCCATATCTTCCTGAAAATTGGACGATTCTATCGCATCCTTTAACTTGTCGAGCATATCTTCTACTGTTTACTTTCAATACTGTTATCCTAAGAGCTATATTCTATATTCATAACCGTCTCACGCAATCCTTGAACTGGTTGCCCCGGTCTTCATAATTTTGAAAGAGGTCGAAACTGGCACAACAGGGCGACAACAAGACGGTATCTCCCTTTTTTGCCAACCTGTAAGCGGCATCTACGGCCTCCTTCATCGATCCGGCATCTTCAATAGAGGGCACTATGCCATCGAAATAGGCATGCAGCTTGCTGTTGTCCTTACCCAAAAAGATCAATGCCCTCACTTTCTGCCTTACCAGATCCTCAATCTCTGAATAGTCGTTTCCTTTGTCGGTACCTCCAAGAATCAGTACCACTTTCGTGCGCATGCTTTGAAGTGCATACCAACAGGAGTTTACATTGGTTGCCTTGGAATCATTGATATATTGGACTCCCCTCACCGACGCCACCTTCTCCAACCGGTGAGGAACACCCTTGAAGTCCGACAGGGCCAGACGCAGATTGTCGTCGGATATGTCGAGCAGCTTCGCTACAATCCCCGACGCCATCGAGTTATAGAGATTATGCATCCCCTGTAACGCCAGCAGTTCCAGCTCCATGTCAAAAAGAGTCCCTTTCGTTTGTATATACATTTTATTGCCCTCCGAATAAGCGGTAGCCAAGTGATTATTTTTTTCAGTAAAAGAGTAGATATCTGATGCGGGTTTAAGCTTTTCAAGCTCTTTCGTCACTACCGGGTCATCCATCCAGTAAATGAAGGAATCACCCATCTTATGGTTGCGAACAATCCGCATCTTGGCATCCACATACTTCTGCATATCGTGATCGTAACGGTCTAGATGATCTGGCGTGATATTCATCAACACGGCAATATCCGCCTTGAAGTCATACACACCTTCTAGCTGGAAACTACTCAATTCCAGCACATAATAGTCGTAATGCTCCTCTGCCACCTGTCTGGCAAAGCTCCGTCCGATGTTTCCACCTAATCCCACATTCAGTCCCGCCGATTTCAGGATGTGATAAATCAGACTGGCTGTGGTTGTCTTTCCGTTGCTGCCGGTAATGCAGATCATTCTGGCATTGGTATACCTGCCAGCAAACTCAATCTCGGAAATCACCCGTATCCCCTTCTCTCGGATCTTCCGCATCAGGGGGGTAGTGTCAGGGATACCTGGACTCTTCACCACCTCACTTGCCTGTAGAATCTTCTCTTCGGAGTGGCCTCCCTCTTCGAAATCGATTCCATGGTCGAGAAGCGTTTTACGATGCTCCTCCTTCAGCAGCCCGGAGTCGGAAAGGAAGACACTGAGTCCTTTTACCTTGGCCAGGATTGCACTGCCTACACCCGATTCTCCACCTCCTAATACAACCAGTTCATCATTCATAATATCTGCCGATTTATCTCATCTTCAGTGTGGCAACAGCAATTACCGCCAGGATCATGCCTATCAGCCAGAAACGCGACACAAGCTTGGGTTCGGTGATCGGAACCAGCGGTTTTTGAATCAGCGCATCAATACCTGCATTTCCCGCCTTTTGAAAATGGTGATGCAGGGGGGTCATCTTGAAGACCCGTTTTCCCACACCCGTTTTTTTCTTTGTATATTTGAAATAGGAGACCTGCAGGATTACCGAGAGAGCCTCTACAAAAAAGACTCCGCAAAGAATGGGCAGCAGCAGCTCCTTATGGATCAGCACGGCAAAAACCCCGATGATTCCTCCCAGTGTAAGGCTGCCGGTATCACCCATAAAGACCTGGGCAGGATAGGCGTTATACCAGAGGAATCCGACAGTGGCCCCGACAAAAGCCGCTGCAAACACCATCAGCTCGTCACTTCCGGGAATATACATGATATTGAGGTAGGAGGCAAAGTCGACGCGGCCCGAAACATAAGCCAGGACTCCCAACGCCACACCGATGACCGCCGATGACCCCGAAGCGAGGCCATCCAGACCATCCGTCAAATTGGCGCTGTTTGAGACAGCCGTAACGATCAGAATCACAGCGAGGACAAAAACAACCCAGACGGCAACATCGGCAAAATCTCCCATCCAGGAGACCAGCCAGCGGTAATCAAAATTGTTGTTCTTTACAAAAGGAATGGTAGTTTTCGTGGTCTTTACATCCTGTCCCTTGTACTGAACCTGTTCGATTACGTTGTTAACCCTCACCTCAGTATTCTCACGGGAAACAATATCGGGGCTCATATACATGATCAGGCCGACAATCAGCCCGAGTCCCACCTGTGCCACCACCTTGATTTTCCCTTTCAACCCCTCTTTCTCTCTCTTGAGTACCTTGATATAATCGTCGGCGAAGCCCAAAGCACCCAACCATACGGTGCTTATTATCATGATGATAATATAGATATTTTCAAGTTTCCCCATCAGCAGGATCGCCACCAGGATGGAGACAATGATGATAACACCACCCATGGTGGGTGTGCCCCGTTTACTGTATTGCCCCTCCAGATCGAGGTTGCGGATCGTCTCCCCGATCTGATTCTTCTGCAGTGCACGAATGATCCTTGCACCTACAATGACTGAGAAGAGCAACGAAATAATGGCGGCAAGCGAGGCCCGGAATGTAACATACTGAAACATACCGGCACCGGGAACATCCAGTTTGTCCAAATATTGAAAAAGATAGTAGAGCATAATCAGTCTAGGAGAAAATATTTATGAATTGAGCGTGTTGGGGAGTAAACCATGGAATATCTTTTCCAGCTCCTCCTTGTCGTCGAAGTGATGCTTCACCCCCTTAATTTCCTGATAATCTTCGTGCCCTTTACCGGCAACGAGTATGACATCGCCCGGCTTGGCCAGCGCACAGGCTGTTTTTATCGCTTCACGCCTGTCCACGATAGAAAGTGTGGTGCGGCGTTGTTCATCGTCAAGTCCTGCCACCATATCGTCAATGATATCCTGCGGCTCTTCAAACCGCGGATTGTCGGAAGTCAGGATTACCTTGTTACTTAATTCAACCGCTTCACGAGCCATTAATGGCCGTTTGGTCTTGTCGCGGTTTCCGCCGCAACCCACCACCGTAATGATATCGCCTCTCTGTTCCAGCACTTCATTGATGGCATTCAGCACATTGGTCAGGGCATCCGGTGTATGGGCATAATCCACTATTGCAGTAAAACCTGCGGGCGATCGCAACGTCTGGAAACGCCCTGCCACCGGTTTCAGGAGAGTCAGGATCCTGAGCAGCTCGTCGGGTTGTTGCCCGAGGAGAACGGCCGTACCATATACCGCCAGCAGATTGTAAACATTGAAGACTCCCACAAACTGCACAATCAGCTCTTTTCCGTTGATCTCGATCTCAGTACCGTCGAAATGCTTCTCGAAAATCCGGGCCTTGAAATCACCCATCCCCTTTACAGAGTAGGTATATTTTCTTGCCACACTGTTCTGAAGCATTACCGCCCCATTCTTATCGTCGGAGTTGGTGATGGCAAAAGCGGATTCGGGCAGTGAATCGAAAAATGCCTTTTTCACATTCCGGTATTCCAGCATGTTTTTGTGATAGTCCAGGTGATCCTGTGTGAGGTTTGTAAAGACTCCCCCCTCGAAGCGGAGTCCATACACCCGTTTTTGATGGATGGCATGAGAGCTCACCTCCATAAAGGCATACTGGCAACCTGCATCTACCATTTTACGCAGGAAAGCGTTGAGGGTAATGGGATCGAGGGTGGTATGCGTGGTTGGGAAACTGTCGTCATTTACATAGTTGGCCACCGTAGAGAGCAGTCCTGCACCGTAACCCAACGTCCTGAAAGTTCTGTGCAGCAATGTAGCCACCGTTGTCTTTCCGTTCGTTCCGGTTACGCCCACCAACTTCAGGTGCTCCGACGGATTCCCAAACCAGGCAGAAGCTATTTGAGCCAGCGCTATGGCCGAATTTTCGACCTGGACATAAGTTACTCTGGAGAAATATTCCTCGAACATCGGTTTATCGTAAACCACAACCTGTACATCCTGTTCTATGGCTTTACCGATATAATCGTGTCCGTCGGTATTGATACCCTCCACGGCGATGAAAAGCGAACCCTTCTGCACCTGTCGGGAATCTGAAGTGATGTTTTCAACCTCGACATTCTCCTCCCCGTGAATAGCCACGATTTTGCACTTTTCTAGAAGTTGACTCAGTCTCATTTTTTCTATCCGATTTATTACCATTTTTCTCATTCATTCTATCCTCGTCCGGTCCCTCATCTCAGCGTGATGCTGATGGTGGTACCTTTCACCACCCTGCTTCCCGGCGCAAACGATTGTGACACAACTTTCCCCGAACCGGTCAGGTTAACCCGCAGTCCCGATTTCTCGAGCAGATAAACGGCATCCCGGGCACCCATCCCCAACACGTCGGGTACCGAATTGTCGGCTATTGCCAAAGCGTGAGGGCGATAGGCAACAGAGTCGAATTCAATCTTTACCCAATCTGAAGCAGACTTCATAATGGAAGTTTTGAGATCCAACATCGAAAGGACACTCCTGCCATACTCCCAGTTTCCATTTTTCAGGGGTGGTCTTTTCTGCGGTTCCGGATCATCAACCAGGGCCTGTTCGGGAGAGAGCCTTGTTCGCTTTACAAAGGTCTGCTCCGCAATATTCTTGAAGACCATACCGGCCTGTCCACCACCCGAAGGGACACCTTTCGGTTTTCTGATCCCTACAAAACAGGTGTAGAGCGGATCGTCCGCAGGAAAGTAGCCACAAAACGAGACATAGTAGTCGCTATATCCACCGCCGCTGGCAATCTGTGCCGTACCGGTCTTTCCCGCGATGGAGAAATAGTCCGATTTCACTACCTTGGCTGTTCCATTCTCCACTACCCCCAGCAACATATCCTGTATCTGGACCAGCGTGCTCTCCTTGCACATCTGTTCGTTGACCACCTCCGCCTTGTACTCCTTTACAACCCTTCCGTCCTTCAGCAGTTTTTTTGCAATAAAGGGCTTGATCATCTTGCCACCATTGGCTATCCCGTTGTAGAACATCAACATGTAGATGGGCGGCACCTTCGTTTCGTAACCGAACGACATCCAGGGCAGCGTTGTCTTGGACCAGTAGTTTGTCTTGTCATCGGGGAAGCGGATAGAGGAGGTCCCCTCAATTCCGTTTAGCGGGACATCCCAAGTAAGCTTCTTCCTCAGTCCGATCCGGTCGATTCCCTTCACAAACTTGGCAGGATCGTCACCATATGCCTTGAGTACGATTTTACTCATCACCACGTTCGAGGAGAGCTCGATCCCCTCCTTTACAGTAAGATATCCCCTGTCGCGACCCTGCCGCCAATAGTGGTCGCGCACCCACTTCCCATTGTACTGGTACAGCCCGTTGCCCACATGGAAAGAGTCGGTAGGGGTTATCACCCCGTCATCAAGCGCTACCATCACCGTAACGGTCTTGAAGGTAGATCCCGGCTCGTTCATATAGGAGAAGGCATTGGGGTTACCCTCCGCATAGCTTCCGTTACTCAACCTGTCGAGGTTGGCGACCCCCTTGATCTCCCCGGTTTTGGTCTCCATGATGATCGCCGTTCCCGATTCCGCGGCAGTCTCCTCAAGCTTGGCCCGGAGGGCTCGTTCCGTAACTTCCTGTATGTCGGCATCGAGAGTAGTTACAATATCGTATCCATCCTTGGCTGCAATCTCCTCAATATCTGTCCAGCGGCCCTGGATCTTTTGCCGGCTTTTCACTCCTTCCACACCTCTCAGCAGCGAATCGTACTTCAGTTCCAGTCCGCTTGCTCCCCCTTTTTCAAGGTCCTTATAGACATTCCCCACTGTCCGGTTGGCCAGGTTTCCAAAGGGGCGTTTTCGGGCATTCTTCTCTTCGGCAATCAGTCCGCTGCGGTTGGAACGCTGGTTGAAAAACGGATAGGTGCGTATCTCCTTCAGATCCACATATGAGATGTCGGGCCTGAGAATACGCACGTAACGCGATTTCAACTTCACCTTCCTGTCGACACCTTTTTCCGCATTCTCCTTCATCTGTCGCTCTTCCTTCTCCCGGAGCTTCCATCCGTTGAGAATGACCGACTTATATTGGGAAGCTGTCCGGTCGGGGAATTTTCTGGCTAATGCCACCGAAAGTTCATCAACATATTTCATCAATGTATCCTTCCTCATCCCTTCCGCCCAGAAATCCATATAGATACTGTAGAGCGGCTCGCTGGTAGCCAGGAGTTTTCCGTCGTAAGTATAAATGTTTCCCCGCTTGGGCAGAATGACACGATCCTTGATGATGGTCTCCCTCTCCCCAACTTCACGCCACTTTTTCCCTTCCGCCGAGAAGGCAATCTTTCCTGCCGAGAAGATAATCATCACCCCAACCCCAAGAAGGAAGAAGACAATCAGACCGTAACGGTTTAAAATCCTCCTTTTATTCTCTTCGGCTCTCTTTCCCATTTCATTTTTTCCCTTTCTGAATGCGATAAACCGGTTGGTTGTTTATTTTCAATTCCAACCCCGACTCCTCTACCCTTTTCTCGATCTGTCCCTGGCGGCTGGCCTCTGTCAGATCGGACGAAATGGTTAGCGACTCATACTTGGCATCTTTCAGTTCGACCTTCAGTCGCTCCATCTCTGCTATCCGCTGAAGGACGGTATATCTGTGGCTGATAAAGAGAATCATGATGATAACCAAAACCACGATAAAGGTGAGGTTCCTGACAAAAAAGTTCTCCGTCAGCACATTTCCTCCGAAAACATGCACGAACGATTTTCTTACACTGTCAATTTTTACTTTCATCGCTTTACCGATTACAACAATCTGCCACTATAATTTCTCCGCAATTCTCAGCTTGGCACTTCTCGATCGGGGATTGTTCACCTGCTCCTCTTCCGTCGGAACAATCACTTTTCGGTTGATCAGTTCAAACGGAGTCTTTCTGTTTCCAAAAAAATCCTCGGCAACCACCCCTTCTACGTTCCCGGCTCTGAAAAAATTCTTCACCAGCCGATCCTCCAGCGAATGGTAAGAGATGATACTGAACCGTCCTCCCGGCTTCAACATCTGCAATCCTTGCATCAACATCTCTTCCAGCGCCTTCAGCTCGTCATTCACTTCAATGCGCAACGCCTGAAACGCCTGAGCCAAGGTTTTGTTCTCCTTCTCACGAAAAGTGAATGGCTTCATGATTTCCAGAAAATCGGAAACAGCATCGATCTTTTTCGATCGACGGTAAGAGGCGACTGCAGCAGCAATCTTTCTCGCACTTTTCAACTCGCCATAGAAGAAGAAGATATCAGACAACCTCTCCTCGGAATATTCGTTCAGAATATCTGCCGCACTCTTTCTGGCCAGCCGGTTCATCCGCATATCGAGATCTCCCGGCATCCTGAAGGAAAATCCGCGACTTGAATCGTCGAAATGGTGCGACGACACCCCCAGATCGGCGAGAATCCCATCCACCTCATCTACCCGATGATAGCGCATGAAATTCTTCAAAAAACGAAAGTTGCTTTTTACAAACGTGAAACGGGGGTCCAGGATATGGTTTTGGTAAGCATCTTCATCCTGATCAAAGGCAAACAACCTGCCTTTTTCACCCAATCGTCTCAATATCTCCCTCGAGTGCCCGCCTCCGCCGAATGTAACATCAACATACACCCCGTCGGGATGAATATTCAGTCCGTCCACACTCTCCTGAAGCAATGCCGGTATGTGATACATCTCAGTAATCCGTAAATATTTGCATCATCTAACACATTGACATATCAGGACATCAGCTCTTGCAATCTAGCAGAAAACTCCGTCGGATCAACCAATGGCTTTTCCAGCTTTTCTTTCGCCCATATCTCAATAGTGTTGTCCACTCCCAGAAAACGAACATCAGATTCGATGCCCACCAGCACCAAGTAGCGTTTCGGAATCAAGATCCTTCCGCTCGCATCCATTTCAAGTCGTTCGGCATCAAGCACAAACTGGCGAAAAACCTGCTGTTGTTCCCTGTTCCATTTATTCAGCCGACTCCTGAGCGTCTCAATCTCGTTTTCCCAGACCGAACCGGGATAAAGCACCAGACAATCCTGAAAAATATCCTTGCGAAGCACCAGGAAATCTTCATCAGCGCCCTGAAGACGCTTACGAAAAACGGCCGGAACAAAGATTCGCCCTTTTGCATCGGCTTTAGCTTCGATATTTCCCAGAAATTGCAACACGATTATCTCTGTATCTACAACTATTTTGTTCTACATCTTTTCACTTTCCCAAACCATGTACGGCATCAGCCCCACTTATCCTCAACTGCCACTCAGTGCAACTTCAACAATCCTCGAATCGGGCTGCAGACCTAAAGAAAAAATCAAGATTTTATCACCCAATCTGCTGCATACATGATTTTTGCGGTAAAATTACAAAATAAATCCACTTTCCCCCACTTTTCCACACACAATTTTCAATAAAGTTATCAACACTTCCACTAATATTTGATTTACTGTACTTTAACCATTCTTTCACTTCAAAACGGAAAACATTTATTATTGCCGTTCCAAAGAAATAGGAATAGCCCCTCCAATTTTCATAATTAATTTTGTATTTTTGTCGGTTGTAGGAAAGTCATTATGTCAGAAAAAACTGATTTCAAACTGGATATTGATGCTGTTTTGCGGGAAAAGGCAAAAAAACAGTACAAGAAGATCCCCAAATTTTTCATCAACTATCTGAAGCGCACCATCCGCCAGGAGGAGTTGAATGCAATTATCGAGCGCAACCGCGACAAGCAGGGCGTTGACTTCATGCGAGCACTGGTAGATAAAGAGTTCAAGGTCAAGCTGAAAATCCATGGGGAGGAGAACATTCCTGCCAGCGGGAAAGGACGGTACATCTTTGCCTCCAACCACCCGCTGGGGGGACTGGATGGCATTTGCCTGTCGGCCTATCTGGGAGAGAGGTACAATGGAAAAATCAAATACCTGGTAAACGATGTATTGCTGAACATCCGGAATCTTGAATCGATATTTGTTCCGGTAAACAAATACGGTTCACAGGCCAAAATGTCGGCCGCGGTCATCAACGAGGCATACGCATCCGGAAACCAGATCATCACCTTCCCCGCAGGATTGTGCTCCAGGAAGCAGAAAGGGGAGATCAGGGATCTACAGTGGATGAAAAACTTCGTCGTCAAGGCTGTCGAATATCAACGGGATATCATACCCATCCATTTCGGCGCCAGGAACTCCAACTTCTTTTACAACTTTGCCAACATAAGAAAAGCGCTGGGCATCAAGTTCAATATCGAACTGATCTATCTGCCCGGTGAGATGTTTAAAAACAAAGGAGAGACATTCCACATCACCTTCGGAAAGCCGATACCCTGGCAATCTCTGGACAAATCGAAAAGTCCGGCGCAGTGGGCAGAAGAGATAAAAACGGTTGTTTACAATTTACCCAAACAGAGAACTAGCAAGTATGGAAAAAATCATCGACCCGGTTGATAAAGACCTTATAAAAAACGAACTGACTGTAGGAAAGAGAGTTCGCACCACCAACAAGGCCAATAACGAGATCTACATCTTCACCGCTCACGATTCACCAAACCTGATGCGGGAAGTAGGGAGGCTGCGAGAGATCGCTTTCCGTTACTACGGTGGGGGAACAGGTCTAGAGGCGGATATCGACAAGTATGACCTGATGAAGAATCCGTATCATCAACTCATAGTATGGGACCCCGAAAAAGAGGAGATACTGGGCGGTTACCGATTCATCATGGGCAAACAGGTCGACTTCGACGAGAAGGGAAAACCGATGCTTGCCACCGCTCATCTGTTGAACTTTTCCGACGACTTTCTGAAAAACTATCTCCCCTATACCGTTGAACTGGGCCGATCGTTCGTCTCTCTCGAATACCAGTCCACCCTCCACAGCCGCAAGGGCATCTTTGCCCTCGACAACCTGTGGGACGGTTTGGGGGCACTGACAGTAATCGATCCCTCAATGAAGTACTTTTTCGGAAAAGTAACCATGTACGGGACATACAACAAAGAGGCCAGGAACATGATTCTCTATTTCATGCATCTCCATTTTCCCGATCCCGACAAGCTGGTGACTCCCATCACGCAGCTTGTCACCAACACCGACATCGATAAGATGAGGCAACTCTTCAAGGGGAAGAGTTTCAAGGAGGATTACCGGGTGCTGAACAAGGAGGTGCGCAGTTTCGGACTGAATATCCCACCGCTCATCAACGCATACATGGGGTTGTCGCCCTCCATGCGTTTCTTCGGGACATCGATCAACGACGAATTTGGCGATGTGGAAGAGTCGGGTATTCTCATCGAGATCAATCAGATCCTGGAGGAGAAAAAGCAACGGCATATCGAATCATACATAAAATCCAAGCCGAGCAGACGCTTCCTGCTCGGGTTAAGGCAGGCCATTTCCGGAAAAGCGAGAAAGCGATAGCCACTTTTTTACGACTTGCCGAAACCAGGGATGCAACTTCATCTTTGAAGCAAAAAATTTGCATCGATGGAACTAAATGCTACCTTTGCAGAATCATCATTTAATTAAACGTGTCATATCATATGAAGTCAATCGCAATCATATACGGGTCAAGTACGGAGAACACCAAAAGAGCTGCCGAGAAAATCGCTGAAAGGTTATCTGAATACTCTCCCGCTCTGGTAGACATCTACGACGGGGATGAAGGGGCATTTCATGCAAACGAGGTTCTGATTCTTGGTGTCTCAACCTGGGGGGTCAAGGATCTGCAAGACGACTGGTCCGACTTCTACCACAAACTGGAAAAAATGGACCTTACCGGCAAGACCGTAGCCCTCTTCGGGTTGGGTGACTCGTTTATCTATCCCGACTCGTTTGTGGATGCCATGGGCATCTTGTACGAAACGGTTTCGGAGAGGGGTGCCACAGTCGTAGGTGAAGTTTCGCCCGAAGGGTATCAGTTCGATTTCTCCAGGGCATTGAAGAACGGTCAGTTTGTAGGGTTACCGCTGGACGAAGACAATGACGCCGACCTCACCGATGAACGGATCGACAAATGGGTGGAGTCGCTGAAGAAATACCTGGATTGACCTGCCGGTAAAGCCTCTTTTCGGTCCGGGAGCGCCTTCGGTCGCGCCCGTAAATTGTCATGCTTCAAATCATACAATTGAGAGACTATGTCGACAAACAGGCTTACCTTAAATGTTCAATCGGAAATCGGGAAGCTGGAAGCGGTGATGCTGCACTACCCAGGTCCCGAAGTGGAGAACATGACGCCCAAAAACGCACAACGGGCGCTATACAACGATATTCTCAACCTCGCCATCGCACAGAAGGAGTATGCCCAACTGAAAGGGGTATTGGAGAAATACTCCAGGGTATACGAAGTTTCCGACCTGCTGGAAAAGGTGGTTGAAATACCCCGACAACGAGCCATACTGCTCCAGAAGATCTGTTCCGCCGAAAAGGTGCAGGATTACTTCGAATATCTCATGGAGCTCTCCTCGCATCAACTGGCACGGGTATTGATAGAAGGGCTCCCGATGCAGGTGAAGACCTTGACCGACTTTCTGAAGGAGGAGTATTATGCATTACAGCCGCTCTACAATTTCTACTTCACACGCGACACGTCGGTGGTCATCGGAAACAGATCACTGGTCTGCAAGATGGCCAATGCTGTCCGCATGCGGGAGTCGTTCATCATGGATGCGATCTTCAACAGTGGACTTTTTTTCAATACGCAAGTCTCAAATATGTACGACCTGTCGCACAACAACGATCCCGTCACCATTGAGGGGGGCGATGTACTGGTTGCACGGGAAGATGTTCTGCTGGTTGGCAGCGGGGCAAGAACCACTCCGCAGGCCATCGACCTGTTGATACGGGAACTGTGTGGCGAGAAGTCGTGCAGGAAGCATGTCATTGTGCAGCAACTGCCTGAAGCTCCAGAATCTTTTATCCACCTGGATATGGTGTTCACCTTTCTCGACAGCAACACCGCCATGGTATACAAACCACTGATTATAAACAGCAATCCCTACAAGACCGTACATATACAGATCGAAAACGGCAGGGTGATCAAGATATCCCAAACAAACAATATCCCCACTGCACTGAAAAAACTCGGCATGGAGATCGAGCCGGTCATTTGTGGGGGAAAGGCGGACGACTGGGATCAGGAACGGGAGCAGTGGCACAGCGGGGCCAATTTTCTGGCAATTGCACCCGGGAAGGTACTCTCCTATGCCCGGAACATCAATACGCTGGAAGAGCTGAACAAGAAGGGATTCGAGATTGTACCGGCCGAAGATGTGATCAATGGAAAAATTGATCTGGAGAGGGTTGGAAAATGTGTGGTAACACTCGATGGATCTGAACTTCCCCGAGGCGGTGGAGGCCCCAGATGCATGACCATGCCTCTGCGGAGAGGGTAATTTACAAAATTGTCTTTATCTGCTCCAATCTTGAAACGGTGTAAGTAGGTTCAAATCCGGCTGGGGAAAGGTTGGCGGGATTAAACCATATCTGCGCAATACGGCTCTGTTGCGCCCCTGTAATATCGGCATCCCAACTGTCACCGATCATTACAGTCTGGTCGCGTCGGGAGTTGGTATTCTTGAGTGCATAGGTGAAGATCTCCGGATGCGGCTTGTTCACTCCTGCATCCTCCGAAAGGATAATCTTATCGAAATAGGGCTTCAGCCCGGAGTTTTCAATCTTCTTGTATTGAACTTCTCTAAAACCGTTACTGAGGATATGCATCCTATACCTCGGTTTCAAGTAATCGAGCAGATCCAGCGCACCCTCAATCAACCTTGTCTTGTGGGTAGTACGCTCAAGAAAGTCGTCGCTCAACTTCCGGGCATATTCCGGATCGTCAATCCCGAACTTCCTCACCGGCACCAGAAAGCGCTCCACGATCAGCTCCTCCTTCCGGATCTCCCCCAAACGGTATAAATTCCAGAGATGGTGATTGGAGGGCATATAAACGTTGTAATAGTCTTCGAACGTAGGATAAAAACGGCTGTATCCGTAATCCAGATAGATCTCCTCAAGGCACTCCCTGCCGTTCTGGTGTATATCCCACAACGTATCGTCCAAATCGATAAAAAGGTTCTTGTAACTCATTATCCGGCAACAATAATCGTAACTCCATCTAAAAAGCATCCTGAACGGTAGTAACGTCCAGGATGCACAATATTATACTCCCCGCTGCTTCACTCAGTTCACCTCAATGATCAGGTATTTGGTGAGGGTCCAGAATCGTTGTGTATCGGTGATATGGAATGTGAGGTTATCGTTGGCTCCCTTCACAAACTCGTAAGTCCCTTCGGGGTGTGTCGACCAGAGTTTTGCTTTGGGAGCGTACAACGGGATTTCAGTCACCTCGCGGATGTCAATTTGCAGGAAATAGTCCTTGTTGAAAGTCTCCTGCATCACCCGGGTAGCCTTCAGGAATCCTCCCGAAAGAATCTTCTGCTCTTTCAGTTCACTGGCTGTCCCGAAAACGTAATAGGCGGTATGCAATGTTTTGTCCTGCTCCCTGATTGTTGCCGACTGCTGTTCGGCATGTTGAGCCAATTCACTGATATCTCCCGACAACTGGGCAATGGTCTCATCCTTCTTGGCCAGTTCGCTCTGCAGGGCGACCAGTCTGGCGGAACTCTCCTGCATCTCCTTGTTTAGCCGGTCGATCGTATTTTGCATCGATTTCACCTGCTTGTTGCTGGCGGCATATTTCCGGTTCAATTCGGCCAACTGGGTTTTGTTGCGTTTCAGGATCTCCTGAATCATCTGGAAATTATCGTTAACTCTCTTCTTGGTATCCTGACTCATCTCGCCATTCTGTGCCGACTGGGTAGAGATATACTTCTCCGCTTCGCGGATCTTGTCGAAGTTTGCTTCAACTTCACTGATTACGGCCATCATCTCCTGGGTTTCGGCATCCGACGTCCTCAAGACCGTTTCCAATGAATCTCGTTCTGCCAGAAGTTTCCGATATTCTTCAGACTCGGTTACTTTCTTTCCAGTATTGGTACAAGAGAACAAGACCCCTGCGCCGAGTAATAGAACGAATACTTTTTTCATAATTCAATACTTTTATTGTTAATAAACGATTTCAACCCAAAATAGTTTGATTGAGGCGGAAGAGTTCGTCCGTTGTCTATACCGATTTTCCTTCCACAACGATTACAAACTCGCCTTTGGGTTCGTGGATCTCGAAATGGGCAACAAGTTCCGACAGCTTTCCACGGACAGTCTCCTCGAACTTCTTGGATATCTCCCTTGAAACTGAGGCTCTTCTCTCCGCACCGAGGAATTCGGCCAGTTGCGCCAACGTCTTTACCACCCGGTAAGGTGATTCATAAAAGATCAATGTTCGCTGCTCCTCGGCCAGCTCCTTCAGGCGAGTTTGCCGTCCCTTCTTCTGGGGCAGGAAACCTTCAAAACAGAAGCGGTCGTTGGGGAGTCCCGACATCACCAGTGCCGGGACAAACGCCGTTGCGCCGGGTAGGCACTCCACTTCGATCCCCTCCTCTACACAGGTACGAACCAGTAGAAATCCAGGATCGGAAATTGCGGGCGTACCGGCATCCGACACAAGCGCCACGGTTTCACCCGCCTTGATGCGCTCGGCAACCTGTTTTGCGGTATGATGTTCGTTGAATTTATGATGCGACTGCATCCTGGTCTCGATACCGAAATGTTTCAATAGGAAACCGGTTGTCCGGGTATCTTCGGCAAGGATCAGGTCACAACTCTTCAACACCTGAATTGCACGAAACGTCATATCGTCAAGGTTTCCGACAGGTGTCGGCACTACCACCAGCTTAGCCATGTTGATTACTGCAAACTACTCGAACCCTTTCTTCAGCAGGGCCAGAAAATTTTTCACCTTCTCATCGTCAAAATCCCACGAGGTCTCTTCCCGTAAATAGCGCTCTACATCCACATAATTGTCGAATGCATTCAATCTGGCCATCATGCCATTCATTGCCTCACGATCGTTGTCGAACAGCTCCCGCTGAAAGTAGAAACGGTCGTTCAGGCTCAACCCGCGCCTGATGTCCAGTCTGGGAGAGGGCGCCTGTATCATGTCGTTCAATGATCGGGGATTTGCAAGTATCTCCTCAACCGGTTTTTCCCGCTTTGGTTTCGAAATCTTGGGATTGGAATAGGAGGGCAAATCTACACCCTCTGCATATAGATTTTTCCGAGGTGATGCCGGTTCCACCACAGCTTCAATTGACGGCAATCGGGGTTTTTCCGGTTTGACCTCTTCAACAGGCTTGACCACCTCAACAGGCTTGGCCTCCTCGGCCGATTTTTTATTCTCGCTTTCCGACAGGAACATCAACAGTTTACCCATCTGATGTTTCATCTCTTCTATCTGGGACATCTCCAGTTCATGAAGCAGTTTCATCACCTCCTGTCCTGACTGAAATGCTTCACGAAAAAAAGAGAATGAAACGGACTCCTCACGTTTTATGGCAGACACCATTGCTTCAAGATTGTGCAATTGGTGAAGCAACTTGTCGATATACTCCTCTTTTCTTTCCATAATTACCCGGTTTGAGCTGTTTTTGTGTTAAAACGGGATAAATCGACCACAAAAGTAATCATTATTTGTTTGGCTCAATAAAATCGTTTGGCAAATTCACAAGATATAACATTTGTGAACTTCTTGTAATTGAAGTGTAAAGCCATCTGTAGAAGTTGTCACCCATGTGCGATTCATTGAGATATCCGAGATCCAGAAAGACGTTTTTCCACTCACCGCCCTGGGCTTTATGACAGGTTACCGCATACCCGTACTTTACGAGAAGGGCGTTGAAATAAGGATTTTCCTTCACTTTCTTGTATCTTGCACTTTTCCGGGAGATATCTGCATAATCTTCCATTACGGCAGTGAAGAGTTGATCGCTCTGTTCACGGGTCAGGCCCGGCACTTCGGTATGCAGGCTGTCGAGGTTGATTTTCGCTTCAAATTCCACACCATAATCGTTATGCCGAAGCAGGACATTGCAGAAACGGAATCCATACATCGTTTCCTGACGGCGTACCCGAACCACCTCCACAAATTCACCGTTGGCCAGAAAGTCGATATCCTCAATCCCGCCAGCCCAATGATAATTGTTTTTCGTGATCATCAGCAGATCCCCAGGAGAAAGCTCCTCCTCACGGTAAAGGACCCTATTCCTGATCCCATTGTTGTAGGCATTCACCCGTTTGTTGGAGCGTGAGATCACGATGGTCTCCTCAATCCCGTCCCGATGGTAGGCAGACGAAATCTCCTCGATAAGTTCGGTGCCAGATATTCGCATCACATCGTTGAAGGCATGAAGATTGATTTTGGGAAACCTCTTCGTATCATTGTTCCGCAAGGCGTTCCTCAACAGGGTTGCATTCATCAGGATGCCCGAGTTCTCAGATTGCCGCACGATTTCGGTAAGTGTACATGAGACCACCTCCAACAGATAAGAGCTTATGGTCTGCTCATCGAGAGCCGGGCTGAACTCTTGCTGTACGGGTGGCAACTGGGCCGTGTCGCCAATCAGCAACAACCGGTTTCCATCGCCCGAATATACATACTCTATCAGATCATCCAACAACCTGCCCGAGCCAAAAATGGAAAATTCACGGTTATCGTTGCTGATCATCGAGGCCTCGTCAACAAGAAACAGCGTCTGTCTATGCCTGTTTTCGGCCAGTGAGAAAACGCCTGGGCCTTCAGTAAATTTATCCATCCGATAAATCTTCTTGTGAACGGTGAATGCGGGCTGACCTGCATAAGCAGAGAATACCTTTGCAGCCCTTCCCGTTGGAGCCATCAATACCGTTTTCTGGTTAAACTGCGACATCGTTCTTACCAGACTCCCGATAAGGGATGATTTGCCGGTTCCGGCATATCCTTTTAGCAAAAAGAGCTGGTTATTTGATCGCGAATAAAGAAAATCAACTATCTTTGCGATCGCAGCGTATTGATCGGCAGTAAGATCGAAAGCAAAATTCTCTTTGATTTTTTCGATAAAGTACCGATTTACCATTTTTTTGAGTTATTTTTGTGGTAAATGTAGCACATTTATTATTCTTTTTCTAAATTTGTACTCTAAAATCGAAAGTAATATTTCAAAACTAAATAAAAAAATAAAAAGACATCCATGAAAGTTGTAGCAAGAGTGCTTTTAGTAGCAGCCATTATCCTATTAGTTTTCCTTTGCTGGAAAAGTATTCAGGGTCCTATTGACTTCAATGCGGAGGTAAAACGTCGTGACAACGCAGTTATTCAACGACTGGTTGATATCCGCACAACACAGGTTGCTTACCGTGCACAAAAAGGGACATATACGGCCGACTTCAATGAATTGGCCGAGTTCATCAAAAACGGCAAAGTGGCATCTGTGGCACGGTCGGGAGACCTCACCGAGGAGCAATTGGAAGCTGGGATGACCGAAGCGAAAGCAATGAGTATCATCCGTACCGGAAATGAAAAAGCAATACGTGCTGCCGGCTTGTGGGACGAAACCAAGAATGCTCCCCAGCTCATGCGTGACTCTATCTTTGCACCTGCTGCTGAAGTACTTTTCCCGAACAGGAAAATCAATCCCGATTCGTTGGCATATGTTCCTTATGGAAAAGGGGCAAAATTTGAGATGGCGGTTGATTCACTGATAACTGCCTCGGGTTATCCGGTACAGGTGTTTGAAGTCAAAACGCCATACACAGTTTATTTGGGAGATTTGGACAAGAAACTGTTGAGCCAGAAAATCCAGGAGGTATTGGATCGTCCCGGCGACAGATATCCAGGCTTGATGGTGGGTTCACTGAAGGTGGCTAACAACAACGCTGGAAACTGGGAATAACTTCAGCAGTAAATCGCTGTGAAGATCTATGTTTTTACCTGAGAATATTGATTTAGCTCAATCTGAAAAGTATACATTATCCATCCGGCTAATACCGGATGGATTTTCTTTTTGTATCTATTCCACCGCCGACAGATCGGTATTTCACTACCAGGAAAAGAGGTTCAGTAAAACCCTCTCCCAGATCGGAAATATCGAGAAAATATTTTTTGAGGTCAATTTTTTCTCTCATCCATTTCAGAAAGTAGAGGTAACGGTTGTGTCACCCCGATACACCACCGTTCCGGATGCCTATTTCGAAAAAAAGAGAGCCGGCGAACTGTTCACATTCAATATACATGGTGAGCATGGAAAGGTGCTGAACAATCTCGTTTCTGAAACTGGATATCACATCCTTTTCGATCTCGACGAGGAGCTCTACTCCTTCTTGTGCCGCAATCTGTGGAATCCTGCTTTTTACAGCCATCAGGCCAGGCTACACCCCTTTCTCTCCAACTACCGGAATGAGGGGAACCGGAAAAGGTGCTTTGTGGATTTCCACGACGAGATGGTTTCCGTAACCTGTTTCTACGGAACCAGGCTGCTTTCATCCAATACCTATCCTGCCAGGGAGAGGTATGAGGCGTTGTTCAATATCGCCAATGTGTGGGAGCATCAATCCCTAGATCAGAATACAGACCTGCTGGTGCTTTCAGGCAATTTGCGGGAGAACAGCGAAAGTGCCGATACGCTGCGAAGACTCATAAGAAACGTGGAGGAGCTGAAGCCCGATACTCCGAATGGATATCTCTCTCTTCCTACCGACATCCTTTTGGCATTGAATAGTGTTGAATCTTAACTTCTCAAATCCTGTATGCGGATAATCAGTGGAAAATATAAATCGAGGCGGATTCCTGTACCGGCTAACCTGAAAGCAAGGCCTACTACCGATTTTGCAAGGGAGAGCCTCTTCAACGTGCTCAACAACCTGATAGAGTGGGAGGAGACAACAGCTTTGGATCTATTCTCCGGTACTGGAAGCGTGGCCCTTGAACTTGTGTCGCGCGGTTGTCCCTATGTGGTGAACGTTGAGATGAATGCCAACCATTACAACTTCATCTGCAAGGCAAAAGAGTTATTGGGAGCAAAGGAGCTATTTCCGATAAGAGGAGATGTATTCAAATACCTTCAGTCGGTTCATCAGCAGTTCGATCTGATCTTTGCCGATCCACCATACGATCTTCCTGAACTGGGAACAGTTCCGTTGCTTGTCCTCGAAAAGAACTTGCTGAAAGAGGGTGGAATCTTCGTGATGGAACACTCCAAGGAGTACAACTTCTCACATCTTCCCCTCTTCAAGGAGGAGCGAAAGTATGGCAGTGTCCATTTCACTTTTTTCGAGAAGAGGGAGGAGAGGCCCTGAACATATCCACCCCCTACTCTACCCTTTTCAGTCTATTCACGCTGATATTCTCCTCCACGATGGCATCAATGACTGCAATAACAGTCATGTTTACGATGTCTCGTACCGACATGCCCACGTCGAGGATGTGAACGGGCTTGTTCAGTCCCATCTGGATCGGCCCAATAATATCACCCACACCAGTCTCAAGCAGGAGCTTGTAGGCCGTGTTTGCCGAACTCAGGTTGGGAAAAACCAGTGTATTCACACTCTTCCCCCTCAGTTTTGTAAAGGGAAATTTCTCGTCCCTGAACTCCTTGTTCAGCGCCACATTCACCTGCATCTCGCCATCCACCACCATATCCGGATAATCTCGATGGAGTGTCTCCACCACCTTGTGGACGCTGGCTGGGCTTCCCACCTTGTCGTCGCCGAAATTGGAGTAGGAAAGCATTGCAATAACGGGGTCATGAGCAAACAGTTTTACCGTCGAGTTGGCCAGCCGGGCAATATCGATCAATGCATCGGCCGAAGGGTGCCGGTTGAAGAGCGTGTCGGCAAGGAAGAGCACCCCTTTCTTTGAATTGACGATATGCATGGCCGCTATATGGTTCAGTCCCTTTCTGATGCCGATAATATCCTTGGCCAGGTTGATAGTGTCGAGGTACTTTCCGAAGACGCCGGTAATGAGCGCATCGGCATCGCCCGACTCCACCATCATCATCCCGAAGGAGTCGCGGTTGAACATCTGCTCGGCTGCCTCATGGAAGGTATAACCCTCACGGCATCGTTTATCGGAAAGCAGTTTGGCATATCGCAGACGCCTTGACTCCTCCCTGTCGTGTCGAAGATTCACAATCTCCACCCCTTCCAGATTGATCTGGTTCTCGGCTGCAATATTGGCGATCTTCTCTTCATTGCCCAACAGTATCGGATAACAGATACCTTCACTGACACAGGTCTCTACAGCCTTGAGCATGTTCAGGTGATTCGACTCCGAGAAGACCACCCGTTTGGGGTTCTGTTTGGCCATTTCGTAGAAGCGACGCAGCATCTTGTTGTCCAACCCCATCCTTTCAAGAAGTATCTCATTGTATTCGTCCCAGTCGGTTATGGTCTTCCGGGCAACTCCAGAGGCAATGGCAGCTTTGGCAACAGCTGGCGCTACCGCTGTCAACAGCCTGTTATCTAAAGGTTTAGGAATGATGTAGTCTCGTCCGAAACTCAACCTTTTCAGATTGTATGCGGCATTCACCACATCGGGGACCGCTTTTTTGGCCAGATCGGCAATCGCGCGGACAGCTGCAATCTTCATCTCCTCATTGATACAGGTGGCACGAACATCCAGCGCCCCCCTGAAGATGTAGGGGAAACCCAGCACGTTGTTTATCTGGTTGGGATGATCGGAACGGCCGGTTGCAAAGATTATATCCTTGCGGGAAGAGATTGCCAGCTCGTACGATATTTCAGGGTTGGGATTGGCCAATGCAAAAACGATCGGGTTCTCGTTCATCGATTGCACCATTTCAACAGTCAGCACATCGGCTACTGAAAGCCCGAGAAAAACATCAGCCCCTACAAGTGCCTCCTCCAGGGTGGAGATGTTCCGATCGGTTGCAAACGGCCTTTTCCGTTCGTTCAGGTCGTTCCGGTATTTCGATATCACTCCCTTGGAGTCGAGCATCACAATATTCTCCAATTTGGCTCCCAGGGCAATGTAAAGTTTTGTACAGGAGTTGGCAGCAGCACCTGCTCCATTCACCACAATCTTCACCTCTTCGATCTTCTTGCCGGTCAACTCCAACGCATTTAGCAGACCTGCCGCGGAAATGATGGCGGTACCGTGTTGATCGTCGTGCATGATGGGGATATCCAGTTCCGCCTTGAGTCGCTCCTCAATTTCAAAGCATTCCGGCGCCTTGATATCTTCCAGGTTGATGCCACCAAAAGTGGGCGAGATGGCCTTGACCACCTGAATGAATTTCTCCGGATCCTTCTCGTTGATCTCAATGTCGAAGACATCGATTCCGGCGAAGATCTTGAAGAGCAGTCCCTTTCCCTCCATCACCGGTTTCCCGGCAACTGCACCAATATCACCCAGGCCGAGCACAGCCGTACCGTTAGAAATAACTGCCACCAGGTTACCTTTGGAGGTATATTCGTAAGCTTTCTGCTCATCCTTCTCGATCTCGAGGCAAGGCTCGGCCACCCCCGGCGAATATGCCAGCGACAAGTCGTGTTGGGAACTATAGGGTTTGGAGGGGACTACCTCAATCTTACCGGGACGCCCTTCGGCATGATACCTCAGGGCCTCTTCGCGCAATTTAGTTGACATTGTTCAGGATTTTCTATATAACCTAAATAAAATGTACAAATTTAGGCAATCCAATCGAATAAATGAAAGAATAGGGGAGATTTATATAACGGCTATACCTTCAACAACCCGCGAAACCCTCTGGCGGCATAATAGGATTCAGCGCCGTTATGATAGATAAAAACCCTATCGTAACGCCGGTCACCGAGAATGGCTCCCCCAAGCTGCCGGATCGCGGATGGTGTAGCAATCCAGCTGGAGGTTTTGGTATCGAACCTCCCCAGTTGCTGAAGTTCCCGGTACTGCTCCTCATTCAGCAGCGAGATTCCCATCTCTTCTGCCATTCCTATGGCACTCTGCCGGGGTTTGTGCTCTTTTCTCGACTGTAACGCCTCTGGATCATAGCATAGACTCCTACGCCCTTTGGGACTTTCAGGAGCACAATCGCAAAAGATGAATTCTCCGGTATTTTTGTCGCGACCGATGACATCGGGTTCCCCTCCCGTCTCTTCCATTGCCCGCAGCGACCACAATTTTTCGGGATGCTCTTCAAGACGCCGCAGCACCTCATCCCATTGCAATCCGGGATGGCGCCCCATATTCCCAGCAAAACGCCTGCTTAAAACGTCGAGCAGCAGGTCCTTCTGTTCCGGTTCAATGATGTTACTCTCCATATCCTGATAATTTTCCGGTTCACTTTCTCAGTATCTTCTCCATGCTCTTCCCCTTAGCCAGTTCATCAATCAATTTATCGAGATATCTCACCTTCTGAACTATCTCATCCTCAATCTCCTCAACACGGTAACCGCAGATTATCCCTTTTATCTTTGAGGCATTTGGATGGATCTCCGGCGCCTGCCTGAAGAAGGTTTCAAAATTGATGTCGCTCTCCAAGATGGCCTTTAACTCATCTTTACCGTATCCTGTCAGCCAGCAGATGATCTCATCCACCTCCTCCCTGCTTCTGCCTTTTCGTTCAGCTTTCCCTACATAATAAGGGTAGACGCCGGCAACAGACATCTTGTATATCTTTTCGCTATTTTTCATGTTTCAGTTTGCTGTATACCTCCAGGTCTGTAAAAAAACCGTTGGAAAGGAGTTCACCTTCTCGCTCAATCCCTTCAAATATGAATCCCAGCCTCTTCGGGATATTGCTGCTTGCGCTGTTTCCAACTGCACATTTTATCTGAATCCGGTTTATGCCCAACTCATTAAAAGCAAAATCACAGAGCCGCTCTACCGACCTTGTCACAATCCCCTGTTTCTGATATTGCTCGCAGAGCCAGTAACCGATCTCCGTTTTTCTGTTTTGCCTGTCGGTATCCTTAAAGCCTATCAGGCCTACAAACCGACCACACTTCCTGATAGTAAAGAGATATTCAAACCGATCGGCCGGGGCATTCACCACCGAATCCACAAACCCTTGCGAGTCTGAGATATCCAGGGTATAAGCCACAAAGGGCAACCATCTTCCCAGATATTCCCGTTGCTGGTCGATCGTTTCGAAAATCGCCTCAGCGTCGGAACGTTCCAATTGTCTCAATGTTATTTCCGAATCAATTTCCAGTATCATATATTTGTCTTATAGTCACTCTCCTTCCATGTTTAGCGAAATCATCTTCCCCTGTCGGGTTCCTGCGGGCCCATCTTATTGCTTGCCGTAGGTCTCCTCCAGGAATGATACTGTTGAACGGATAATCTTCCGCAACAGATCAGGATCGATATCCGACAACCTTTTCACATAGATGCACCCCTTACCCATTTTGAACTTACCCAGTCTGGCAAGCAACTGCTCCTGTTCCGGAGTACCTGCATAGACATAAAGGGAGATGGCGGCCTTTCGTGGCGAGAAGCCTACAAGCATCCAGTCACCCTCCTGACGGCTACGCTCCGACTTGTAATGGTACTTCCCGAAACCGATTATCGAGTCGCCCCACATCTTCGGCTCATAACCCGTTGCCTCGCGCATCAGCTCCAGCAAGGCGAAACTGTCGTCCAGCTTCTGTTCGGTGTCGGCATGGTTACGGATAAAATGCGCCACATCGCCGTCATGTTCTCTAGTCTTCAGTTCTGCCATATATTTTAGATAATCAGGGTTGCTTTTTCCATATTTTGTCCGCCTGCTCCAGGTATAGCGGCAGGGCAGCCGAGCCATACCATTGATAGAGATCGGCGGCCAACAGTTTCTCCCTTACTGCCGGATCACTCTCCAACAATTTTTCTGCCTCCTCCGTTGTATCCACACTGAGAATGAAGATCCCGCGGTAGTGCTGCTCATTCTTCGCCAACGGACCGGCCACCACCAGTTTACCTTCTTTCACCAGACGATTGATATTCTCCATGTGCCCCCTGAAACACTCCGACACCAAAGCGGCGTCGGCAGTAGTGTTGGGTCCTGTCTTCAGAATTACCAGCACAAAACTCTTCATCCCATAATCATCAGCTCCCAGCTTTTTTGCCAGGGCTGCATCGTACGCAGGGTTAACGGTTGTTGTCTCTGCCTTTGCCTTCTTCCCCCTCTCCTGTAAAACGGAGTGGAAAGAGGCGAAAGCAGGATATGTCAACGCAAGAAAGAGGATGAAAAAACGACAAGATTGACTTCATACGATTTCAGTTTTTATCTTGGACGGATCAAAAACTTGCATTGATCATGCTCTTGCGTAAGCGCAGGAACATCGACACCCTGCAAATCAGAATCAACAGTTTAACACACAAAAAAAGAATTTGTTTTGGAAGAGCAGTAGCGAAACTGTCAAAAAAGGATTCTACCCCGTTAAAAAGCTGAAAAGAGAGTAAGTTGCAAAACAATATCGCGCGTAAAGCTGTTACCTATGGATACAATCTACTAAATTAATCAAAAACAGCGGAAAAAATTTTATGGAGAAATATACAATTCCTGCACAAGCACGCATCGGACATATCCATCTGAAGGTGTCTGACCTTAACCGTGCACTCTCCTTTTATCGCGACCTGCTAGGGTTCGAGGTAACCATGATGTACGGCAAACAGGCTGCCTTTCTCTCCGCAGGCGGTTATCATCATCATATCGGATTGAATACCTGGCATAGCCAGGGGATGCCGGAGGCGCCACTTGAGGGGGTGGGACTTTACCACACTGCCATCGCCTACCCTACCCGACGCGATTTGGCACTGATATTGAAACGTTTACTCGAAGTAAACTATCCACTCACCGGAGCAAGTGACCACGGAGTATCTGAAGCCATCTACATGGATGATCCCGATGGCAACGGTGTGGAGCTCTATTGGGACAAGCCCAGGGAGCAGTGGCCGGTGGAGGCGGACGGATCGCTCACCATGTACACCAGGGCCCTTAACGTAAGGGATCTGTTGCATGAAGCCGAAAAGGAACCGGCACACTGAGGCACGGAATAGAAATTAAGGCAGAAGAGCCACCGGCCACTGCTCCCTGGAAGGGAGAAGCCGATGGCTCTTCTTTATCGATTACGGCCGTATCACCTCGAGCGGATCTCCCGCCGCATAAAGGCAAGATATGAGAGGATAAAACAGAGGAAGGTCAGCGCGATCAGTCCGGTAAGTTGCGGCCAAACCAGCAACAGGCTCTGTCCAAGTGGCAGGGGACCCGGGATGGCACCCTCCATCTGCTCCATGGTAAGTGGGCCCAGACTTCGCACGGAAGGAACCAGCAATGTAGAGGTAGCCTGGCTGTAAAGCTCATTGGGCATTGCCTGCATCAGCAGAAACCTGAACCGCTCAAACAGGTAGATCGTTCTACCCGACGCATAAGGCGACGGCGTTGCAGCCTTGATCAGCAGGTTGGCAATCAACGGGTAGAACACCGTAAAGAAGAGCCATACAGCAATACCGGCCAAAGCGGAGGTAGCAGGCTGCCGGAAACGGACAGAAAAAAAGACCGACAGATTGAGCCACAGCGCCACATACACAATGCTCAGCAGCGTGAATGAGAGGATACGCATAAACTCGGACGGAGTGGGTGGAACACCAAGTGCTACCAGACCAGCACCTATCACTGCAAAACTCAGTACGAAAAAGAGCAGCGAGATCACCAGCAAGGCTGCAACAAACTTGGTATTGATCACATAATCACGCGGGATGGGCTGTGCCAGCAAGCGACTTAACGTACCCCTGTTTTGTTCCGAGTTGACTGCATCGAATCCGAGACTGATACCTAAAAGCGGGCCCAAAAATCCGATGAAGACAAAAAAGGGCGGCAGACTACCGTCGGAAAGGGTAAAAAGATGCAGGAAAAAGAAGAGATCATCGTTGTTTCCCGTGCTTCCAGCATTGCCGATTGCAGTCAGGGAGGTATAAAGCGAACCTATACAGGTAAGCAGGATAAGTCCCATCAGGATAACCACCCGCCAGCTACGGATATGATCACTTACTTCCTTCAGCACCATTGACCGGAACACTCCGGGGGTTGCCCCCGATTTCCGGTAAGCGCTGCACAGATTACGCAATTCCGGTACAATCCGGCGCAATTGCTCCTCCCAATACCCACGTGTAAGAAATCTATGCTGAATCGCTGTTATCTTCATTCCTTTCTCCTCCTTCAAAATAACGGTAATAAATATCTTCCAGACCATATTCACGGCCGTTCTGCTCTTCACTCTCCGCAAAGAGTTGACGGGCAAGTGAAGTGATGTCGCCTTGCGCCAGCAGGCGTCCTTTCACGAAGATTCCTACCCGGTCGCACACCTGTTGTACCTGGTGCAGGTGATGCGACGAGAAGAGTACCGTAATACCCTCTTCCCGGCTCAACGATACGATCAGCCCCAGGAAATCCCTAATACCTGACGGGTCGATACCCAATGTGGGCTCATCGAGGATGATCACCTCAGGGTTCTTTATCAATACATCTGCCAGCCCAAGGCGCTGCCGCATTCCCCGGGAGTACTTGCCTACCTTCTTGTTTATCTCTCCATCAAGACCTACACGCTCTAAAAGCCGGAATGCCCTCTCCTCAGCATCCTTATCGGGAATGGCATTCAGTCGAGCCGTATAGATCAGGTTTTCGGGACCGGTCAGATCGTCGTAAAACCCCACATCCTCGGGCAGGTATCCTACCCTTCTCTTCACCTCGATAGGCTGGGATACAGGGTTCAGACCACATACCTGTACCGTTCCGGAGGTGGGTTCGGTCAGCCCCATCAGCATCAGGATAGTGGTCGACTTGCCCGCGCCATTGGGGCCAAGCAGACCAAAGACCTCCCCTTTGCCAATGGAAAGAGTAAGATTATCCACCGCCGTAAAATCGCCATACTTCTTGGTGAGATTACAGATTTCAATGGTTGGTGATTGCATAGACTACCTCCTCCCATATTTGCGGAACAGCCAATATACTGTACCAATCGCACCAAAGATAATCAGAATACCCAGCCAACCCCAGAGCAGGGGGGTCCTGACCGACATCCGGAACGAAGCGTCGGACTTAACTTCAGGTGTCTGTGCGGTAAGGTTGACTACATAATCACCCGGGATGGCCTTTCCGTAAGCTTTTATCTCTGCTTTCACCTGGGCTGTCTCACCTGCCGCAATGAAAGGAATGGTATCGGGAGAAAAAGTTGCCTCCCAACCGCGTGGATTGTTTGCACTCATACGCACGCTGCTCAGGTCGGTAGAACCGCTGTTTCTCACCACCAGATCGATCTTTTTCCTTCTGCCGGCGGTTATCTTCTCGCTGAGTCTACCCTCCGGCGTGGTCAGTTCAATGCCATAGGTCCCTGATATATCAGCCTCAAGTTCCAACTGGGCAGAAGAGGATCCGGTAGTAGCCATCACCGGGATGGTATATTTTCCTGCTTTCACGTTATAGGGAGGCTTGATCTCGATTGTGATATCCTTGCTCTGACCCGGTTCAATTTCAACCGATGTAGCCTGCTGGTAATTGGGCTTAAACACCACCGTCCATCCGCGCGGGGCGTGCGAAGAGAGTGCATAAAGCTGTTTCTCGCCGGTCTGGTTCTCCAGTTTTGTCCTGAAGTTAAAATCTGAGGTTGCGTGACCTTGCATGTTGCTCTGGTCGGCAGTGAATTCGGTCTTTACTGTTCCTTTTTCGGAAACCTCTATGGTGATGGGCAAAACAGTGTAATTTTTGGCCAATACCCGGAACGTGTAGCTCCCTTTATCTATATCGTAGGGCAATTCAACTTTCAGGTTAACAGTTTTCTTCTCTTTGGGCAGTACCGAAATGCGGCGCGCGCTCCAACCTCCGGAGCGGAGCGAGTATGTCCAGGTGTCGGGAATTCCCTCAACGGCAATTTCAGCCGTGGCAACCGATCCGCCGTCATTGATCAGGTCGATGGTGTAGTCAATCTTCTCTCCCGGAGGAACCACAATTTCGGGATAAGGTGTGTAGAGGCGAAGGCTCTGTGCAGTAGTTGTTGAAAAGCCTGCTAGCGTAAGCAGAAGGAATGGCAGAAAAATTCGGGTTAAACTCTGCTTGCAACTCAACATAAATAATTCTCCTTTCATAGCTTCACAAAAATCGAATAATAAACTTTTAAAATGGTTATGTATAATAAAAAATGCCGGTCGGCCCCAACGAAACGAGATCCGGGTAAAGTCTGTTTTTTTCATTCCGGTGGAGGCCGGCACAGTATGGGGGATAAGGTTTTCCCAAACACAAAATTAAGGAAAATGATCTCTCCTAATCAAACATTTGACAAAATTTAACAGCTGTAGCTCTTGCTGGCAGCAAGAGCTACAGCCGGTCGACGGATTCAGATCCGTTACTTATTGAATATCCTCCCCTGGGGGTGGAATTTCAGCCTCCTTTTCATCTCTCAGTGAAGCAATCTCCTTGCGATGACGGATTTTATCGATGGTTGTCTCTTCGGCATATCCGATAATCACTCCAAACTCGTAGAGCCGGGTTATCGTCACCCCTTCCTCCCGGAGGTTCTCCGCCACAACGTCTAACCGGTCGAGATAGTAAGCAGATACGGTAATAACAATTTGTTTCATGGCGCTAAAGGGAGTCCTGCACCTACATCCTGTGCAGGTGACGTTAAACTGCCTGCCGTCCGGATCAACTCCTGTCCGATCATCGCGGGCGTGGCATCGGGAAACTTTTCGCACAGCAGGGCAGTTATTCCTGCCACATGCGGTGTAGCCATGCTGGTACCGGAAAGGGTACGGTACCTCGCAGGCATGGGCCAGGATGAGTAGATCGCCACGCCTGGTGCGGCCAGATCCACCAGTCCCTCCTGATTGATTGCACGGTTTGAGAAATCGGCCACCTGCAGCGCTGAGTCTACCGCACCCACCGCGAGGATGGAAGGACAATCGGCGGGGCTGCTCACCGGGCTGAACCGATTTTCGGATCGCCTGCTGTCATTTCCTGCTGCAGCCACGACGAGCGTTCCTTTTGAAAGTGCGAACCGGGCAGCCCTTTCGTAGGCAATGTCGTAACTTTGTCCCGGGAGGACTTTCGATCCCAGTGACATCGACAATACGCGACACCCGTTGTTCGCTGCCCAGGTCATCCCGTCCAGAATCCAGGCCTGCGCCCCTCTTCCCCCGTTGTTCAACACTTTTCCTGCGTAAATCTGAACCCCCGGAGCCACACCGTACCGCACCCCCTGCTGATCGGACGAACCACAGGCAATCCCGATACAATGCGTTCCATGCCCGTGGAGATCTTCCGCAGTTTCATCGGGAACAAACGAGAAGGTCGTCAGGTTTCTTCCTTTAAAATCGGGGTGTCTTACATCGAAACCGGTATCCAGCACAGCCAGCTTGACGCCTTCACCGGTATAGACCGACTCGTGTGCCCTTACAGCCTTAATGCCCCAGGAGGATTCTACCACTGTATCGACAGTAACATCGTCCGGGATATAAACTACTTTCTCCGGTTCCACAGTATAATCGGCATCTACAGGGTGCAACAGCTCCATACTGTCGTCATCCACCGCCACAAGAGCTATCCCCAGTTCATTGTAGAAGAGTACATCTGCATCCTTTATCCTGCTTTCACACATGGTTTCCGTAATAAAATCGGCCGTATTGGCAACCGTCAAGCCCCATTTTGTCTCGAGCAGCCGGGTAGTTTTCACCACCTCCCTCTTCCCATTCCGGAGAATGAGCAGATGTCGTCCGGTATAAAAGGGGGTGACCTCCAGATCACTTGCCGCAGCCTCACGATACATCTCACTCGAACTACTATCAGATGCAGGGTGATCCCAAAAGACCCTTTTTCCTAGAAATGGAGGTTTCATTGTCAGTTCATTTATATACCGTTTTTCAACTCCCTGCACATTCCGTTCAGGGATCTCTCAATAGATTGCTCAATCTTCCTGCAGCAACCTCAACACCTCCTCGTCGATAATCCGCCAGGATCTCTTCCCGGGTGAGCTCTCTACAACTCCCTTCGCAAGCAGTACGTTCAAAGCGGCACTATCATCGTGGCTAAGTCGGCCAAGAGTACCCTCCTCCCTGATCCGCTGCAACATTGCTTTCTCCTGACCGGTGAGAGATTCGAACCTGGAAGAGAGGCCAGATCCGCCGGAAGCTGAAAACAAAATTTGTCCCCCTTTCCTCCAGATGGCAGTCTCCGCCCTGAGAATACTGTTCTCTTCCATAATTGAAAAGAGGGTGGGCAAGAAAATCCGGGTATAGTAATAGCCCGATAGAAATCCGGCAATAAAGAAATAGACGAGAAGTGAAACGATCACCGGACCGGCAAGATGGCAATCCTGGCCGGCACAGCTACTGTTGGCGGTGACGTAGTCTGCGATGCCCTGCAGGTAATCGGGAATCTTGGCAAGCTGAGTCAGCGTAATTCCGATAATGATCTTGGTCAACCAATCCGATACATCTTCGAGGTTTGTGTTGGGCAAATACTTGGTGGTCCGTCCATAATCTTCCCTCGGGTCGTAGTTGCGGTTCAACCGTGGAACCCCGAACAGAAAACCCAACAGGGCCCCACTAAGCATGGAGGCCAGTGAGATGATCAGAAGCAATCCGAAAAAACTCCAGTAATGGTGGGAAATGGCAGCACCTATGGCAGTAGCTCCTATTCCGGCAACCACGATGGCAAGGGGCCACAGATGTTTTACATTCATTGTTGTCCAGGTAAAGTTATCCTTTCGTTTCCTTCAGATAGATATTCCTCTCCTCAGCTGGGGCTTACCCCTGCAGATGCAGGTCCACAGGATCCGCACAGACCTTGGAATCGAGTGCGGCCAATCATATTATTCAACAGATAGGCAAGTTAATAAAAACTTTTGAAACAGGCAAACTCTTGAAGAGATTTCACCATGATAACCCCAATGTAAACAGCATAAACAATTAACTGTTTGATACCAGATAAAGTTTATCTCAAAAAAAGGGGCGGACTCTCAATCCGCCCCAAATAATGAAACATATCAATCCTTAAAATAGTCTAATATCCAGGGTTCTGAATTAGTCCCGGCTCCACTTTCAGACTGTTCTCATGGAAAGGCCATAAGTAGTTGTGAGGTTTAAATGACCGGTCCTCCACCTTCAATGTGACCTTTCTACCATCAACAATTCTGGTATGTCCTTCGGCCGGTTTATTTAAAACAACCTCTGCAATCCTCCAGCGTATGATGTCGTCATAACGTTGCCCCTCTCCTGCAAGTTCAATCCTCCGTTCATTCCTGATCAGATCAATCCACTGTTGCTGGGTATAGGAATTATATTCCGGAAGGGTGACATCAGCATAGTTCATATCCAGACCGGCCCTTCTTCTGACATCATTGATGCATTTCTTGGTCAGCTCATCAATTTGATTCAGCATTATCTTTGCCTCTGCATATGTCAACAACACCTCTGCATAACGCAGCAACGGGAAGTCCATATTGCCTCCGCTTTTAAAGGCATCTGTCTCATCCACAAATTTCCTGAACCAGAAGCCTGTCCTGCTTGACCTCAGATTTTGATAAAACATGGGAGAGTTCTCATTGTAGATATCAATCTCCTCACCATAGAAGAGGTCTCCATGCCCCATGATCGATGCACTGTAACGGGGATCCCTGTTCAGAGAAGGCGTTAATTCATACTCCTCTTTGGAGTGTAAGGGGCATTTGTCTATAGGTCTGCCTTGTGCAGTCCAATATGTATCCACCAATGCTTTGGTTGGCACGCAGTATGATTGTCCGGGACCCGTCCGGTAATGAGGTCCCAGGTGTTGGAATGACTGTGTGGCACTATTGTTGTGACTTGCCATGTCAAACCACATGATGAACTCGTTGTTCACCTTTGAACCTTTATAATTGAATAGGTCCTCATATACGGGATAGAGTGAATACTTCTTGCTGTCAATGATCTCCTTGGCCAGTTTAGCCGCCAATTCATACCTGCCGTTATAGAGGGCATAACGCATGGTAAGTGCCTTAAATGAATACCTGTTGAACATGTATTTATCCGAAGTGTATTCATCAGGTGGCAATTTTGCGGCTATCTCATCGGCCAGGATGAACAGGGTATTCAAGATCTCCTCTTTGGGTGTGGCCGGTTGACGGGCGGTCTCCAGGTCTGCCGGCTCCAATACGAACGGGACATTTCCCCACCGCATGGTCAGCCTGAAATAATGCCATACCCTCAACGCTTCAAGAATACCATGATATTTGCCCCTGACACTCTCATCCTCCACATAGGGCACATCCACATTGGCAATAAACGTATTCAAACGTCCCAAATGCTTCATGTATAACTCATAATAATAGAGAAAATCGTAAGTGTTACTGTTGAAGTTCCCGTTGGCGATATTCTGATGCCTGTCATCTGCAAGCCTGCTGTATGCGTTATCTGACTTGGCCTCATCCATGTAGAATATGATTGGTCTGGACGTAGGATTTGTAAAGACATCCAGATAACTGCTGTATACTACTCGCCGAAGATCCTCCTCATCATTGAAAAACTCAACAAATGATGTGGCCGTTGGATCTCTTTTATCCAAAAAGTCATCACAACCAATCAGGAAAGTCAGTATCAATATCGGATATAATAATCTTTTCATCGTTGCAACTATTTTTAGGTTAGAATAATGTTACCTGAAAACCAATGCTGTAGGCTGCCATCCTGGGATATGCCCCATTTCCGCCATCCCGCTCAGGCTCAAGCCCCTCCCATTTTGTAAAGGTGAGGAAGTCCTGAGCATTGAAATATAATCTGAGATTTCTCATATTGTGCCTTATTTTAGGTATCGTATAACCCACCTGGAGCGACTTGATACGGAAGAAAGAGGCATCACTCAACCATACATCGCTCAAATATGTATTTGTACTGGTTCCGGTCCATACACGCGGGAAACGGCTATTGGGTGTTTCCGGGGTCCAACGGTTATCAGCATAATACTGACGGGGTGCACCCAAGTTGTTACTTCCTCCATCAACAAAGACCGGATAACCTTCCTGACCACCCAATCTGCCTACCCTTTTACCTACACCTTGACCAAGCAGGCTGAAATCCCACTTTTTATACCGCAGATCGAACGTCACAGAATAGTTATAATGGGGAGCTGTATCACCCAGGAAAATCCTGTCTTCATCATTCAATACCCCGTCACCGTTCTGGTCCACATACTTGATATCACCAGGGAGTGTATTGGGAAATTTCGCCGGTGTTGCATCAATCTCTTCCTGGTTCTGGAAATAACCATCAGTTTCGAAACCATAATAGTTATTGATGGGAATACCTCTGAACCAGATCCGGTCATTTGTCCCCTTGAATATCAGCGTGTCTGAGGCACTGTATCCGGCTTTCAGGACCTGATTCTTATTGTCGAACAACATTCCTCCAATGCTGTAAGAGAGATCTCCAATCTTATCCTGCCATTTTGCAGAAACCTCCCATCCTTTGTTTTCCACCTCTCCGATATTGACTGAAGAGGTCAGATAGTAGGATCCGGTCAAGGGTGGAACCGGGAAATCGGAATATATGAGGTCAAATGAGTGCTTTTTATAAACATCTGCAGTAACTGTCAGGCGATTATTAAGCATACCCAGGTCAAGGCCGATATTTCCCTGATTCTGTTTTTCCCACGTGAAATCGGGATTAGGAACACGCATTGTCCAACCCCAGGTATTCACCACCTCTTGCCACAAATAGGGACCCACATTCTCATTTCCAATTCTCCCCCATGAAAACCTCATTTTCAGATTGGAGATCGCTCCAGACTCCTTTAAACTCTCCATGAAAGATTCATTGTGTGCATTCCATCCAAAGGAGGCTGAAGGGAAGACACCCCATTGGTGACCCGGGGCAAACTTGCTGCTTCCATCGGATCTGACGGTGGTCTCAAGCAAATATTTGTTTTCCAAAGAGTAATTCAATTTTGCGAAAAACGAAGCTTTGGTTATCTCCCGATAATCTGTAAAGATATAGGACATCACTTCTGATCCGCCAACGGCATAAAGCTTATCTCTGCCATCTCTTAACTCTTTTTCAAAATTCAACAGTGCTCTACCAGTCAATTGACTCTCGCTTACATTCTGCTCGGCACCAATATCGTTTCCCCACGTTGTAACCGGCTTCCCGTCTCCATCATAAAATTTATAGGTCAGACGTCTCCACTTGCTCGCCGATTTGTCAATCGTGTAAGATACATTTCCCTCAAAATTCAGATCATCAGTAATATAATATCGCGGACGCAGATTGATAGTGCTCTTGTCATACATATTATTCCAAGTTCCTCCCTTTTCAATAAATGCTACAGGATTTAGGTCATTATGGAGTATATAATGATTGGGAATATCAGAGTTCTCATAATATATCCCCTGGGTAGGGTTCATCCTCCAGGCTATCTGATACAATCCATGCCCGTCATTGTTGCGACGCAGCCTGTCTACCTTCAATCGATGGGCGTAAAAATCAGCCAGTAGGATAAATCGGTCGGCAATATTGATGTTTGTATTGAAACGGGCACTGAATTTGTCGGAACCTTCAATTCTATTCAATCCATTTTCTTCAATATAGCCAAGCATGAGGTTAAAAGTACCTACACCACCGCCTCCTGAAATACTCGCGGTTGTGTTATAGGCAGATGCAGGCCTTTCCATGATCGCCTTTACCCAATCTGTATTTGGCGTGACGCCCTCTTCTGCCAGTCTGATATCTTCATCACTATAGAGCAGGGGTTGACCCTGAATTGCATGAGCCTCATTTCTGAGCCGCATAAAGTCGGCGGAGTTCACGAACTTGGGCAGATTGAGCGGACTATGTATAGCAAACCATGAGTTCAGATTCACCCTGAATTCTCCGGTTGTTCCCCTGTTTGTCTCGATAATGATGACCCCGTTGGCACCTCGTGAACCATACATAGAGGCAGCAGCGGCATCCTTCAGAATGTTGACACTTTTGATCTGATTGGGATCAATATCTGACAGTGGCTGCTCCATTCCATCCACAATTACCAGCGGAGCTGCATTTTGGAGTGTACTGACACCCCTGATAGAGATACTGCCAGGGATAGATCCAGGGAGGTTACTTCCTCGAAGCATCGTCACACCGGGAACAGTTCCTGAAAAAATCTCCTCCAGCTTGACAATAGGCCTGGTAATAACCCTTTCAACATCAACAGATTCAATGGAAGAAGCCAAATGCCTCCTCTCAACTGTATTATATCCGGTCACAACCACCTCCTCCAACCTCACGTTGCTCTCTAGCAGGACAACGTCTATCCTTGTTTTTCCGGTGGTAACCTCTTCATGGTCGTTGAAACCCATGTAACTGAAGATCAATGTAACATCTCCATCCACATTAATCTCATAGACCCCATTTTCATCAGTAGTCGTACCAACGTTGGTACCCTTGACAATCACATTGACATAGGGCAATGTCTCACCATTCTGGTCGGTAACAGTCCCATACACCCTTTTCTGTTGTTCTACAACAGAGCTGTTGAAATGTAAATGAGAGACTTCTCCTTTTGCTCCTTTTACATTTGGGCATAACAACAAAGAGCAAATAACAAAAAAAGTAGTGAAAGAACTTAATTTAACCATAGCATTTACTTTATTGTTGTAATTTTGAACTCACTTTCCCAAGCCTTACTCTATTACACAAACAGGACCTTTGCTGCCTTCCTGTAACGAGATAGGGCAGCCCTGACAGAACTGGATTTAATCGTTCTCACAGGTATCATCACGGTTTCGCCAATCTTTAAACTTAATAGTGTATCGGGTATCGATATTTTTGTGACCGGTTTTATGGTATTTAACTGATTATTAAATCTCAAGGGATGGGACAAACCAAATTTGAGGAGATGGTCGGTTTTTCGCGTGGATATATCAGTAAATTAAAATCTTCAATAGGAGCAGAAAAACTCTCCAATATAGTTAAGGTTTTCCCAAACCTTAACCTGGATTGGCTAATTATGGAGAAAGGCGAGATGTTAAACACCTCCTGCCCTTCCAACCTCAACAGTCAGACTGCCGATATAATGGACAAAGAGAGAACAGAATATAAAAACAGATACTTTGAAATATTGGAAGAGAATCGAATGCTACGTTTAGAAATAGAAAAACTCCGTAATGGTCCTGGAGCAGACATCAACAGCTTATAGCAATAATTTTACCTGTCTCATTTTTCCCCCGCAATCCGATGAAAACTGCCTGATATAACTACAGGCTTTACGTATCACCACTCGCTCAGCGATCTGTCGAGATAGCCGGTGCTGTTGAGCGACTCTTCCGGTATCGGCAACACTTCGAAATCTGAAACTGCAGCCCGTGCAGGATGAATGGCCAACAGGCAGCATAAAATAAAGAGTGCACCGTATCTTTTGTTTATCCTAGTCTCGCTATTTTTTCACTATTGTAATACTGTTTTCGCCTTTCAATTCCGCGTTTTTCAAGGTAAGTACGATCCGGGTTACACCGTTTGGCCAGTACCGTTTCAGTCCATTGTCGGCAACCGGTATACATTCGATTTCCAGACCCATCTTCTTCTGATCGTACTCCATCTCCACCGTGAAATCATCACCCTGGAGGGTCAGTCTGCCCGGTTTCCTGGCAGTAACTTTACAATAGGTGACAAAGTTCAGCGTGGTAGGATTCTTCGGTCTCCGGGAGAAACTATACCGGTCTTTCACTACAAACCGCCTTCCCCGGTCGAGCCGATAAGAGCGCTCCCAACTGCTGATGCCGGTCTCCTCCGGATAGGCTGCCGCAATATCGGTTGTGAACTCAATCCGGTTTTTATTGGCCGAGAACCGGCTGTTCCGGGCCTGAAACTCTCTACCCGGCAGCTGATCACGGCCGTTGATCCTGGGCAGGTTATGGAATTGCGACTGCATGGTCCAGATTTCATACCTGGCACTGCTGAAGGTTTTGGCGGTATAGGTCTCCCTGCCCAGATCGATCAGGCAGGGCTTGCCGTCGGCGTAGAGGAGGCACGAGCCAATATCGTTATGGTTATGGCTCTCATTGTTGTGGCCTCCTTTCGCGGCGAAGAAGAATCCCGAGGAGCTCTCCTTCATATCCCTCCCCCCACCTACCTCGGTATCGGGAAGCCAGAAATCACCGATCAGGACATTCCTGGCCGTGGCATTGGCAATCTCGTCGAGGTAGATCAGCTGCATGATCTGTTCATCGATCTTCTCTCCCGGCTTTTTCCTGCCCCAATCGCTTTCCCGGGCCAGGAATGCCCCGAACTGTTGCATGGCGACGTCGCCGATATCTTTCCCGTAACGATAGATGATGGCGGGACGGCTACTGGTGGTTGCATCGGCATCGGCAAAATTGATAAAATAGGGGTAATCGATATAGGCTTTATAGATGTAGCTGCCCATATTTCTGATCAGCGGGTTGTCATATACATTGAATTTTCCCCTGGTAGCCCGCCACAACAGGTCGAGACACTGATAGAGCGAGGCCCCTGCCCTGCCCCAGTAGGAGGGTCCCTCGTCGCATCCGCCATCTTCGGGATAGATGTTGACAAAGCTGTCGAGGGAGCGGATCACCTTCTCCACATTACTGATCTTTTTCTGCTGATCATCCTCAAGTATCAGAATGGCCGTAAGCATATTGTGGTTGGTCCATGGATTCCAGTTGTTCACCGGTCTTGAATCGAACCCCATCCACCAGAAATCATCCCGTTCGTAATAGGGAATGAGCGCCTTGTTCATGATCTCCTGTTTCAGCCGTTGTGATATGAGCGGATGAATCTTGTCGAACTCCTCCTTGAAGAGGAACCATGTCCAGGAAAGCAGATTGGTTATCTCGCCCACGCCCAGGTCGATCACCGGCTCGTTGACATCGGGCAATCCATCTTTTGCCTTTTGTGCTGTCAGGTGAGCCGACCATCCCCACCAGGTCTGTTCGCTGTAGTACCAGACACCGTTGACGATCTGGTCGATAAACCGGCCTTCCCCCTCTACCAGTTCTCCCATCACCAGTGCCTGAATGGCATTGCTTGGTGCGGCGTACGCTTCTTGTCTCCGGTCTCCGGAGCGGATGATCTCCAGGTAGTCTGTCGCTTTCACCACCGGCCAGCCGTAATCAATATATCTCTCTGCCGCCTCGATATATTGTTGCCGGATGGAAAGCGGCAGCTTATTCCAGAAATCGCGATCGTTGTAAGTCGGGAGTCCGATCTCCGAAAAATCTTTTACAAGTACTTCCGTCAACCCGATGGCCCGGGATTCATGCTGAAGGATATCTCTTTTCTCATAAGAAAAAACGCCTGTTGAAACCAGCGTCAACAGTACTATAAACACGCCTCTTTTCATATGTAAATTGTTCGTTCTCCCGACATCGCCTTCGGCTCGTCGGGAGAACGGACGGAGGATTACATCCTGCATTCTACTCCTCGCCTAACGGCGACATCGTAGAACACAGGATTTGCGAGATTACAAGGGATAGTGGATATCCCCCCCCCCCCGCAACCTCGCAAATCCTCCGTCCGATATATAAATATCTATTAATTAATGATTTAATTCATTTTAAAAATTATATTTCTTCGTTTTGACAAAACAAAAGACAGCACTCATCTTTTGGACAAATGCACCGGTTATCGGAAAGACAAACAGGTAAGAAGGGTTTAAAATTTCATATGCGTGCTCTTGGGCAACAACCTTGGGTGCTTACCTGTTGAGGTCAGTTTCATATTCGACTTAGACGCCTTGTCGCGCCGTACGCCAGTAAAAATCGACCTTTGGTACTTGTTTCCCGTTTATGTCAGGGTTGGAGACTTTCAACTTCCGGCAGGACTGACGGGATTATGCGGGACAAGCTCGACGCAATATCCCATCTTTTCCAACTCTGCCTTCAGATACCTTTTGCGCCTTGCTTCCACCCGGCTGTTTAAATAATCGGCTCCCAGTTCATTGTAAGGGACTTCGTCTTTCAAGACATGATACACCGACTTGAGGATGGAGTGGGCCACGGCCACTATGGCCCTTTTCTTGCCGCGGCGGGCCGCCAGGCGATGGTACCGGGCATGGTAGAACGTGTCTTTTGTCCGCGATGCCGCCCACGCTGATTGGCTCAGGATGGATTTGGCCTGCTTGTTCCCGTGGGTGGTGCGTCCGTTTTTTTTTTACCGGCACTCTCGTTGTTACCCGGTGAAACGCCCACCCAACTGCTTAGATGATTCTCATTGGGGAAGACATCCATATCCAGCCCGATCTCGGCGATAAGGTCCTCCACGCTCTTGCGGTTCAATCCCGGGATCTCCCGCAGGCGTTCCAGGGCATTCTCATAAGGGGCAAGGGCCTGTTTGATCTTTTCATCCAAATCCCGTATGAGAGACTCCAGGTGGTGGTTGTCCCCCCGGATAGTGCCCAGCAGGTAGATGTGGTGGTCGGTGATGTAACCGTTACAGGCTTCAAAAAGCTCCTCTTTGGTGGCTTCTATCTTTTTGTGGTATACCTCTTCAATATCGCCCATGGTCACTTCTTTCCCCTGACACAACTTGTCGATCAGTCTGGTTGCCGTTACTCCCGAGGTATCGCTTAACACGCTCGAAAGTTTCACATTGCAGTCTTCCAGGATGCGGATGATACGGTTCTTGTTCGAGGAGATATCCTGTACCAGTTTGGTCCGGTAACGCGTCAAATCCCGTAACTCCCGTTGTTCACGAGGGGGAATATAACTGGGTTTTAGCAAGCCGGCAAGCAATAACTTGCACAGCCACCTGCTGTCCTGCTTGTCCGTCTTATGCCCCGGGACGTTCTTCACGTGGCGGGCATTGACTATCCAGACCGTCAATCCCGAGGGCTCGAGGACATGATAGACAGGCTTCCAGTAGACTCCCGTACTCTCCATTACAACGTGGGTTACCCTGTTTTCCAATAACCAGTCTTTTAATTCTGTCAAAGAGCGCGTCACGGTCCCGAATTCACGGGTTTCCGTCCTAAGTCCTTCGCCACTTATGGTGGCCACTAACATCTTCTTGTGGACGTCTATCCCGCATCCCCGGGAGACGACCTGGTTGAATGACACTTGTGATTCCATAAATTATTCCGTTCAATGAGTACGGCAAATGTACGGAAATCTTCCATTTTCATTCCCTTGGATGTTTTAAATTCTCAACATGGATGTTTCATATAAATATTTTTTGAGGTCAACTTGTGCAAAATAGCAACTTTACTCTCCAAGTGGAACGGTTACAGTTTTCACTTGCCCCTTTTGATTTGTCACCCGGATTGTCACGGCATCTGGCCGTTCAGATATGATGGAAGCCCTGACCCCCTTTTCAACCTGTTCAGAAGGGTACAGGAGCCATACAAACCTGCTGCCAGAATTAATCTCAGTTGTATATATCGATGTCACATTGGGTTCATACTCATTGTACTCTCTGCTGTACCAACCCTGAATTTCAGGCTCTTCCTCTCCTTCAACCAGCCGGATCTTCCACTGCTGTTTGCCGACAGGGATAACCTGAAGGTTGCCCCGCTCATTCTCAGTAGAGACACTGTTCCCTTCAACAGCAATCTTGCATGTCGGATGCCAGTGCCAAAGTGCATCTATCTTCCTGGGCCGGTCGGTCTCAACCTCATCCACCACAATCCAGAAATCGCCTCTGGAGTAATAGAGGTGTCTGGTGTGGTTCACCCTCCCTTCCGTTTCCGGGAAGAGATCAAAAGAACCGCAGGCATAATCATAAGTTTGGGTAACTTTCCACTGCTTGTCGGAAAGAGGCCTCTCTGCAAGCAAAGGAGCTTTCCCTTGTCCCTTCCCGTCGAAAAGAAGCAGATTGTGGGCTTGGCTTCCAAGTGCATATGGTCTGAATTTCGCTGCAACAGCCCCCGTATAGGCAAATCGACCGGCATCCACCAGCAGATCGCGGCCGTAGGCGGAAACGCAGATATTGAGCTTGTCGTTGTGCTGGTGACCGGTTCCCCAGGGACCGATATCGAAGAACGACCAATGGGCGTCGGCGTCAAACCCGCTCCGGGAGATCAGTTGCCCGGCCCATGGAAATAGGTAGGAGGGTCCATCCGAAGGTTTCGAGCCCGACTTCCCGTTGGTCGCAATATAGACCCAATCGGGTTTGCCGTAGGTCTCGGCCCCTTTCAGGATCAGGCTACGGTCACTTCCCAGGTCTCCGTCGTTGTTCAGGATCCGATTGCCGTCGGGACGTACAGCATGTGCAATGTAACCATACATCGCCTCGATGGTCTGGTCGAAAAAGGGAGGCAGTACTTTGCCGGCCCGGTCACAGATCTCCTTGAAGAGTTCAAAATTGACCAGCGAAACATTATGGTAATGGGAAGAGAGCTCGGTCTGCGCTCCATCAGGGTAGACCTGATCCCTCATGCTTTGCCCCATCACCTCTATCGAATAGTTCAACCACTCCTCCGCATCCCTATACTCCGGGAAACTGGTAGCAACGGTTGCCAGCGCAGATATCTCCATCGTCAGCCAATTGTTGACACTGTGAAAATTACGGTTGTAGTGTGCATGGTCGGGAATAGAGCTCAATATCAACAGGCGGGTCGAGGGCAACAGGTATTCACTCTTCAACATGCCGTAGAAGATACGGGACCACACTTTGGACCGGAAACTGACTTCAAGTCCCCTCCACACCGAGCCATCCCCCTTTTCACCGGGATATGGCAAGCTCTTGATGATGAAATCGCGAAGAAACTCATCAACATAGATGGCATATTTGGGATTCCCCGTCTCCAGGTAACTTTCAAAAACTTGATTCAGCTGGCTGTGCCGGTTGGAGAGCCAGGCCCATTCCCGGTCGTTGTTCGGCCCCTTGTAATGCCAATCGCGGTGACCGTCAGCTGTCAGTGGTACTTTTCCCCTGACATGCTGGATCACAAAGATATTCTCCAAGATCGTATCGGCAGCGGCTACTGTCCGTCCGGAAGCGGTGGGCATCTCTTTTCGAAGGTGCGGTGCATTGCTGCACGATGAATAGTAGGCAAGCAGCTGCTTGCAGGCTTCAGTGAGATCCTGCGACACGACAGCCTCTTTCACCCTCTCCAGTCCTGGATAATCAAGATTGAATGCCTCCAGCATCCTTTTCATTTCAGCGGGGTATGCGCGGCACACATCCTCAACCGAACAGATGTTCCGCCACTCCTGAGCGGTTGTCGTTACTGCCATTCCCGGCAACAACAGCAGCAGGCCTGCCAGCAATAGATAGTTAACCGATCTTCTCATTCTATTTGTTCCTGTTTATCATGATTAATTTCTGGATTAAGATCTATTCCGGCCTCAACCAGACTGCCATTGGGCTGTTCAATCCGCTTGATCCGCTCTGTCGGACGGTCCAGCTTCAGCGGTGCGGTAGCGAGTCGAAACCTCCAGGTTACTGTTTAAAGCGTATACCCAATCCACTTTTTCTGGCCATATTCGGTTATCTCCAAATTCACATTGGATAGCGGCCGATCTGCAGATTCATTGAGGAGTTTCACTCTAATATCCGGCTTTACCCCATTATAGGGGAGCAGCAGAGTGACATATCGCACCACCTTTTCCCTACCATTTTTTTTAACATGGAAACAGAAGGCCGACCGTGGCTCCTTCACCGTATATACATGCGAGACCCATCCCTCCTCTTCCCGAAGCTCCATTTCACCCATCTCCCGGCTGCACTTCAGGAAGAGATTCCATCCCTCCGGATAACTGGTCTCGATTGAATATCTCTTCTTATCTACAATCGGTTCACCCGGAGCAAGCTGGAAATGCAATTCCACATCACCTGCCGCACTACCGTATGCTTCATCGATAATCACAAAATAGCGCTTATCCACAAACAGCACCGATCGCCGGTGCGTCAGGTCGTCATAACTTCTGTTCTCAACAACCAGCAGATCCAGATCGTTGTGGCACTCCCATTTCAAAAGTGCTGGAGCGTAAGCCGAATTGCGGTCGTCCAGTGTAAGGGTCTGGTGAACTTTTGTCTGCCGGAACCAGGCTCTCCCTTCCCAATCACCGCTATAGATATAGCTTCCTGCATCGGGCATCAATATCCTGCCACCCGCATACAATCCAAAGGTGCCATTATCGGGCTGGGAATGGCCTCCTCCATCCGGCCCGCACTTCAAGGCCAGGAAGATGGCATCCCGCTCCCAACTACTCCTCATCGAGTAGAGGCCGCTTTCAGGAAGGGCAAAGGCTCTCTCGGCCGGAGCCTTTCCTTCGGCTCCACCGGTTGCCATATAGAGGAAATCCTCCCTGTTGAAGAGTTTCGACCAAGCCATGAAGCGACTCTTATATTGTCCGGGTTCACCGGTCCATGCATCTCCAAACTGCACCACTGTTCCATCGGGATGGCACAACTTCATCGGCACTTCGCACATCTTCTCGATCTTCTTCTCATAGCTCCGGGGAAAGGCCTCAGCCAGCCCATTCATTTTGGCCAGTTCATAGCTTCTCAGGAACCAGCTTATACATCCCACATGATATCCCATCGCCAGCTCTCTCTGATGTCCGTCGGGATAGACCTGTTTGTCGATCTCAACATTCAGTCTTCTGAAGGCCTCGCTCCTCCAGGCCGGCGACTCCTTGAACTCAGGGAAGAGAATGGCAATGAATGCCAGGCCTTCGGCTTCCATCAAGGCCCAGTTGCTGTTGGTGGTATATTTGATCATCAGCAGTGTGGCATGATCATGGAGGCTGTTCAGGAAATGGATCAACACCTCCGGCGTAAATGAGGGAGAATCGATAAAGCGCTGATACAGCTCACACCAGCTATTGCCCCGTATACCGGTCTCGATTGAGCGCCAGGCATAGCTATGCTCTTCATCGTATGGATTCTTTCTCACCCAGTCGATCAGTTGCTCACCCCATGCCCGGGCATATCTCTCGTCTCCCGTATGCCAGTAGGCCCTGCCCATGGCATTCCAGAAATACATCCGGTTTAACTGCCAGACCCATTCATCATCGGGTACAGGGCGCGCCCCCCAATCGATATCGTCACCGCAGAAAAAACGGGGATAGGCCGGTTGCCCCACAAAGATATGTTTCAAGGCATCATCAGCCATTTCAATGTCCGCTTTGGATGCCAAATTGCCCAGGCTCCCGATCCTATCCTCCCGTTTTACGGGATGGTGAATACCCCTCCTCGAACGAAAGTAATCCAACAGGACAGCTCCTTGCTTTTCTCTCTCCTTCGATTGTAGAATCTCCTTCTCCAGGGCAGCTGGAAGATCAAGCTTCTCCAGCAGGCATTCGACAGACTGCTTTTCAGATGGACATTTGTCGGATTGCAGGTTGTTCTGCTGCTTCCCGAAAATGGGGAGTAGTGCAAAAAGATGCAACAAGATAACAAGTGAGGTTTTGCTCATGGTTGCCAAGTGATAAATTTACGGTACTATACATCACCTTCCGATACGCTATCCGCCGGAATTCTACAGAAGTCTGAATTTCAAGAGTGGTCGCGTCAATCGAGGGAGACATTTCAAGAATTCAGGGGTCACAATTGAGATCGACTCTGCATGAACAAAAGTAGTCATAATCCAGTCTAATTAACAAGCAATATCATTAACAATAGTTAATAAATAGGCAAAGATCCCATACAACGATCAGTGCAAACTCAACAGACAGTGCAGACCTACTGGTTCCCCACTTTGGCTGCCCATCTATCCATTATCATGGCAACGGCACCGTCACCGGTCACGTTACAGGCCGTTCCGAAACTGTCCACTGCAATATAAACGGTAATCATCAAGCCGATCATCTGTTCATCGAAACCCAGCATGGACTGAATAATCCCGATAGCTGCCATAATGGCTCCACCGGGAACACCGGGAGCCGCAACCATGGTAATCCCCACCATAAAGATAAAGCCGACAAAAGTGGGAAAATCTACCGCCATTCCGAAGAAATAGATGATTGCCAGCGAAAAGCCGACAACCTTCATTGCACTTCCGGCCAGATGGATCGTAGCGCAGAGCGGGATCACAAAGGAGGCTACATTGGGATTGACCTTGTTGTTGAGCGCACATTGAAGCGTCACGGGGATGGTTGCAGCCGATGAAGATGTCCCCAATGCCGTCATATAGGCAGGGAGCATCGTTTTCAACGCCTTCAGTGGATGGCGACGTGAAACGGCACCAGCAACTGCATACTGGATAAGCAACAGCAGGATATGCAGCACAAAGATCACCGATATCACTTTCAGGAACAACATGATTACGGAGTAGACCTGTCCGGAAATCGAGATGGAGAGGAACATCCCGAAAATATATAGTGGTAACAACGGGATAATGAGTGTGCCGATGATCATCGTCACGATGTCGCGGAAATCGGAAAAGGCTTTCTGCAACGTCTCTCCAGCAATGACCGAGAGCCCGATACCAATGCAAAACGACAAAATCAGAGCCGACATCACATCCATGACAGGGGGCATTCCAATCGAGAAAAAGGTCTTGATGGCACCTTCCTCGATACTTTGAACCGACGCCGCATCAATTGTACCGGTTATGATTTTCGGGAAGACCGCTTGACACGAAAAAAAGGTAAGAAACCCCGAGAAGAGGGTCGACAGGTATGCGATGGCAGCAGTGATCAACAAAAGCTTCCCTGCACCCTTTCCCAACTCGCCAATGGCGGGAGCAACCAACCCGAGTATGATCAACGGTATGAAAAACGACAGGAAGTTTCCAAACAGATCGTTAAACGTAGCGAAGATCCTGGCAAACCAGACCGGCACAAACTGTCCGAGCATGATTCCCAATATAATGGCGATAACAACGCGTCCTAACAAAGGTATTCTCTTCAAATGGATCAATATTTTACTCATAATAAGTATGATTTAGGTTCCTTGCGAACATCTGGACTTCACTCCTCAAACTGCGCGGGATATCTACATCACAAGGGAGGAGATATTCACCACCTGCATGGAAACAGCTGAAAGCGCCCTCACGATATCGGGTTCATTATATCCGTGGGGCGCTTGTTCCAGCAGGGTCAGAGATAGTGTCTCATGATCGTTTCTCAGAACAGAGGTTGATTGTGTTCAATTTTAGACTTTCTCAACAGTGCTTCAAGAAAATAGTAATCGGCATAGACCAACGGCACATCAATCTCGGAGTTGAGCGATTTTGCCCCGGTACTATGGAGCAGCAGAAATCCTCCATCCGCACCGGGAGCGGCACGATAGCTGCTTGTAAGATTCTCCAGGATGGTATCGGCCCACTGTCTGTAGAGTCCGGCATCCTCCACATTGTAACCGCTGAGTTCATACAGTGCTGAAGCTATAATGGCTGCGGCCGATACGTCACGCGGCTCATCCGGAATTTCAGGTGCGTCGAAATCCCAATAGGGAATCAGGTCATCCGGAAGACGTGGATGGGAGAATATGAAATCGGCAATATGGTTTGCCTGATCCAGATAAAGCTGATCGCCAGTCTCCCTGTACATGAGGGTAAAACCGTAGAGCGCCCACGCCTCGCCTCTCGACCAGGTAGACTCATGGGCATAACCTTGATGAGTATGCCTGTTCAGGACTTCACCGGTTATGGTGTCGTAGTCCACCACATGGTAAGTACCGTAATCGGGCCTAAAATGGTTTTTTATTGTACTGTTTGCATGGTTGACGGCAATCTGGTAGAAAGTAGAGTCGTTGCTCTCCCTGAATGCCCAGAAGAGCAGCTCCAGATTCATCATGTTGTCGATAATTACCGGACATTGCCACTTATCCCCGTTATGATCCCAAGACCTGATAATCTTTGCTCCCGGTTTATATCGGGTTGCCAATGAGCGGGCAGCATCAAGGAGGATCTCCCTGTACTCCTGATCACCGGTAAGACGCAATCCATTACCGAAACTGTTGTACATCATGAATCCGAGATCGTGTGTCCCTGTGTGGTATCTGAGAACCTGCAACGGCTCCGTAAATTTCCTGGCCCTCTCTTCCCAAGCCGGATCATTGGTCATCTCATACATGAACCAAAGTTCACCGGGAAAGAAACCGCTTGTCCAGTCGTGTGCAGTTACCACTTTCAATGAACCATCCTTTTCGAGTGTTCTGGGGCTGACCAGCGGCCGGCTCGCCCTCCGGGCAGAGTCACGCGTATCCTTGCTGATGGCTTCGGTTGTGAGATCGATTGCATATTGCAGCTGCTGTGCAGCAAAGTTGAAGTTCTCGGCGACAATATCATTTGATTGTCCACTCTTGCAGGACTGCAACATGGTCAGTGCCGTGCATAAAAACAGGGTAATGAATGTTCTTGCGTTCATTTTTCTTGTTTTGCTCAATTTTAATTTCGGTATTATCTCTTCTCTTCTTAACGGTAACTCAACTATCCAAATTCAGGTAAAAAATGGATTGCCGACTCCCCCTCTCGATCTGGTTCCGGGCACATATCGCTTATTGAGGGCCGATATCAGGCGAACTGCAGATCTGAAAATTACAGCTATCTGGTCTGTTACCTCCAAATTTTCTCTCTCCACGGGTATATTTGAACTCCCCGGTCAAAACAAGCAACCCACTATTCTCAGGTACAACTTGAGGTGAGTTCAATGTTAAAAATAGGAATAGCCAGTAGGAATATAGCGGACAAATTTCCAGCCATAAAGTTACAGAAATTTATTTCATGATCGACCACTTTCTCAAAGAATTTGACACCCTGCCGAGGGAGCATTCACTTCTAGTGGAGAAGAGAAGGAAGAGAAACCGTAAAATCACGATGTCGCAAAAGCGAAGTGACGACCATACTGATTCTGTTCCACATCAGGTCGTTCATGAACTCGAGAAGTTACCATCTCTGACATTGCTGGCTTACCTGCCCTTTGATTCTCTGCTGGTATAAAACAGAAATAAAAGCAATGAAAGAAACGTCACAATGATACCCATACTGTATGCAATGTTTTTTGAAAGGGCAAGCCCCTCCGGAGCAAGCATGATGTAGGTGGTAACCACTGCCGTCATGAATAAGGCCGGGAGCAGGGTTATCCAGAAACCCTTCCCTTTCTGGAAGAGATAAACCGTTATGGTCCAAAGGACAACCGTTGCCAGGGTCTGATTGGACCAGGCAAAGTAGCGCCAAACTACATCGAAATTGATGGTTGTCAGCACAAAACCGACAACAAAGAGCGGAACAGTAATAATCAGCCTGTTCTTGATTGGTTTCTGATTGAATTTCAACAGATCGCCAACCGTAAGCCTGGCGCTCCTGAAAGCGGTATCGCCAGAAGTGATCGGCGCAGCAACAACACCCAGTATGGCCAATATTGCCCCCACTCTTCCCAACAGGGAGTTGGAGATCTCATTGACCACCCAGGCGGCATTGCCTTTTTGCGCAATCATAACCTCTCCCAGTTCCTGTATGCCACCGAAGAAACTCATGCTGATTGCGGCCCAGATCAGTGCTACAACACCCTCGATAACCATTGCACCATAGAATACCTTTCGCCCCTCACTCTCATTTTTTATACAGCGTGCCATTAAGGGCGATTGTGTGGCGTGAAAACCTGATATGGCGCCACATGCAATTGTAATGAAGAGCATGGGGAAAATGGGAAATCTCACTTTGTCGTAATGAAAGTTCTGCCAGTTCTCCGGGATCAATTCCGGGATGGAAAATCCCTTAATTATTAACGCAATAATCAGGCTGACTGCCATGAAGAGCAGTGCAAATCCAAAGAGTGGATATATCTTTCCTATGATCTTGTCGATCGGCAACAAGGTTGCTAAGATGTAGTAGCCAAATATGATCCAAACCCAAAATTTAAAATCGAGGGTTGCTGGCGTCAGGTTGGCAAGTATACCGGCAGGACCGGAAATGAAGACTACCCCGACAAGGACTAAAAGCACAATCGTAAAGACCCTCATCAGCTGTTTCACGCCTCCCCCCAAATAGATACCGATAATTTCAGTTATACTTAATCCACCGTGCCTTACCGACAACATGCCCGAAAAGAAGTCATGTGCTGCCCCTGCAAATACTGTCCCGAGCACTATCCAGACAAATGCAACAGGCCCCCATAATGCGCCGGCAATTGCACCGAATATTGGACCTAATCCGGCAATGTTGAGGAATTGAATAAGGAGGACCCGCCACCAAGGCATGGGCACATAGTCCACTCCGTCGCTCAGGGATGTAGCCGGAGTGGCTCTGTTGGGGTCAACCTCCATCACTCTTTCCAAGTACCTGGAATAAAGGATATAACCGCCCAAAAGTATAACAAGGGAAATCAAAAAGGTAATCATATCTGCCTAACTTACAAACTGTTGCAATCAATTTCAAAGCTCAATCTCCTTGACCAGTTTTTTAGTCGCTCTCGGGAAGGAGGTCTTTCTCAGGTAATCCTCCCACTGCTCTCTATCCGTCGAATAGCTTCTACCGGTGAGTTCCTTCAGTTCATTTGCTGCAAAGTTACTCAAATTGAAATGAATATCATCCAGGTAGTCGACAAGCAGGGAATAACCTCTTTTTGAACCGCATCGCGCCAACGCAGAGGCAATAGCTGTTTCAAGCACTGCCCCGAACACTTTCCATCTTGTTTCATGATAATTGTCGGTCATATATCCCCCCACATTTTCATCATCCAGTAACTTCTCGAGACCGGGGATCAGGGCGCTGTCGGGCACTCGTTCCGCAAAGAAACACAAGTTAAGGATACGGTTGTAGAACGGGATTATCTTCAAATCGATCCGTTCGTCGTAATAATCTGATTCTCTTTTTACCATACCGCCACCGGCAACCGTATTATCCAATATGTGTCTGATTACAGAAGTAGCTTCACGGTAACCGGCCATGGCCAACAGGGCCATATTCTGGTTGATCCGCCAAAATAGCCCTTTCAGCATATTTTTCTCCCTGCCCCGTATATCATCATACGTCTCCACAAATCCGCCAGGATAGCCCTTGGAGCGCTCTTCATCAAACATTTCAGCGAGTTCATTCATGATCAGTCGACACCCCTCACTCTCCCCGAACCAGGCAAGTGCTTTTGCCAGCAACAGTTTGCCGCGTCCATCCGGAGAAGAGTGGAAATTGTTTTTGAGCTCTGTTACACAACTCTCCTTACTCAATCTGCAGCATTCGTACAAAAACTCATCCTTCCCCTCTCCGAGACTTTTTATTCGAAAATCTATCTCCTCAGGATCATTCAATCTGTTTCCGGTTGTTAGATCTGAAAACTCACCCGGAATAAAGCCGCGGGAGAACCATTCCTTTTGAAGCTCCTTTATCTGAAAGTTTCTGAGATGGTCGTTTCCGACTGCTGACTTCGCAGCAATCTGACCCGCAAGGTAACCTAGCACGGTAAGATCAGCCGACATCCTTGTAAACTGAAGTACATTATGTGTCTGGGAGAAAGCTTTCCCCACCACCATAACACCCTCCAAACCTTTCGGCAGTAATGATCTGAACGGGATCTCCACTTTTACGATATTGGAATGAGGCAACAAGAAACCACACCGGGAATATTCACCGTAGCCCACAAAATGTGGATCGTAATCACTGCTTGCAACGGCAACTAAATCGTCAAAATGGGTCTTCTCAACTGCATCGATAAGATTTAGTTCGTAATCTCCAATAATTCTTCTCGACTCCCTTACTGTCAGATAGGGGTGAAAATCATAGAAATGGGCTTCGTAATGTGACAAGAAGAGTCCTCTCTGCAGTTCTGAAATTTTAGTGTTATCTATAATATCGTAATCCGAAGTTATCGGCGTCGGACTCTTTCCCCCACCGGCCAAATTCCATTGACTGTAGTTCTGTGTCATCCCGTTCCTGTCATTGCCATGGCGATAGCCGGCACCGGCAAAACAAGCAATGTCACCATCACCCGTTGAATCCACTACAATGTCTCCCAACACTTTCTCCAGTTTACCGTTCCTGCATATCAGGATCCCTTTTACCCGACCATCCTCTACAATGGAACCGCAAACGATGGATCCGGAAAGAAATTTTACATTGTTCTCCTTGAACCACTTCAGGAAGTAGTACTGACGGCCCGGCTTCTTGTTGAATCCAATCTCGTTGGCCAGTTTGTCCGATTCGCCTTCAAGTCTGTCTAAAAACCTGTTATCCCTAAGACCGTGGTAATAACCCATTACACCACCAACTGTTTTGGTTCCACCCGGATCATTAAAATAGTCTACAGCAACAACATCCGCCCCCATCTCGGCAGCTCCCATGGCTACCGGCGCTCCCGACGTACCGGATCCGCCCACTACTACTTGACATCCGGTTGAATCATGGATCCGTTCCGCGATTGAGCCATCACACTTTCTGAGCGGGACGGAGAAGTTGCTCTCGTTGTATTGCCGGGGGTTGATGCTATCTAACGAGAAAGTTTGTCCCGCTAAATGCACTCTTTTCTGAGGGCTCCCTTTTCCGGAAAAATCAATTTTTTTCACACACTGTGCAGCACTATCCCGGATAGCCAGTAACTGCTCACCATCAAGCTCACCTTGCAGATTCTCCAGCAAATAGTATCCACCAAGATCGATGACTGGCAACGGGGTATTCCCGGAAAGGAGAATCGAACTCTCATATGCGTAGTAATGAACTTTAGCCTTGGTCAAAGAGTCATCGATCAGTTTCAGGTTTCGTCCAACCTCTCCTGCAAGCAGCCTCGACTGCACCTCAATCTCTTCAAACTTCTGACTTTCAGGAGTGTACTGAAACTCAAGAAAAGCTTGATCATTCACATTTTTACCTCTGTGCATCCGGATCTCATTACCTTCCAATCCGAGATTAGCAGGGACTTTTACAATCTTCTTCTTCGGTTTGTCAACCCCCAGAAGCTCTAAAACAAAACCTACCTTCTCAACAGTGTACTTTTGCTGGATCAGGTTTCTGCTGAACAGCAGGTTATCAGAACAGTCAATAAACTTTCTGCATTTTACAGTAAACACTCCGTGCTTACAGGCAAGCAGTGCACCCGAGACCTTCTTTCCATCTGTAATCATTCCACACACATCGGTCATTAACAACAGATGGACATTATTAACGAGCAGGTTTCTGAGCAATCCCTTTTTGATTGAACCGGCAAAAAGGAGCAGTTCATCATCGAAACGGCTGCTATTCGGGCCAGTCCCACCAGTCGCAAAGATCTCGCGTGTCTCATCCTTAGGGAAGAATAGTTGTAACAATTCAGGATCCCAACGATCGACCCCTTGATCACCGATCCACAATCTTCTTTTTGCAGCTATTTCAAAACCGGGTGCAGGCCTTTTCTCCACAACCAGCACCCGCAATCCTCTCTTCATCGCCTCCATGGCCGCAAAATAACCGGAGAGGCCTGCACCGTTTATCACAACATCATACTCCTCAAACCTGATATTGTCGTCAAACTGTCTCTCTATTTCAGCCATCAACCGAGCCTTTGCAAAACCGGGAAGCAACATCACGGCTCCGGTGGCAGGAAGGCTATAGCTCAAAAATTCTCGTCTCTTCATTTTTTTTCATTTAGGTGACCATAATCACAAATTGTACAATTTATCAAGGATCGGGAATAGACTTGAAAGTCTATTAATCACTATGACATTCAATTATTTAATCTTGCTCTCCAACTCCTTTAAATGAAATTTGTAAACTTCCCTCGGAGTACAATTGTACTTCTTACACAACGAGGAAGCAATTCCAACCAACTCACCCATCATCCCTGTCGTTTCCTGGACTCGTGTCGCAGAAAGCACAATATGTGTCACGCTGATATTTCTGCCAGCCATAAACAGATTGTCTACATTTTTTGAATAAAGACAACGGTAAGGAATTCGAAAGGGAGGTATCACTTGATCTTCACGCAGGTACCTACGAGGCGTGCCCAGATCGTTAAAATAGTGTTTCATGGTAGAGATAAACTCTTCACCCGGGAAGAAGAAACTGTTCTTTGGCGTCGGGAAATGTTGATCCAAATCATATGTACACGTCACAAAGGCATCGTCATATTTCACGTACGCCCCTTCGGTATCTTGTTGCGTAAGAAGGATATCTCCCATCAAGCGGCGTGACTCGCGTTTTCCTGCCACATAAAAGAGAGCTTCCAGATCAAGATTAGCATAATCAGCCTTATCCTTACTTTTATTTTTCAGAAAAGCCCAATTCCCATAAATTGCCCTAAATAGATAATCACGAATAAATTCTGCCTCATTTACCTGATCATACAGAAATCCTGTTTCCCACCAATTACTACCCCGAGTAACTTTTTCACACGACTCTTCAGTGAATTGAATGGCCCATTTGCATTCTGGAAATGGAGTCGCATGCCCTACATCCTTGCTCCACCAAGTGAGGGAAGTACCCAACACCATATTATCGGGACGCTCTGGTGCCAGCGTTTCACGAGTCTCTCCACGCATCTCTCTTCCTACCCTGTATTCTGCACCTGCCAAGAATCCAATATTTCCGTCGCCAGTACAATCAACAAAAATTGGAGCATAAAAGATGGTTTCCACATTGGATTCAATGTCTCTTGCAGTGACAGAGGTTATTTTATTCTCCTTTTTTTCCAAATCAAAGAGATGCATGTTTGGGAAAAAGGAGAGGTTTTTCTCGGCCGCTATGACGCTATCCACATGTGCAGGGCGCCGATATACATTCTTGATCTCCCCGATCACATCTCCCAATCGGGGGTAAGGCATCAGATTAAGTCCTCCGCTGGCTACAACCCGCACTTCAACGCTATTGTTTCCACCGGGGACAGGCCGATTATGAATCAATGCCACCTTAAGTCCCTCGCGTGCACCTTTAATTGCTGCACCCAATCCGGCAGTACCTGCTCCTACTACAACCATGTCGTATGTTCCTCCATTGATGGGTTGCCCGGTAAAACCAAGAAGTTTCTTACGAAATTTGTACATCTGTTCCCCTTCATTAGGAATCTGCACCTCTTTTTCTTTAGAAAAGAGGATGGCGTCACACCGACCGTTGAATCCTGTCAGGTCATGTAAAGCTATTCTGTTTCTCCTCTCTTTTATCTCTATAGTTCCAGCATATTCCCAATCCCACTTTTCACCTAAGCCCAACTCATTATCCAACCGTTTGCCATTCACCGACAGATGAAAACGGCCCGGTTTTTCTTCGGTTTTCCAGGGGGCACACCAGTTCCACGTCCGGACATATACATGCCATATGCCTTTCTCCGGGATAGTTACCGACGTTGAAGCATCTGCAACAGGTTTTCCCATGCCGTGAGCCATCAGGAACGGGGAGCCCATTTGATCAATAAATTGCTGGTCAAGAACCCAACCCCCCTTAACTTCAAAACTCTCGGCCTCGACCAATACCATTCTCCTGTTATTTCCCAGAGAAACAGAAACAACAACTGTATATATCCCCAAAAATATTAAAAATTTCTTTATCATATGAACTCATTAGTGTCCACTAAAAATTAGAAAATGTTCTTTGAAATTATTGATATACTATACTTTACAGGACTTTTTTCGGCGTGACGATTTGAATTTTTATTTTTGTTCTTTTTATTACGAAGGAACAATGAACAAAGGCAAATTCGTGTATGCTCAGATTGTAGAATTCTTACCTCAGCGAGTTTTTGACACCATTGTCTTAAAGTATGATGGTAACAGATATGTAAAACATTTTACATGTTGGAATCAACTTCTTGTAATGGTGTTCGGGCAACTTACCAACCGTGACAGTTTACGTGATTTGATTGTGGCAATTGAAGCCCACAGCAGAAAAAGTTACCATCTCGGTTTTGGAAAAAGTGTTACCCGTAGTAATCTTTCAAAAGCAAATGAAAATCGCGATTATAGGATCTTTGAAGAATTTGCTTATTATCTCATCGGAGTTGCCAGACAAAAGCTGGAAAACAATGATTTTGAGATAAAAGGTAAAGTCTATGCTTTCGATTCCACAACCGTCGATTTATGCTTGTCAGTATTCTGGTGGGCTAAGTTTCGCAAGAATAAGGGTGGAGTAAAAATCCACACTCTTCTGGATATAACCACACAAATACCGGTTTTTGTGCATATTACAACTGCTTCGGTTAATGACATGAATGCAATGGATATAATTCCATATGAGGTGGGTGCCTATTATATCTTCGACAGAGGATATGTTGATTACACCCGTCTTTATAGGATTACAAAACTGGAATCTTCATTTGTAGTCAGAGCCAAAAAGAACCTGAAGTTTGAAGTTAAGTCTCATAATCCGGTAGATGAAACTACAGGTGTCATGACCGATCAGACAGGTTTCTTGAAAGGATTCTACACATCTAAAGATTATCCTGAAAGCCTCAGGAGAGTTGCATTTTATGACAGGGATAAGAACACGACGCTCATATTCCTTACAAATAATTTTGAACTCACAGCCGATCAGGTTGCAATGCTTTATAAGAACCGTTGGCAAATAGAACTGTTCTTCAAATGGATCAAACAGCATCTAAAGATTAAATCTTTTTGGGGAACTTCCCGGAATGCGGTTAGAATCCAAATATACAGCGCAATTATCGCATATTGTTTGGTTGCGATTGTAGGACACGATTTACAAATCAAGCGAACAACTTACGAGATTTTGCAAATTTTAGGAATCTCTCTTTTAGATAGAACTCCTGTAAATGAACTATTTACCAATATAGATATCAATGATGTCAAAGATCGAAATGATAATCAACTGACGCTCAATTTATTTTAAGTGGACAGTAGTGATCCGGAATAGAAAAAATCAAATTAAATTGATTTTAATAAGTTGCTCATAAGTTGCTATATTATGAACAATCTTCGGTCGGATCGAAATCAACCTCTTCCGCATCGTGGTCTGGAAATAAATGAGTACTTTTGCATGGCAATATAGAATGTAACATGACAAAAAAAGAGTCCGACAATATTGTTTATTCATCAACCGTAATCGACTTTGTGACGGTCGCCGTTGAGTTCTGCGCCTTTCTGGAGAATAACGGGATCGTTTCCAGAAAGGAGTGGATCGACAGGATGCTTAAACTGCTGCCGCTGATCTATATCAAGGCGGCACTACTGCCTCAGACAGTTGAAATAAATGATGAATCCCCAGAGACATTTGTAAAGGAGGAGGATTACGCCCGGGTATCGGCTGCAGTCTCCACCATCATGGGCGAAGAGGATGTCTACCTGGATGTCTTTATCGAAGAGATGAAATACAGCGATCGACCTGTTTCGGCATTCGTTTCTGAAGACATTGCAGACATCTACCAGGATGTCAGGAACTTTGTTTCGGTCTACCAGTATGGCCTGACCGACCAGATGAACGATGCACTTTTCATCTGCAAACAGAATTTCGAGAACTACTGGGGCCAGAAACTGATCAATGTATTGAGGCCGCTCCATTCGTTATACTATAACGACCAAGATGAGCAGTTGACGGATGATTTAAGTGAGGAGGAGGAGTTGTGGGACTAACCATTTCAAAAGAGGTAATAGCAGAACTTCCGGTAGAGGTTTTCACAGGGAAAATAGTTGTAGTAGATCATAAGGAGGAGGTGGGCAAGGCTGTTGCCGCCTTAATAGAGCACTCCAGTCTGGGTTTCGATACCGAAACCAAACCTGCATTCCAACGGGGCCATTTCCACAAGGTAGCACTCATGCAACTCTCCACAACAGATGAGTGTTACCTCTTCAGGTTAAACAAGATCGGATATCCAGACGAACTGGATGAGATCATCTGCAATCCCGCGATCAGGAAGATTGGGCTCTCGCTTCGCGATGACTTTGCCGCCATCCGGAAACGGTCGGACAAAAAACCGGTCAACTTCATCGACCTTCAATCATTTGTCGATGATTACGGGATCGATGACAACGGATTACAAAGGATCTACGCGATCCTCTTCGGGAAAAAAATATCCAAAAGCCAACGGCTCTCCAACTGGGAAGCCAGCTCACTGACCGAAGCCCAAAAAAATTATGCAGCCATCGATGCCTGGGCTTGCCTGCGCATCTACAATCACCTGATCAGCAATGGAAACAAATAAGAGTTATCGGATTACCCTTCGCCCCAAAAAAGAAGAATCGCTCAAGCGTTTTCACCCTTGGGTATTTTCGGGCGCAATCGCAAACAGAGAGCCTGGATTACAGGAAGGTAACGTTGTCAGGGTCTTCTCGGCCAATGGAGAGTTCCTTGGCACCGGTCACTATCAGGAGGGTAGCATTTCTGTCCGGATCCTGTCGTTCAGCGACGAACCGATAGATGTGGATTTCTACTCCCGCCGCATTGCCTCGGCATACCGGCTACGCCGGATAATCGGATTATTGCATGCCGCAAACAACAGTTACCGGTTGATCCATGGTGAAGGAGACAACCTGCCGGGACTGATTGTGGACATCTATGGCAAAACAGCCGTCGTTCAGGCTCACTCCTCCGGAATGGATGCCGACAAGGAGATGATTGTGGAGGCACTGCTGGAGGTCCTGGGTAAAGAGAACCTCGAGAACGTATTCTACAAATCTGAAGGTACCCTTCCGGCAAGATCGGCCATTGAGACTGGCGATCGCTATCTGCTGGGGGGTGAACATGTTGATGCTGTCGCGCTGGAAAATGGATTAAAATTCAATATCGACTGGCTTCGCGGTCAGAAGACAGGATTCTTTATCGATCAACGTGAAAACCGCAGCCTGCTCGAAAAATATGCAGCAGGGAGAGACCTGCTAAATATGTTCTGCTACACCGGTGGGTTCTCGGTCTACGCCATGCGTGGTGGCGCCCGGTCGGTCCATTCCGTAGACAGCTCATCCAAGGCTGTGATGTTAACCGACGAGAATATCCGCCTCAACTTCGGAGAAGATCCTCGCCACACCTCTTATGCCGAAGATGCCTTTAAATTTCTGAAATGCGCCTCCACAGACGCTTACGACCTGATCGTACTTGATCCGCCTGCATTTGCCAAACACCGAGGAGCGATCAACAATGCTCTGCAGGGGTATAAGCGTCTCAATCTGGCTGCACTCGAAAAGATCAGACGGGGAGGTCTCCTCTTCACCTTCTCCTGCTCACAGGCCATCTCCAAGGAGCAGTTCAGACTGGCCGTATTCAGTGCTGCGGCCATCTCGGGCAGGAAGGTCAGCATCCTGCATCAACTTACACAACCGGCCGACCACCCCATCAACATCTACCACCCGGAGGGAGAGTACCTGAAGGGGTTGGTATTGCATGTGGAATAAAGTGTGGCATAAAGTGTAAAAAAAACAGTCATCATTTAACTAAAAGGGGCCATTTAGGTTAATTGTTGCAAAATATATGCGTTTTTTTGCCGAAATATTTTTTTAGTGTAAAAAAAGCCCTTATATTTGCACCGTGTTTTTCATGGTATTAGATTTAAGGTTAACAATGAAGATTGGTTGTCGTGAGACAACCTTTCCTTTTTTTGTACCCTCACCAATTTTCAAAACCGTAAGGCAGCTGCAATCGGGCGATATTCACAAATTATAATCATTCAAATTTCGAAGTTGGAAGGTTAATCGCTATTTTTGTGTAACAATTTATGTAGCGATGGATTTCAGGACACCGGTAATAATTCCGGAATCTACTTTCAGGATAGATCATTCCACAAGGATAATGATGCTAGGCTCTTGTTTCACTGAAAACATCTGCAGCAAACTGTCGGAATGCAAGTTCAGGGTAACAGGAAACCCTTTTGGAATAGTATACAATCCCTCCTCGGTTGCAGCCGTCGTAAACCGGATACTTTCCAGCAGGGGGTTCAGTGAAACCGATCTCGTTTTCCACAATGGGCTGTACCATAGTTTTCTGCACCACGGCAAGTTTTCTCACCCAGATAAGGCAAGGTGCCTCGATAATATCACCAAGGCATTTGCCGGGGCAGTGGCAGCCATCGGGCAGACAGATCTCTTTATTGTCACTTTCGGGACAGCCTACCTCTATAGACTGAGATCAACCGGCGAGGTGGTAGCCAACTGCCATAAGTTCCCTGCCGACAGCTTTATTCGGGAAAGATTGTCCGTTGAGGAGATTGTGAAGGAGTGGGACGGGATCATCAACCGCATTTCCGCCCTGAACCCCGATACCAGAATCATCTTTACCGTCTCCCCCATCCGTCACTGGAAGGATGGCGCACACGGGAATCAGATCAGCAAGGCGATCCTGCACCTGTCGATCGACAGGCTGCAAGAGAGACATCCCGAGAGGGTATCCTATTTCCCGGCCTACGAGATCTTGCTGGATGAACTGCGAGACTACCGCTTCTTCTCAGATGACATGATGCACCCGTCACCCATGGCCATCAACTACATCTGGGAGCGCTTCAGCGATACATTTTTCCGGGAGGATACCCGGAAGATCATTGCAGAGTGGGAACAGCTGAACCGTTCACTTAAACATGCACCCTTACACGGACAAACCGACACGTTACGTCAGTTTCAAACGCAGACGTTACAACGATTGATACTTTTCAGGCAAAAATATCCCACTGTGGATTGCAGCCGTGAAATTGAAGAATTAAAAGAAAAAATCAAACAATGAAGTACTCAATCCAAAAAATAGCCTCGATACTGGGCATAAAGAACCAATATCTTTTAGAGGGCGAAATAACACAACTGCTTACAGACAGCCGGAAGTTGAATTATCCCCAGGAGACACTCTTCTTCGCCATCGAGACAAGGCAGAACGATGCACACAAGTTTATTGCCGACCTTTATGGCTCTGGCGTCAGGAATTTCGTAGTGACCAAAATTCTACCGGAGTGGAAATCTTTCACCGATGCCAATTTTCTCAAAGTTGGCAACACACTCCACGCCCTGCAGAGAGTGGCCGCATATCACCGTAAACAGTTCGATATTCCGGTGATAGGGATTACCGGAAGCAATGGGAAAACGGTTGTCAAGGAGTGGCTCTATCAGCTTCTGGAGGAGGATTACAATATTGTCCGCTCACCTCGTAGCTACAACTCCCAAACCGGCGTTCCGCTGTCGGTCTGGGAACTGAATCAGAATGCCACCCTGGCCATATTCGAAGCCGGCATCTCCCAACCCGACGAAATGAAATATCTCGAACAGGTTATCCGACCCACAATCGGTGTATTTACAAAGTTGGGCGAAGCTCACCAGGAGAACTTTTCGTCTCAACAGCAGAAATGTATGGAAAAGCTGGAGCTTTTCACCAATAGCAACGTGGTCATCTTTGAGGAGGACAACAAGATCATCAACCAATCGGCCGACATGATGGTCTTGTTGCAAAAAGCATTCTGCTGGTCGCGGAAATATCCAGATGCCCCACTCTACATCCGTAAGACGGAGAAGAACGGTGAGAGGACTACCATCCATTACTCCTTTCTCAATTTCGACTACTCGGTCACGATCCCATTTACCGACGACGCCTCTGTTGAGAATGCCATCAGCTGCCTCGCGGTAATGCTCTACCTGAACGTCAAGCCGGAGAAGATTTCAGAACGGATGATGAAACTGGAGCCGGTAGCCATGCGTCTCGATGTCCGTCAGGGAAAGAACAACTGTATCATCATCAACGACACCTACAACTCCGACATCAACTCCATAAAGATTGCGCTCGATTTCCAGCAGCAGCGGAAACTGGAAAGAACAATGAAGAAGACATTGATCATTTCAGACATACTTCAGACAGGGCTGTTGCCGAAATCACTCTATAAATATGTGGCCGAACTGGTACAGCACGGCCGTATCGAGAAACTGATCGGGATCGGTCATGATATTTGCGAGAACAGTGAGGTATTTACTGTCGGGGAGAAATTCTTCTTTCGGTCGACCGAAGATTTCATCCGTTCCGAGATCTGGAAAAGTTTCGAAAACGAGCTGATACTGCTGAAAGGTTCACGCAAGTACCATTTCGAGCAGATAAACGAGCTCCTTGAACAACGTGTTCACGAAACCGTTCTGGAGGTCGATCTGGATGCACTTGTCCACAACTTCAACTTCTATAAATCGAGGATATCGCCCAACACGAAACTGATCTGCATGGTGAAAGCCAATGGTTATGGAGCAGGGGCTGTGGAGATAGCCAAAACGTTGCAGTATCACAGATGTCCCTATTTCGCGGTTGCAGTTGCCGAAGAGGGTATCGAGCTGCGCAAGGAGGGGATATCAACTCCGATAATCGTGCTGAACCCCGAAGTCAACGGATTCGAGGAGCTCTTCTCGAAAGACCTGGAACCGGAGGTATACAACTTCAGGATTCTCGACGCCTTTATCAGGGAGGCCGAAAGGCGTGGCATAACCAACTACCCCATCCACGTGAAGATCGATACCGGCATGCATCGGTTGGGGTTCCTCCCCGCGCAGATTCCTGAACTGATCGGACGGTTAAAATCCCAGAAGGGTTTGAAGGTGAAGTCTCTTTTCTCACACCTGGCTGCCAGTGAAAGCTGGATGTTCGACAGTTTCACACAGGAGCAGATCGCCACTCTCGAAGCCGCACACCGGGAGATCTGCAGTCAACTGGGCTATCCGGTCTGGAAACATATCCTCAATTCAGCCGGCATCGAGAGGTTTATCGACGCCCAGTGGGATATGGTAAGGCTGGGAATTGGGCTATACGGGGTAAGTGCAAGTGGCCTGAGCGGCTTAAGGAACGTTGTCACACTCAAAACCACCATCCTGCAGATCCAGGAGATTCCCAACCACGAAACTGTCGGCTACGGGAGGAAAGAGACCCTCAACCGCGACACCAGAATTGCCACGATACGCATCGGTTATGCCGACGGACTGGACAGGAAGTGCGGGAACAGAAACGGGAAAGTGTGGATCAACGGCAAATATGCCCCAATCGTGGGAAATGTATGTATGGATCTCTGCATGATCGACATTACCGGCATCGATGCCAAGGAAGGCGATACGGTGGTGGTCTTCGGTGAAAACCTGCCCGTATTGGAGGTTGCCGAAAGCATAAATACCATCCCTTACGAGATTCTCACTTCGATCTCTCCCCGTGTGAAACGTGTATATGTAAAAGAGTAACAAAGACCTAAATATTGACAAAATGGAACAATTAAGTTTAACTACTCCATCGCTGTTGTTTTCAGCGATCTCATTGCTGATGCTGGCCTACACCAACCGCTTCTTGTCCTATGCACAGCTGGTCAGAAACCTGAAAGAGAAACTGACGGAGGACAAAAGCGCAGTGGCACTCCCTCAGATTGCCAATTTACGGAAAAGGCTGACCCTTATCCAGAGTATGCAGATTTTCGGCATAATGAGCCTGCTGCTTTGTGTGGTAAGCATGTTTTTTATCTATATAAGGATGTATAATGCGGCAGGCTACATTTTTGGGATTGCAATGATCCTGCTGATCATCTCACTGGCCATCTGCGTTCGGGAGATTCAGATATCGATGCGTTCGCTAAACCTGCATTTGCACGACATGGAAGAAATTGAAAAATGAATCAGTTCCATACGCTATTTAGCTACGCCACAGGATACGGCAGCAGGAACAATTGGTATAACCGTTAGTCCTTATGGTTGCTGTTGCAGTCGTGATGACTCCCGTGCGCGTGTGACTGGCAGCTTGCTCCTCCATCTTTCAGGTTACCCGTCAGGTATGCGTTCACCGATTCATCCACATCTCCCTGACAATTCCGTATAACCTGTATATTACAGGATGAAAGCTTGTTAATTGCTCCCTCTCCGATACCACCGGCAAGCATCACCTTCACATCCATATCAGACAGATCAAAAGCAATATTCGACTTACAACCACAGCCGGCTGGTGAGTGGAGTATTTGCTTATCCGTTATTTCGTTCTTTTCAGACACAGTGTAGATAGTGTAGAATGTGCAATGTCCGAAATGAGAATCGATTTGATTGTTGTCTTTTGTGGGTACTGCTATTTTCATGCTTCCGTTTTTATTTAATTGTTGTTGTGTATCCGGTGTAAAACCGGTTCAGTTGATTTCCCAATTGATTACGTAACCGCTCATAAACCTTTTCCCCGGTGCAATGCCCAGTGATGAAGCTGGTCTCCGGATAATTCGTTTTAAGCGCCGAGGCAATTGAACCTATTTCATCCGGAGATTCATACACCCGTCCTTCTTCACTATCGGGCAAATGAAAACCACCCATCACTGTCCCCACTTTTTTTCCGGTGGACAACGAAACGGAATCGAGGATATTCAGGATGCCCCGGTGTGCACAACCGGTGTAAACGAACAGATCTTCATGGCCAAAACTGAAGATCAGCTCGTGATTGAAGTCATCCGGAACAACTCCTTCTCCGGCATCCTTGTACAAGGCCTGATTTGCTTTGGGACGGGAATATTGCTTCGAAGAGGCCATAGACAAGGTGACCTCACGGAAAAATAGATTTTCCGTCTCCACATAGACAAAACGGTCTTTATGAGGTGTAAGATCCGCTTCGAGACTTATCCGGTGAAATCCGTTTCGTTCGGAGTAATAGAGTTGCCTCAACAGATTTCCTGAGAGATAAACAGGTGCAGTTTGGTTGAATTCGAGGAAAGCAGGCAAGCCGCCCACATGATCCACATGCCCGTGAGAGATAAATACAAAATCTACTGCACGGATATCAATGTTCATCTTTTCGGCATTCCGCATAAACCGGTCGGAAGCACCCACATCGAGCAAACAGTTGAATTGCGCAGTTTCCAGATAAAGGGAAAGCCCGTGTTCCGTCTCCAGCGATCCACCCTCTGCCCGATTATCAGACAGCACTGCAATGTTCATTTCTCTTCTGCATTTATGGGCATCAACTCGTCGTTTCCATATATTTTGCAGTCCTTGCAACGAACATGATTCTCCCTCCCCCCGACCAACTTATAACAACGTCTACAGCGAAACCACTCCCTGTCGAACTGCACGTTGCCACCCTCAATATTGACCATGTTCCCTTCCACCAACGCCTGAGCAATGGTTTTGCGGGCCTGTTCGTAAATGCGCGTCAAGGTAGGCCGGGATACGTTCATCTGCTCCGCTGCCTGTTCCTGACGCAATCCTTCGTAATCCAGTAAACGGATGGCCTCATATTCATCATACAACAAAGTAACCTCTTTCAACATTTTTCGCGGGATACCAAACGGCTTGAATCCCTGCATCAGGGGAGGATTGGATATTTTCCGATTTTGTTTGGGACGTGGCATGATGACCTCATTTTTTATATTGATGGTTACGTTTTCTGTTGCCATCACTCCCACCCGCTTTACGGCGCATACCCATTCCAACTCCCAACTCTTTCTTTTTTTCTTCAGGCGAGAGCAAACTGCATTTTCCCAATTTCCGTCCTGTTCCAAGACCTTGTCCGACAGGACCGCTTCCATCCATCTTTGGCATACTTTTATTTTTTACCTGTTTCACTCGTGTTATGCGGTTGTTCAATCTTCTATAAACCGTTTACAAAAATAACAATAATTTTGAACATATGTTCATTACAAGATGCTTTTTTTTAATAATTCACACAATAAGCACAAGGAGTAAGGAGGATTCCCCTTAAGAAAAAAACCGGATACCCGGTAAAACCGGTTCCGGCTCAGAATATTACAATAAAAAAAGCACCTCGATTGAGGTGCTTTTTTTATTGATATATCTCTTGCTTCTGAATTATTCAGCGAAGAAGATAGCAACACGGTTCCAGTCGTTTTCTGCGTAAGGCTGTTCAGTGTCGCCTTTCCAGTCGATAGAGATGCGGCTGCTGTCGATTCCGTACTCGTTAGTCAGAGCGTTTGCAACAGCTTTAGCACGTTTTTCAGAAAGTGCAAGGTTGTAAGCAGGTGTACCGGTCTGTCTGTCTGCATAAGCAACAATCTTAACGGTAGCGTTAGGATTGGCCTTCATGTATTCAGCGGTGTTGTAAACGCTTACTTGCTGACCCTTGTCGATCTTGTAAGAGTTGATACGGAAGAATACTACGTTCGGTACATATACGCTTTCAGTAACTGCAGGAGCAACTTCAGGACAATCTGGGCAAGATTCCGGTCTCTTTCTGAGGTTTTCGTTTTCAGCACGCAGTCTGTTGATCTGGCTGTTCAGGTCGTTGATCAGGTTGTAGTCCATCAACTCGGCAGGAGTGAATTCCTGTTTGCCGCCCAAACCAAATTTGAGACCTGCAGTTCCGGTAAACATGCCATCATATTCGAAATCGCCCTGGATACCGCTTCCGTCAAATGTTTCCTGGAGTACTCTCCAACCCAGTTCGAGGAAGAGAGAAACGCTTCTTGAAAGACGGAAGTTGTTGATCAAACCGAGGTTGTAAGTGAGCGATTGATTCTGGTTCTTGAAGAGATCACCATCAGGATTTGGTTTTTTCCAGTCTGCATCCAGACCGTACATGTAACCAACACCTGCATAAGGAGCGAGGTTCCATACCCTTCCAGGTTTGTAACCGCCCAACGCGTCGGTCAGGCTCCACATGATATCGAGGTGACCGCCCAGCCAGTTCTGTTCTGCTCCAACGGGAACATTGGCAACGTGTTTAATGTGACCGCCGTCGATAACAAGACGGGTACCCCATACCGGAGAGTTCCATCTTCCGATTTCAATCTGGCCCATCCATCCCAGACGATCGCCAAAGCTTGCATCAGCATCGTTTTCAGCTTTTGTGGTATAGATGTTGGTGCCACCGCCCAGACCAATATACCAATGGTCGCTGGCCTTGTCTTTCAGGTACACGGTACCGTTGGAGACATTTTGTACTTCCTGTGCACTCATGCCGAATGCAAAAAGAGCCGCAATTAAAAGTAAACTAAACTTTTTCATAAATCTAAATTCTAATTAAAATTTGTTTATTACAATAACTCGATAATCAATGTCTATAGTTAATACTGTTGAGCGTGATCCTCAGTTTTTTTATAACATTTGTATTTTTAAAATGTTCGCAAAAGCATAATAATGCAATAAAATTAGCTTTTATTAAGCGAAATCACAGCAAAGATAAATCTTATTTCGAAAACTCAATCGTTTTTTCAAGGAAAATTGCTAAAAAAGTCCTGATTTTGGGTATTTTTCCACATTTTGTAGCGAACCCGAAGAGGTCTCAACCCAAATAACTTTTTAACAGTTTACTCCTCGAGTCCTGACGCAATCTTCTAATCGCTTTTTCTTTTATTTGTCGTACACGCTCACGGGTGAGTTGAAACTTGTCACCAATCTCTTCCAGCGTCATCTCCTGGCATCCTATTCCAAAGAACATCTTGATAATATCGCTTTCACGTTCGGTAAGGGTTGCCAATGCGCGGTCGATCTCCTTCTGCAACGATTCGTTTATCAGGGTTCTGTCTGCTACTGGCGCGTCGTCGTTCACGAGGACATCCAGCAGGCTGTTGTCCTCACCCTCCACGAAGGGTGCATCCATCGAGATGTGGCGACCGGAAACCTTCAACGAGTCGGTCACTTTTTCAACAGAGAGGTCAAGCTCCTGAGCCAGCTCCTCTGCCGATGGGCGTCGTTCATTCTCCTGTTCGAATTTCTGGAAAGCCTTGCTGATCTTGTTCAATGAACCCACCTGATTGAGCGGCAGCCTCACTATACGCGACTGTTCTGCCAGTGCCTGCAAAATAGATTGGCGGATCCACCAGACGGCGTAACTGATGAATTTGAACCCCCGGGTCTCGTCGAACTTTTCAGCGGCCTTAATCAGTCCCAGATTGCCCTCATTGATCAGGTCGGGCAAACTGAGTCCCTGGTTTTGGTATTGTTTTGCTACAGACACAACAAACCGCAAATTGGCCCGCGTCAGCTTTTCAAGAGCTTTCCTGTCACCTTTCTTGATTGCTTGAGCCAATTCCACTTCCTCCTCCACGGTTATCAGGTCTTCCCTGCCAATCTCCTGGAGGTATTTATCTAAAGAAGCGCTTTCACGATTTGTAATCGATTTTGTAATCTTTAATTGTCTCATCTATTATACCTTATGCTTTTACTACTAAAATGGGGTGCAAAGTTACTCTTTTTTTTGCAATAAGAGAATTATCATTTAACACTTTATTGCTTTTGCGTTTAACAGCGAAGGATTTGGATCCCTCCAAACCCTTTGCTATAGAAACACACATCGGCATGTTTTTGTTACAGCAAAAACCGCCTATTAACTTTAATTAACTGAGCACTCTACTTTCCACCCTGAGACAGGTCAATCGCGATATATTGGGTTCTTCCGTTCGGGTAAAACCCGGCAATCAGAATCACTTTGTCCTGACTGGTTCTGCTTACGTTTGAAACGATGTTGGCAATATCGCTCTCGCTGTTCACAGGCGTATTGTTCACCCGCATGATGATGAATCCCTTGTTTATCCCCTCCTTGCGGAAGAGGCCGTTACTGGTTACGCTCGACACTTCTACCCCGCTATTGATACCAAGTTGCCGTTTTCTGGCAGCGGGAATTTCATTGAATGTGGCACCCAGCACGCTCATGTTGTCTGCGCTGCGCTGAATTTCGGTGTTGCCGGCATCATTCTTCAGTTCAACCGTATAAGAGTGTTCCTTTCCGTTTCTCTCTACCGTCACCTTCACTTTATCACCGGGACGGTATCTGCTGAGCTGATCCTGTAACTCGGCGAAATTGCGGATATGCACGTTGTTGATCGCCTTGATGATATCGCCTTTTTCCAAACCGGCAGCCTTAGCAGCACTCCTGTCTCCAAAATCTTCTACCAGAACACCGACGATTTGCGACAACTCCCTGGCTCTTTCGGGATCCTGTCTCCTGACAACATCAATGTTGGGGGCCTGGATACCAAGCACGGCCCGTTGTACAGCCCCGTACTGTTTCAGGTCTGCGGCCACCTTGCCGGCAATTGAGATAGGAACCGCAAAAGCAAGTCCGTTGAAGTCGCCCGATTGGGAGAAGATTGCCGTATTGATTCCTACCAGCTCGCCTTTTGTATTCACCAGGGCACCGCCACTGTTTCCCCTGTTAACTGCCGCATCGATCTGGATAAACGATTGAATGCTCAGGTTTCCGCCGACAATGTTGCCCCGATTCTTGGCACTAACGATACCGGCGGTTACGGTCGATGTGAGGTTGAAAGGATTGCCTACGGCAAGGACCCACTCTCCCACCTGCAAGGCATCGGAATTTCCAAAAGTGAGGTAAGGGAAGTCGTCTCCCTCAATTTTGAGTAGTGCAATATCGGTTTGCGGATCAGTTCCGATTACCTTGGCCGTCATCTCCCTGTTGTCGTTCAGTGATACCGTCACCTCGGTGGCACCTTCCACAACGTGATTGTTGGTGATGATGTACCCATCCTTCGAAATGATTACTCCCGAACCGAAACCGATCTGTTCACGAGGTTGCATGTTCCGTTCGCCAAAGCCGAAGAAGAAGTCGAACGGATTCATATATTGCTGTTGGCTGATAGACTTGACCTTTACGTGAACAACGCCGTTTACCGATTTGGCGGCAGCCTCCGTAAAATCGGGATAACCCTGCTGGGTGGTCAGGCTGGCCAATTTTACACTCTTATCCTGGTCAAAAGAGTCTGCATATTCATTCGTACCGATATTCACGGCAGGAGATATAACTCCTTTCGGGCTGTTCTTCGAAATGGCATTGTACCCGAAAAGGGTTATGACTGAACTGAGTATGGCAACAACAACGATTGTTGTAATGCTTTTTACATTTCCAGTATTCATATGCTTGTCAATTAGGTTTTAATTTTAACACTTACACAAATGTAGAAACAAAAAATGTACAAGGGTTTATCGCAATCGTCCGTTTTCAACTCTTTTAACAAAAAGATGAAGCGATTAACCTGCTTTAACCGTGAAACATACGATTTCAATATTCTTACATGTCACATTGTCAGCAGCACACACCCTCCATTTCATCGATCTACTTCTTCAACTTTTTCCTTTTGTTGGCATACTTCCAGAATTTAAAATTATTAAAGGGTTGAAACAGATCAAAAAAGAGCAGATCGAGGTGGTACTTCCCGGCATCCAGCATCCGGCTGCTTTTTCCCAATACAAATAACTGGACGGCAAAACGGATAATCAGCAACAGGAGGAGGAGCACGACAGCCGGGAGGTTACCCACATAGACGCCGTATACTATTCCGGCAATAACCGAAAGGTAAAACAGGTATTTCGAGAAGGTTTCAAACCCGAAAATGAGCGAGGAGCCCCCTTTGTAAAACTGCTTGGTATAAAGATATTTATGTTTCAAGGCTCTCCATGTCAAAAAGTTGTCTACCACATCACTTTGCGTCATGCTTTCAGGTGACACCACTACACCCACCCTGTTTTTCCGGGCAATTCTGTTGATAAATAGGTCGTCCTCGCCCTCATCGATGTTCAACACCGATGAGTACCCCTTCTCTTCGAAAAAGATCTCTTTTTTGTAGGCCAGGTTCCTGCCGATTCCCATGAATGGCTTGCCAAGAATTGCCAATGAGAGGTACTTCAACCCCTGGATCATGTTGTCGTAAAGAATGAATTTCCGCATCGCAATATGTTTTGCCATCTTCAACTTACAGAATCCCAACACGATCTCATTTCCCTTCACGAATTCGGCGGCAAACTCCCTGATCCATCTATCGGAAGCAGGCTCGCAATATGCCTCGGTAAACAGCAGCAAGTCGTGATTTGCAGCTTTAATCCCAATTGTCAGTGCGAGCTTCTTCATATTTACATCTTCTGCTTCGGCCGGAACGTAAGTGTAATAGAGATGGCTATACTTCAGGCTGAGCGTTTTGAGCACCATATCCGTCTCGTCAGTTGATCCCATATTCACGACGATCACCTCAAAATCGGGGTAATCCTGATCCAATATGGCAGGAAGGAATCTTGCCAGATTTTCCGACTCATTCTTCGATGCAATGATGACCGATACGGGCGGCAGAGTTCCCGAATCGTGCGGTCTCTTGTCTCTTTTCCGCTCATAGAGATAAGGCACCCTGTAAATCAACAGGTAATAAACCAGCTGTATCGTGAAGAAGAAGAGTGCCGACGCCAGAATCACCCAAACAGGAAATGAAAAATCAAAAGTAAGAAAATGAAAAAAATCCATAGCTATAACGTATCAGAGAAATAAGCGCCGGGTAAAGCGCGACAATTGTACATCGATGCCATCGTTTCACCGTAGGCCCCGGCAGAACGGATTGCGATAAGATCACCCCGCTTCGCCCGATTCAGCGAAACTCCCTCACCAAAGACATCACTCGACTCACAGACAGGACCAACAACATCATATGTCTCATACTCGTCATCCGAACTGATATTCTCGATATGGTGAAAAGCCTGGTAAAGCGCAGGACGTATCAGATCGGTCATGCCAGCATCGGTGATCAGGAACTTCTTGCTGACCCCCTCCTTCACATAGGTAGTCCGGGCAATAAGCGATCCGCACTGAGCTACAAGGGAACGCCCCAGCTCAAAGTGGAGCGACTGCCCCTCGCGAAGCTTCAGATACTTGCCAAACAGCCTGAAATAGGCTTCAAAATCTGCAACAGGGCAATGGTTGGGATGGTGGTAATTGATTCCCAACCCTCCGCCAACGTTGATGACATCGAACGACACACCTTGGCGGGAGAACCACTCCTCCAGCTCCACCACCTTCACACAAAGATCTTCAAATGACGACATATCTGTAATTTGCGATCCGATATGGAAGTGCATTCCGATCAGCTGAAGATGGTTGCTTCCTGCAATCATGTCAAGCGCCTTCGGCAAATCGGCCTCATTGAGACCAAACTTGTTCTCTTCCATCCCGGTAGTGATGTAGCGATGGGTATGGGCATCCACATTAGGATTGATCCTCAGCGCAATACGCGCATTACGGCCACCCCCTGATGCAAGCTCTTCAATGGCTTCCAGCTCGGGCAATGACTCCACATTAAAACAGAAGATATCGTTATCGAGTCCGATCCTGATCTCCTTGTCAGTCTTCCCCACTCCGGCAAAAGCTATCCTGGAGGCGGGAAACCCACACTCCAGCGCCCTGAGGATTTCGTTTCCGCTTACACAGTCTGCACCAAAGCCGCAGGAAGCTATTTCACGCAATATTCTTGGATTGGCGTTGGCTTTGAGGGCATAATGGACGATATAATTCTTGCCTTCGATCTCCTTTCTTATTGCCATCAGCGTCCGACGCAACAGATCCATATCGTAATAGTAGAAGGGCGTTTCCAGCGAATGAAACTTTTCTACGGGGAATTGACCTTTGATCATTGGATTTTCAATTTAACGGTGTGAAAAATGATGTCGGCAAAAATACAATTTTTTGCCGACTTTTGGAGAATCTACCGGGCAATAAATTCAGCAATTCCGGATAATGTCGAGTGCCCTTTCCAGCTTCTCTTCCATGGGGAGAGCGGAATCGAGCCAATGGATGGTGAAGCCGCGCCGCTCCATGCCCCGGAACCAGGTCATCTGTCGCTTGGCAAACTGATGTATCGCAATCTCAAGTTGTGAAAACATCTCCTCGAAACTGATCCGGCCAATTGCATAGAGGGTTACGAACTTATACTCCAGCCCGTAATAGATGAGATCATCCGGAGAAACACCCTGCCTGAGCAGGGATTCAATTTCGGTAACCATGCCTTCATCGAGCCTCCTTTTCAGCCGGTCAGTTATCTTCTTTCGTCGCGATTCCCGGTCGATATCCAGCCCGATAATGAGGCTGTCGACTGGTGGATAATCTCTCTGCGAAACCGGATGCCTGAGCTGGTAATCGGCAATTTCGATCGCCCGGATCGCCCGTTTTTTCGTATCGGTATCCGTAGTGTTATGCAGTGGCCGGTATGAAGCCAGGAGCTGTGTAAGCTCCTCCAGCGACTTCTCCTCCAGCCTTTTTCGCAACTCCTTGTTTTCAGGCACATCGGGTAAATGGTAACCCTTCAGGACAGACTCGATATAGAGTCCTGTTCCACCGCACAGTATCGCCACCTTGTTACGCGACAAGATGTCGCGGTATGCGGCGTGAAAATCGTGCTGGTAATTGAACAGCGTGTACTTGTCGCCCGCATCCCGGATATCTATCAGGTGATACGGAACCTGCCTCCCCGCCACCCGGTAATCGGCAAGATCCTTTCCCGTACCGATATCCATTCCACGATAAACCTGGCGCGAGTCGGCACTGATAATCTCCCCGTCGAGCCGTGCGGCGAGATGAGCAGCAAAAGCGGTTTTACCGCTGGCAGTAGGCCCGAGAACAGTTATCAGCTTCTCCATATCACCAGCTGCCTCCCGCACCGCCTCCGCCAAATCTTCCACCACCGCCGCCACTGAAGCCGCCACCAAAACCGCCTCCGCCGAAGCCGCCACCAAAACTGGAACCACCGCCTCCGCCGAATGGAGGAAAAAAGATCGGCCCACCGCCTCTTCTGTGATGCCCGTCACCGTCAATGTGCTGATCTCCTCCTTTCGAAAAGAGCGAGAGCAGTATGAGCACAATCACGAGAAGCAACACGATTTCCAGGAGAGGAAATGCCTCCTTTCCGGCGGCATCGGCATCAAACTCCCCCGATAACCGTCCGATAATCACATCAACGGCAGCATTTACTCCTCCAAAATAGTCATTCTCCTGAAAATAGGGAATCATGGCGTCACGGACAATCCTTCCGGCAAAAGCATCATTGATGAAAGCTTCCAGCCCATATCCGGTAGCAATGAATGCCTCCCCCCTGCTCTTCCCGATTTTTGGCTTTAAGAGGATCAACAGCCCATTATCCTTTCCCTTTTGCCCGATTCCCCATTTTTCACCCAGCACAAATGCGTAATCCGATGCCGGATAGCCCCCCAGATCATTGACAGTGACCACGTAGATCTGGGTCGATGTCGAATCATTATAGGCAAGCAGCCGTTGCTCCAGCGCCTCCCTCTCGGCAGAGGAGAAGAGATTCGCAAAATCATTCACCAGACGGTAGGGATAGACCGGGTCAGGAACATCCTGCGCCGGAAGATTCAACGAAAGCAGAAAGAGCGCCAAAAACAAGACAAGTTTACTCTTCATCCCAAACAACATCATTGTTCAATTCGTTCACATCGCTCTCCGATACCGGAAAACAGTTTTTCATCAACTCACCCGCCTTTTCCACCCCCCGGCAGATACCGCCGCAAATGTCCCCATCCTTGAAGAGGGAGATCATCTCCTCGAGCACCTCGTCCCAGAAGCCGGCTCCGGCAATCTTGCTGATTCCAGCATCACCAAGGATTGCAGCCTTGTGGCTGTCGGGTGCAACGTAAATCAGCACGGCATTACGCAATGCTGTCTCCTCCATCCTCAATTGCCTGAATTTCTTCAAGGCGGCCTCCAACGGATCGCACTTGCATTTTCTGGCAATGCAGACGCGGATTTCGGCGGAAGTACTCTTCTCGGCAGAGCGGATCGACTCAACTACACGGTCTGATTCCTGGGGGGTCAGCATGGTCGCGATTTTATTTTGGAGTTCAATTAAAACTCAACTTTTGGCGCCGTTTCTGCTCCGGGAGCAGCCTGGAAGTACCCTTTCGGCTTAAAGCCAAACCATCCGGCATAGATTACGCGGGGAAACTGGCGGATATAGGCGTTGTAGTCCTGTGCCGCCTGGTTGAACCTGTTTCGCTCCACCGAAATCCGGTTCTCGGTACCTGCCAGTTCATCCTGAAGGGCCAAGAAGTTCTGGTTTGCCTTCAGTTCGGGATAGTTCTCCTGAATAAGGAGCAAACGTCCGATGGCCGAACCCAGCTGACCCTGTGCCTGCTGGTACTGCCGGATAGCCTCTTCGGTCAGGTTCTCCGGATCCACCTTCATCTGGGTGGCTTTGGCACGGGCTTCGGTAACCTGCGCAAAGGTCTCCTGTTCATGTTCGGCATACCCCTTGACAGTTGCCACCAGGTTGGGGATCAAATCGGCACGCCGCTGATAGGCATTCTCCACATTTGCCCATTGCGAGTTTACGCTCTCCTGCTTATTCACCATCGTGTTGTAGCCGCAACTCGAAAGAGTAATTCCCATAACGGCCAATAGCATGTACGTTAATTTCTTCATTGTTGGTTGTTTAATTGGTTTCATGATTTTTTTATTTCAAACGGCACAGCAGGCCGGCCGATATCAGGTATCAAAAACCGGGCCATTCCAAACCTGTTTCAATGCTCATTTAACATCAGAACCACTCTTTTTGTTTTCCTCTCCATAACCAGCGATGGCCTCCTGCCATTTTTTTCATTTAACCATAGAAAAAAAGACCAAAGATTTTGTCAATCCATTAGAAAATAATATCTTTGTATCGGTAAATGACGAGGGGAGCACTGGTTTGCTCCTCTTTTGTTTGTCTGCCTACACGTATCAATGGAGAGAGAAGAGATTAAAATAATTGCCGAGGAGTTTCTGAAGGACTCATCCGACTACCTGGTGGATGTCACGGTTAGCCCCGGGGGAACCATCACGGTCGAAATTGACAACGATAACGGCGTCAATATCGACAACTGCGTGGAGCTGAGCCGCCACATCGAGTCGAGACTCGACCGTGACGCGGAGGATTTCGAACTGACAGTCACATCTGCCGGATTGACATCCCCCCTCAAGACCCCACGTCAATACAGGAAATACGAGGGAAAAGAGGTCGAGGTGCTTACCCGTAAAGGCGAAAAGCTGAAGGGTACCCTTAAGGCGTCAACCGGCGAGACCTTCACCATCGAGGTTACAAAAATGGTCAAGCTGGAGGGAGCAAAACGAAAAACTGCCGTAACGGAGGAGCAGACCCTCAGTTACGACGAGATAAAACATACAAAATACGTCATCAAGTTTTAGATTGGAAAAAGTTATAAATCAGCAAAGGAGAAATCGAAACAAAACCGAATCAAAAAATTAGCATATGGGCAAAAAGAAGGAAACAATCAGCCTAATAGATACATTCTCAGAATTCAACGAGCTGAAGAATATTGACAAGGCCACCATGATCAGTGTGCTTGAAGAGTCATTCAGAAGCGTGATTGCCAAATCGGTGGGTACTGATGAGAATTTTGACATCATCATCAATCCCGACAAGGGCGACCTGGAGATCTGGCGCAACCGGGTGGTTGTCGAGGACGACCAGCTCCAGAATCCCAACATGGAGATCAGTCTGACTGAAGCGCATAAAATCGACCCCGAATTCGAGGTTGGGGAAGAGGTCACCGACGAGCTCCAGCTGGAAGATTTCGGGAGGAGGACGATACTGAACCTTCGCCAGACGTTGGCTTCAAAGATCCTGGAACTGGAGAAGGACAACCTCTACAACAAGTACAAGGAGAAGGTTGGCGAGATTGTAACGGGTGAGGTCTATCAGGTCTGGAAAAAAGAGTTGCTGCTGCTCGACGATGAACATAACGAACTGATCCTTCCCAAAACGGAACAGATCCCCAGCGATTTTTTCCGCAAGGGAGAGCATGTCCGTGCTATTGTTGCCCGCGTGGAGAACAAGAACAACAACCCCAAGATCATTCTTTCGCGGACATCGCCCGTATTCCTCGAACGGCTGTTCGAAATGGAGATTCCCGAGATTAACGACGGACTGATCACCATCAAAGCTATCGCCCGTATTCCCGGAGAACGGGCCAAGGTGGCTGTGGAGGCATACGACGACCGAATCGATCCGGTGGGTGCCTGCGTGGGAATGAAAGGTTTCCGTATCCACGGCATTGTTCGTGAGCTCCGAAACGAGAACATCGACGTAATCAACTACACGAACAATACCAGCCTCTTTATCCAGCGGGCGCTCAGCCCGGCAAAGATCAACTCCATCTCCATCAAGGAGGAGGAGCGCCGTGCCGAAGTATTCCTCTATCCCGAGGAAGTTTCGCTGGCCATCGGCAAGGGTGGAGCAAACATCAAACTGGCATCGATGCTTACCGGATACAACATTGAAGTTTTCAGGGAGATCGATGACTTCGACGAAGAGGATATCTATCTGGACGAATTCCGCGACGAGATAGACGGATGGGTAATCGACCAGCTCAAACGGATCGGTTGCTCAACTGCAAAGAACGTACTGGCCCTGCCGCGCGAGAAACTGATCAAGGAGGCAGACCTGGAAGAGAACACTGTTGACGAAGTACTCAGAATTCTTCGTTACGAATTTGAAGATGAAGAGAATAGCGACGAGAATCCGGAATAACAAGACTGTTACAACCGTTCAATAACCAATAAATTAAGAAAGGACAAACTCAACTATATGGCTGAAAGATTAAGTAAAGTAGCTCGGAATTTAAATGTAGGGATCAACACCCTGGTTGAATTTTTGCACAAGAAAGGAATTACTGTTGAAGCAAATCCGAATACGAAGATTGAGGAGGAACAGTACAATTTGTTGGTTGCCGAATTCAGCAAGGACAAGAAGATCAAGAAAGAGGCCATTGAAAATCTCGAAAGGATGCACCGGAAAGATGACAAACGGGAAACGATTGCCATCGAAGGGTACGAGATCATTGAAAAACCCCGGAAGAAAGTCGAAAAAGAGACCATCAGAACGGAGATCCCCGATAGCCTGAAGCCCAAAATCAACGTTGTTGGAAGCATCGAACTCGATGAGAACAAAAAAACGAAGAAGGAGGCTGAGGCGTCACCGGAAGAGATTAAAGTTGAAGTCCCCATTGAACCCAAGAGAGAAGAACCTGAAGAGAAGGAGACTCCCGAGGTGGAAAAGGAGACTCCACAACCGGCAAAGCCAGAAGAGACCGTTGTTGTTCCGCACGACGAGACAGTAGTGGAACCGGAAACTCCTGCCGTTGAGACCCCGGTGGTACAGGAAGAGGAGAAGAGCGTTGAAGAGCAGGTTGAACTTCCGGCAGCAGAGGAGATCTCGGAACAGGAAACAGCAGCTCCCCAACTGGAGAAGAGAGGCGATGAGGTATTCCGCATTCACAAGGAACTGAAAGAGCCCAATATCGTGGTTAAGGGTTCCATCGACCTGGAATCGATCAACGACAGGACCCGTCCTCCCCGCAAATCGAGGGCTCAGCGAAAAAAAGAACGTCTGGAGCGTGAAAAGGAGCAAAATGCCCGGAAAGCCAAGGAAGAGGCTGTAAAAAGCCTGAAGAAGGAGTCGATCGAGGAGAAAGAGAAGAAGAAAGGTGTTGTCGATACAGCCGAGGAAGATAGCAAGAAGAAAAAACGCAAACGGATCGACAAAGGCAAAGTCAACTTAGAGAAGGCTGGAGCACATGGCGAAAACTTCCGTCGTGACAAGAAGGTCCTCCGCAAACCGATAAAAGCGGAAGTAAGCGAAGAGGATGTTCAAAAGCAGATCAAGGAGACACTTGCCCGGCTCACCGAAAAGCGTGGAGGAAAGGGTGGTGCAAAATATCGCCGCGAAAAACGGGAAGCGATCTCGCAGCGTCAACGTGAAGAGATCAAGCAGCAGGAACGCGAAAGCAAGGTATTGCAGCTTACCGAGTTCGTTACAGCCAACGACCTCGCGAACATGATGGATGTTCCCGTAACCAGTGTCATCGCCACCTGTATGAACCTGGGTGTCATGGTGGCCATCAACCAACGTCTGGATGCGGAAACCATCAATATTGTCGCCGACGAGTTCGGCTTCAAGACCAAGTTTGTGAGTGCCGACGTGATCGAGGCGATCACCGAAGAGGAGGATGATCCCAGCGATCTGCAGCCTCGTCCGCCCATTGTAACTGTCATGGGGCACGTCGACCACGGAAAGACGTCGCTGCTCGACAGTATCCGTAATACCAACGTCATTGAAGGAGAGGCCGGAGGTATCACCCAGCATATCGGTGCCTACAACGTAAAACTGCCCGACGGCAGGAAGATCACCTTCCTCGACACGCCGGGTCACGAAGCATTTACCGCCATGCGTGCCCGAGGCGCCAAGATGACCGACGTGGCCATCATTATTGTGGCAGCCGACGACAACGTCATGCCCCAGACCATCGAGGCTATAAACCATGCAGGTGCAGCCGGGGTTCCCATCGTTTTCGCCATCAACAAGATCGACAAGCCTGGAGCAAACCCTGAGAAGATCAAGGAGCGTCTGGCCGAAATGAATTACCTGGTGGAAGATTGGGGTGGAAAGTACCAGTCGCAGGAGATCTCAGCCAAGAAGGGGATCGGCATTAACGAGCTGCTCGAGAAAGTACTGCTGGAGGCCGACCTCCTCGACCTGAAGGCCAACCCCAACAGGAAGGCATCCGGCTCCATCGTGGAGTCGTCGCTCGACAAGGGGCGGGGTTATGTGGCCACCGTAATGGTACAGAACGGAACCCTCAGGCAGGGAGATGTGTTGCTGGCCGGAACCTACTACGGGAGGGTGAAGGCGATGTTCAACGAACGCAATCAGAAAATCACCGAAGCAGGACCGTCTGAACCGGCGCTTGTGCTTGGATTGAACGGTGCACCACAGGCCGGCGACACCTTCAACGTGATGGATAGCGACCAGGAGGCCCGCAACATTGCGGCACGCCGTGAACAGCTGCAACGCGAACAGTCGCTCCGTACGCAGAAGATGCTTACCCTCGACGATATCGGACGCAGGATAGCCATTGGAAACTTCCAGCAGCTGAACATTATCGTGAAGGGTGATGTTGACGGCTCGGTTGAAGCTCTCTCCGATTCGCTTATCCGACTGTCGACAGAAGAGATACAGGTGAATGTCATCCACAAGGCTGTGGGTCAGATCTCTGAATCTGACGTCACCCTCGCCGCAGCGTCAGATGCGGTCATTATCGGCTTCCAGGTCCGTCCCTCGCTGGGCGCAAGACGCGAAGCTGAGAAACAGGGAGTCGACATCCGGTTGTACTCCATTATCTACGATGCAATCGAAGAGGTGAAAGCCGCCATGGAGGGCATGCTCTCGCCCGAGATCAAGGAAGAGATCACGGCAAACGTTGAGGTACTCGACGTCTTCAAGATCACCAAGGTTGGTACCGTAGCCGGTTCAATGGTTCGCGACGGTAAAATAAAACGCACCAACAAAATTCGTCTAATTCGAAACGGAATTGTTATCTTTACCGGCGAATTGGATTCACTGAAACGTTTCAAGGAAGATGTCAAGGAGGTTACAGCAGGATACGAGTGCGGTATCAGCATCAAGAACTTCAACGACATCAAGGTAGGAGACATTATCGAATCATACGAGGAGGTTGAAGTGAAGAAAACACTATAAAATATGACACATAACCAGTTGACATTGTAATTTTAATTCCTTTTACTTAGCCGCATCCTGCAGGAAGCGGGATGCGGCTAAAACACACGGGGAAGAATTACAATTGCCAACGCGGTTATGTTGTTCTAACCAAAATTATTTACGTCTAAAAAACATGGTTATTATGAACAAGACAACGTTGTTAAGCTTGAGTGTTCTGTTTTTGTTACTGAGCTCCACCCTATTTGCTCAGGACCCACAAGTAACTGTTGCTTACGTGAATACAACCGAACTATTGAGTGCTTTTCCTGCCAAGGAGGCGGCTACGCAACAGCTCATCGCATTGAGCGAAAATTACAAGAAGGAGCTTGAGCTGATGCAGAACGAATATAACAAGAAATATTCAGATTACATCACCTATCAGGGCTCACTTGCCGAAAACATAAAGTTGCGCCGCATGCAGGAGCTGACAGAACTGGAGAACAAGATGCAGCAATTTATGCAGCTGGCCCAGCAAGATATCGAACAGCAGGAAAATGCGCTGCTCGAACCGCTAAAACAGCAAATCTCCGAGGCAATCCATCAGGTAGGCATCGAACAGAATTTCACGGTTATCTATGACCTGGCCAACCCGGGAATTGCTTTTGTCAATCCTGTTGCAGTGGATGCCAATCCGCTGGTAAAGGCAAAGTTGGGAATCAACTAAACGCAATATCGTCAGATAGGTGTGACAGGGGATACTGAACAACAACAATCGCCAATCGGAATTTTTGATTCTGGATATGGCGGGCTTACCGTATTGTCAGAGATACGGTCGTTGCTGCCTCAATACGATTACATTTACCTGGGCGACAATGCACGGGCACCATACGGAAATCGATCGTTCGATGCGGTTTACCGATTCACGCGCGACGCTGTAACCTGGTTCTTCGAACAGAACTGCCGCCTGGTCATCCTGGCCTGCAACACGGCGTCGGCTAAAGCGCTGCGCACCATACAGCAGGTAGATCTACCCAAGATCGATCCGTCGAGAAGGGTACTCGGTGTAATCCGGCCAACGGTAGAGTCTGTCGCCCGATTCACCAAGAACGGGCATGTCGGTCTGTTCGGAACAACCGGAACTGTCATATCGGGATCATACGAGATTGAGATTGCAAAGCTTTACCCCCACCTGAAGGTGTCGGCCGAGGCTTGTCCCATGTGGGTTCCGCTGGTGGAAAACAACGAGTTCGACAAGCCAGGAGCCGACTATTTTATCAAACAGCATATCGACAACCTTCTGAGAAAGGATGACCTGATCGACACCATCATCCTGGGCTGCACCCACTATCCTCTCCTGATCGACAAGATAATAGAGTTTCTGCCCAAAGGGAGGGAGATCAGGGTAATCTCGCAAGGGAGACATGTAGCCGAAAGCCTGAAGGATTATCTGCATCGACACCCCGAAATTGAGAAGAGGTGCTCAGTGAATGGTACCGTTAACTATTTCACTACCGATCTGCCCGGCAAGTTCGTGGATCTGGCCTCCCTTTTTCTAAACGAAACAATTGAAGCCGAGAAGATAAACATCGATTACTTATGTTGAACTGGTTTGACCTCATCGTGCTGATCTCCCTGCTTGCCGCATTTGTAGACGGATACCGGAAGGGCTTGATCATGATGCTTGTCGGTTTGGCTACCGTCGTTTTGGCCGCTGTTTTTGCCGGAAGGGTAGCTGTCAACATTAAACCCCACCTCGAGGGAGTTGTCGATCTCTCCCCTCAAGCGCTCCACGTACTCTCCTATGCGTTGGCCTTTCTGGCCATAGCAGCAGTGGTATCGCTGGCAGGTATGGTTATACAGAAACTGTTCGAGTCGGTAAACCTCAATTTCATCAACCGGTTGGCTGGAAGTGTGGTCTCGATCGGGACAACCGCCGTTGTATTGAGTATCCTGCTCAACCTGGTGCTGATGCTCGACGTCAACGAGAGACTGATTAAACCACAAATAAAGAGAGAGTCCTTTTTCTACGACAGGATTCGTGTTGTTGTCCCCGCCATCGTGCCATATCTCGACAAGGAGATATGGGAGGAGTATGTGCCGGAAAAGTACCGGAAACAGGTCGGCGAAGCTGGCAATGGCTCCGACAACCAGCAGGATGGTCAACCCATCGATTCCGACTTCCAGAAGAGATATTTCGCAACCGATTCGATTTAAATTATTTACATCATGCTTATTCACAAAGAAGGAAGGAAGACACTACTCTTAACGACGATTATTCTGGTATTGCTAAACGGATTGATGTTCCGGTTTTTCCCCGAGAGCCTGGTTACATTTATTCTCCTGTTTGTTTCGGTAGTTGTCTATGCATTGATGTTGAATTTCTTTAAGAAGCCAAGTCGTGTTTACGAAGGAGACCTGCTCGGTTATGTCAATGCTCCTGCCGACGGTAAGATAGTGGTGATTGAAAAGACTTTCGAAAAGGATTTCTTCAACGAGGAGCGAATACAGATATCGATCTTCATGTCGTTCTTCAACGCCCACTCAAACTGGATACCTGTCACCGGAAAAGTTGTACACTATTCACACCAGGAGGGTAATTTCCATGCGGCATTCCTCCCCAAATCGAGCCACGAGAACGAACGAAGCAATATCATCATCGAAACACCCGATGGACATCGGGTGCTCACCCGGCAGATAGCCGGAGCCGTAGCTCGCCGGATCGTAACCTATGTCAGGGAGGGAGAGTTTTACCACATCGGCGACCGCCTCGGGTTCATCAAGCTGGGTTCCCGCATGGATCTCTTTCTGCCTCTCGACAGTGAGATCCTGGTCCAGATTGGCGATGAGGTCCGTGCCAACGAATCGTTGCTGGCACGACTGCCACAAAGAGAAGAGAGTCATGAAAAAAGAGATTCCTAATATCCTCACACTCCTCAACCTGTTCTCCGGGTGCATAGCCATTACCATGGCGTTCCGGGGAGATTTTACCGCAGTCGTCATCTGGGTTGCCGTTGCGGCACTCTTCGACTTCTTCGACGGATTGGCCGCCCGATCACTGGGTGTTGCCTCGAAGATGGGGGTGGAGCTCGACTCGCTGGCCGATCTGGTCAGTTTTGGTCTTGCCCCTGCTACTGCCGTCTTCAAACTTTTGCAGGACCACACGCTTCTACCCGATCTCCTCTCGCGGTTTGAGCCCGTTATACCCTATCTCGCTTTCCTGATCCCGCTCTTCTCGGCATACAGGCTGGCCAAGTTCAATATCGACGACCGCCAGACCACCTCCTTTCTCGGTCTGCCCACACCGGCAAACGGGCTCTTTTGGGTAAGCTATGTCTGCGGTACCTGTCTCGCTGCCGGCACCAACGGGTTCTATCTCTACCTGACGGCGGGATTGATTCTGGTACTTTCGCTGCTGATGATCTCCGAAATTCCCATGTTCTCCCTGAAGATAAAGAGCATGAAGATCAAGGGAAACGAAAGGCAACTGCTACTTATCGTCATAATGACCGGCTGTGTGGTGTTTTGGGGAATCAAGGGAGTTGCCTGGGGTATCCTGGCCTACATTGTCATCTCACTCTTCTCGATGAGAAAAGGAGAGAATCTTTACAAATAGTATATTTTGAAACAACAGAATAAAAAAATGGGTTTTCTGATAAAAGTCTTACTGATCTTTTCAATAATCTACATGATATTCAACTTCCTGGGTCGTGCAATCTTTGGAACCAGACGAAAACCCCGGAACAACCCCTACAGCCGGTACCGGAACCAACCGAAGAGCGAACCGGAAAGACAGGAGGAGCGCATTCTCGATTATCAGAAACGTAGTTTCGAAACAGCAGAGGCCATCGACGTCGATTTCGAGGAGATAAAGGAAAACGATACTCAAAAATAGGTTCTTGTGCACCAGAGCTGGATATGATAAAGCTCTTCTGCGGGAACAGATTCAGCGAGCTATTCTCTCATTTATCCCTTTTGGCAAGCAGGCGGGAAATGGGTCGCAAAAGCGGCCTGGATCGAGAGCTGGTGCACAAGAACTGGAAATAACTATCTCCCCAACAACTTCAAGGCGAATGTGGTGGCTTTACTCCACTGTTCGGGATATGTCCAGTGCCCCGTCTCCTCTGCCAGATAAAGCGTTTTCGGAGCCGTGATCACGTTATATGCCGAGTAGGTGGAGGTAGGTGGACAGGTTACGTCGTTGAAACCCCACGAATAGAAACCGGGCACCTTCAGGTGGCGGGCAAAATTGACCACATCGTAATATTTGCTGGTCTCGATCTTCCTGGGTAAATTGTTGAATGCCAGGTTTGCTTCGTTGAAGAGATGCGGCCATCCACCGGCACGGTTATGGAGATAGCCTGTCAGATCGGCCAGGGCCGGATAGAAGGCCACCAACCCTTTTATCCTGCTGTCCAATGCAGCGGTAACGATCGAGAGGGCACCACCCTGGCTGCCACCCATCACAACAATATTGCTGCCATCGAACTCCGGCAGGCTGAAGATAAAATCAACCGCACGGAGACAGCCCAGATATACCCGCTTGTAGTAGTAGCGGTCGCGGTCGTCCAGGTTGAAATTCTGATATCCGTCTAGCGCGGCAGCCCGGATATTTTCGTATACCGATGCATCCATGATTACCGGGATCCCGTGAATGCCTATCTCAAGCGTGATCACTCCCCTTTCAGCATTTGCAATATCACCGTTATAGGGCCTGACACCTGCTCCGGGGACACGCAATATTGCCGGATATTTACCTTCACCCTTCGGCACAGAGAGAATACCGTACAGGCGGCTGCCGATCTTGTAGTTCTGGATGCCGACCTCGTAGACATTCACCTTTTCCGTACAGCGTTCGGGCAATAACCTCATCTTGGCATCCATCGGAATCTTTGCATTGGCAGCTTTCGCGTTTTCCCAGAACTGCATGAAATCCCCCGGCTCGTTGGTTGTAGGACGGATCGACTCCGGATCGAAAGCTGCAGTTGCCAGCCCCACATACTCTTTTCCTTCATATATGGCCACCACCTTGCAACGCAAGAAGCCCGGCTCTTTCAGGGTGCCACCGTCGATGACGGCCGTTCCGTTCTTCAATACCAGGTTCCCTCTGGTTACGGGAGGCATCATCTCCGGACCCGCTTCGTACCGTACGGAGATATGCTGTACCGGGATGTTGTTTTTGGTTACCGACAGGTTGAATTTCACTTTCTCGCCAGCTTTATAGATCCAATCACCCCTATCCGGAGCAACATTCACCTCAATCAGTGTCTGAGCCGGCTGGGCAAAAAGAGTTGAAACTAGAAGGACGGTAAAAACCGCCGATAACAGAAGTTGTTTTGAGTGCTTTTTCATATAATCATTTTTTACTGGTGTTGCGGTTAATCTTTCAGAGAGCGGTACCTGACGTTCCGACCTGCCGCTTTGCAAAAACAAAAATAGTAAAATTGAATGAGTAAAGATACAATTTTTCACTCCGTATTCCGTTATAACCGTAATGGGAAGAGTCAGCACAGCTATATTGATCCTGATCTTGCTTTTCCGCGCGGTTCAGTTGCAGGCGCAATGGGATATTCCCTTCAGCCAGTTCTGGACAGCCAGTGGATATTTTAACCCTTCGTTTGCTGGAGAGAGCGGAAAAATCCAGGTTACAGCCCTATATCTCCACCATCTGGCAAAAATTGAGGATCCACCCCGGCACCTCATGCTTTCTGCAGATATGCCGGTAGAATTCTGGGGAGCGAGACACGGCATAGGTCTGCAAACAGTCTCAACCATAATCGGAGGCAAGCAACAAAGGAGGCTCTTCGCCGCCCAATATGCATTGAACCGGAGAGCCGGAAAAGGGATACTTGGAGTTGGCCTCCAAATGGGAGCATTGGAGATGGAGGGCAGGAGCGTAGACCTGAATGCCGGATTTTCATGGAGATCGGGGAAGATCCGCTTCGGCGGGGCAGTGATGCATCTCAATCGGCCATCACTACTCCCACCCAACAGTGAGTTGGGGGTCGACTCCATCCATGCCAAGATTCCCGTCTCCTATAATTTTATGGCCGAATACAATATCAGCCTCTTTCATCCGTTATTTGAGATAAGGCCGGCGGTTCTCCTGCTGACGGACAATGCATCCACCCGGTTGCATTCGGCCGTGCGGATGGTGTTCGATCAAAAAATCTCGGCAGGAGTATCGCGAAACGGCAGGGAGGAGTACGCTCTTTTCGCCGGGACCATCATCGGTCACCTCCAACTGGGGTATGCTTACAGGCTATACCGGTACGGACCGGAAAAAGAGAGTGGGGGCAGCCACGAAGTGAGCTGCAGATACCTGCTCCCCGCAAATCTGTTCAAAAGGGAACCGATGCCCTACAAGAGTATCCGCCTCCTGTAACATCGTCCTTTTCGCATCTGACAACTGACTTTCAAGTTCTTATACTGTATGACAATACGTAATCAATCTCTTCCGATCCTGTTGCTGACCATATTGGCAGCCTGTGGCCGCCCGGGAATAGGGGTAAGCACGGGAGGTGAACTGACAGGAGTGCCTGTAGGAAAAGTATGGCACGAACCTACACCCTACAACATGGTGCTGGTCAAGCGGGGAGCATACCGGATGGGCCCCGGCGAGATCGATTCGCTGTGGGGCATCACCGTGCCCACCCGCGGGGTGTCGGTCGACGATTTCTGGATGGACGAAGCGGAGATCACCAATGCGCAGTACAAGCAGTTTGTCTTCTGGGTACGCGATTCCATCATCCGTGAACGGCTTGCCGATCCGGCCTATGCCGGCGATGAACGGTACAAGATTACCGAGGACGAATATGGTGACCCCATACCGCCCCGCCTCAACTGGAGCATTCCCATTCCCTGGACCAGAAACACCGAGGAGGAGGAGGCGGCCATCAACAGTGTCTATGTAACACATCCGATAACCGGAAAGAAGATGTTGGATGCACGGCAGATGAACTTCCGCTACGAATGGTTTGACGCTACCGAAGCGGCAAAGCGGCACAAACGGCTGAATCCGGAAGAGCGGATACTGAATACCGACATCCCCCCCGATCCGGACGAAGTGATCATGATAACGAAAGACACGGCATATATCGACGAGACGGGACGTATCGTCAACGAAACCATCACGCGCCCGTTGAGCAGCCTTTACGACTTTGTCCACACCCGCATCGTGAACATCTATCCCGATACCACATGTTGGGTAAACGACTTCGAAAATGCCAACAACGAGTACTACCTGCATAACTATTTTTCCCACCCCGCCTTCGCACACCATCCCGTGGTGGGTGTAACATGGGAGGCCGCAACCGCATTCTGCGAATGGCGTACAATGTTTTTGCGAAGATCGCTGCAACGTCAGGAGGTCACCATCGAGAAGTACCGGCTCCCCACCGAAGCGGAATGGGAGATGGCAGCCAGGAGCGGAAAGACAGAGAACAGATACCCGTGGGGATCAGATGATCTCCAGGATGACAAGGCGTGTTACCTGGCCAATTTCAAGCCGGGCGAAGGGGCATATGCCGCCGACCGTAACCTGATCCCTGCCAAAACCAGAAGTTATCCGCCAAACGATTTCGGGCTCTACGATATGGCAGGAAATGTAGCCGAATGGACCTCCACAGCTTATACCGAATCGGGAAACCGGCTGATGAGCGACATGAATCCGGAGTACCGGTACGATGCTGCCGTTGAGGATCCCTATCTCTTGAAGCGTAAGGTGGTAAAGGGCGGCTCCTGGAAAGATATCTCCACCTTTATCAGGTCGGATATGCGTGATTCGGAATTCCAGAACCGGGGAAGGTCCTACATCGGATTCCGGTGCGTAAGAACTCCCTCAGGAGTAAGGAAATAACCAGGCAAGGGCATATGAAAACATAAGAAGATGAACAAGCTAATCAGAAAAATTGAGAAGGGTCTTCAGACCGACGTCGGACAACGGTTCCTCCAGTATGCCTATAGCTTTGGAGCGGCCATCGTCATATTTGGAGCCATGGTCAAGGTTTTGCACTGGTGGGGGATCTGGGGAAACATCATATTTGGGACCGGCATGGTGATCGAGTGTATAGTATTTATCCTTTACGGACTCGACAGGCCTGAGGCCACCCCCGCAGCTCCCTACCCTGCACTCCACCGGGAGGAGTCGGCTCCACTCTCCACTCCCGCCACAGACCTTGCGAGTCTGCTCACACCCGTTGCAGAGGGTACGGCACAGTATGCCCAGGCAACTGAACGTATAGCCAAACTGTCGGAGTCGCTGCAGGAGTCATGCCGTCAGATCATCGAGAATTCACAACAGATAGGTCGGCACTCCCTGGAGGTTGATGCTCTCAACCGGGAGACGGCGAGGATGACCCGGCAGATCCAGGAGCTGAACCAGATCTACGGACGCCTGATCCAGGCGATGTCATCCGGAAACGGAACCGAAAAGCAGGAGGAGGGTTAAAACGGTTTTAAACTGCAGAAGATGGTAGCAAACAGTCCCAACTCTCCCCGCCAGAAGATGATCAACCTGATGTATCTGGTTTTTATCGCGATGTTGGCCCTGAACGTATCGGCAGATGTCCTCAGGGGATTCGACATCATTGGCGACACTCTGGAGCGTTCAACGGAAAAGATGCAGGCGAAGAACGGTTCAATTCTGAAGCAGCTCGAAAACTACAACTCCCATAACAGGGAGAAGGCTGGCGAATGGTACGGGAAAGCCATGCAGGTAAAACGGATGAGCGACTCGCTGGTGAACCATATCGATGAGCTTAAACAACAGATCGTCAGGGAGTCGGATGGCAAGAGAGGAGATGTCGGCAACATCAGGAACAAGGAGAACTGGGACGCGACAGCTACTGTGATGCTATCATCCTCAACGCGACAAGGAGAGAGGTTACGTGCAGCTATCGAGAGTTACCGGCGGGTTGTGGCAGCCCTGATTCAGGATCCCGGCAGCCGCACCCTCATCGAAAACAGTCTCAGTACGGAACTGTCAACACATGAACGGTTTTCGGGGAGCTGGGAGGAGTCGCTTTTCAGGGAGATGCCCGTATCTGCAGCCGTAACGATTCTCTCAAAGATTCAGAACGATATCCGCCTGTCAGAAAGTGAGGCCCTAAGAAGCCTGCTCGATGCCATCGACGGGAACGACCTGCGGGTAAACCAGCTCCAGGCATATGTCATTCCCGAATCGAAAGTGCTCTTCCAGGGCGATACCTACAAGGCAAGGATTATCCTTTCGGCAGCAGACTCCACGCGGCGACACAACGTGGTTGTGAACGGCAAGCCGCTCGATCCCTCCGCAAACGGACTCTTCACCGTTGGCAGCACTTCGGTGGGAACATTTCCGGTGGAGGGTTATATCGAAATGGCAGGTGGCGACGGGAATGTTGTCCGTAAAGCTTTTTCGGAGAGCTACACCGTTATCGAACCCATGGCCACCATCGCTCCCACCCTGATGAATGTGCTCTATGCCGGGATACCTAACGAGATCAGCATCTCTGCACCGGGAATTGCACCGCAGGATATTTCAGCCTCCATGACCAACGGTTCGCTCGTCAGGAAGGGAGGAGTGTGGGAAGCCACTCCAGCCGCGGCAGGCCGGGATGCCACCATCACCATAACGGCAAGGCGAGGAGGCGAGGTACGGCAGCTGGCCTCCCGGAATTTCCGCATCCGCCCCCTGCCCGACCCTACACCCTATATCGAGTATGTCGATGCCAACGGCAATCGGGTGATCTTTAAGGGGGGAAGCCTGACTAAATCACAGTTGATGAACGCTACAGGGATCAGTGCGGCGATTGACGACGGCATCCTCAACATCCCTTTCCGGGTTATCAGCTTCCGTACTCTCTTTTTCGACGCCATGGGCAACGCCATCCCCGAAATATCGGATGGCAGCCGTTTCTCGGAGAGGCAAAAAGAGCAGATACGCAGGCTGCAGCGTGGACGATACTTCTACATCTCTGGGGTGAAAGCCGTCGGTCCCGACGGACTGGAAAGGGAGATCGCAGTCATCGAGGTAAAGGTAAATTGAGTCATGAACCAAGGTTCCGGAATGGGGACCAAAAAAATACGGCAATGAAAATTACGCAGATATTGTTGCTTTCGGCATTTTTTCTCTCTACAGCAGTAAACGCTGTCGCCCAGGAGAATCGGGGAGTGGAAGAGACCGACCATATCAAATGGAGGCGCGAGGTCTACCGCTATCTCGATCTCACGAAGGAACGCAACGCAGCACTCTACCATCCAACAGAGCCCGGCCAGGGAGGGAGAAACCTCTTTACGCTGATCTTTAAACTGCTCGCGGAAGAGAAGATTGTTGCCTACGAATATCTCGACGGCAAAGAGCTCTTTACAGACGAGTACAAGATCGATTTCAAGGAGCTTCTCGACCGGTTCGGGATCGGTCATGAGTTAACCAACGGAAAACCGGTTGTCGATGAAGAGGATATCCCCAGTCACGAGATACAGGGATACTACCTGAAGGAGTTGTATTCCTTTGATACCGGTACGTCAAACTACAGGGTGCGCCCCATCGCAATATCTCCCATCCTGTTTCGACAGGGAGAGTATGAACCCCAGACCGTCCGCTATCCGCTCTTCTGGGTACCTTACGACCAGCTTCGCCCCTATCTGCTCCGGACACCCGTCATGAGCTCGTCGCTCAACAATGCCCTCTCGGGAACGATTGACGACTTTTTCATCATGAGGGAGTACGACGGCGAAATCTACAAGAGCTCCAACCCGCGAAACTTGGCCATCTCGCAGTACACCTCCACCCCAGAAGAGCTGAAAGCGGAACAGGAGCGCATAGAAAAGGAGCTCAACGATTTCGAAAGGATGTTGTGGCAAGGGGGTAGCGACTCTACACGGATGGTTCCGCAGCGAAAAAAGCGAGGCGGTACAACAACCATGCGGAACAGGAGATATTGAGATTCAACTCACTCCATCCTCTCCACCAGCAGATCCATCGGTTTTCTGATCTTCGGAAGGGTTGCCAGCTTGTCCTCCTGCTCATCACGATACCCCAGCGTAAGCAACACCACTACCTCCTCCTTCTCAGTGTCAATGCCAAGCATCTCGTTGAGCGACCGCGCATCGAATCCTTCAATGGGCGTGGCGTCGATTCCCAGCATTGCCGCGGCAACAGTTGCATACCCCAGCGCGATGTAGGTTTGCCTGATCATCCAGCTGAACTTGTTGATCTCGGGATTCTCAATTACCCGTTCGATCTTCGACCGATACCCGTCGATATATTCGTCCGAAGCATTCCGGACTCGCCTCATCTCGTTCAAAAAACCCTCCAGGTATTCCGGATCGAGCCGTTTTCTAGCTTTGAAGAGAAGCAGGTGTGAACATTGCTTGATCACGACCTGGGGACAGGAGTTCCGATAGATCTTGTCGATAAGATCCTCATTTGTGACGACAACCACCTTGAAGGGTTGCAGACCATATGCTGTTGGCGTTAAACGAATGACTTCCAGAATAGTATCGAGATCGCTTCCGGCAATCTTCTCTCCCGTCATCCGTTTTGTCGCATAACGCCAATTGAGTGCTTCTATTAAATCCATTTTTTGATAACCTAAACTATAAACTGTTATAACCCTATACCCCGGTATTCAAACCCGTAGGCAGTGAGATCCTCCTTGTTGTAGATATTCCTTCCGTCGATGATCACATGCGTACGCATGATCTTTTTCAAAATTTCCCAGTTTGGCAGACGGAACTCTTTCCACTCAGTAGGAACAATCAGGGCATCGGCATTGTTCGCTGCATCGTAGATATCTTTTGCGTAATATATTGTATCGTGCAGCTGTTTCCTCGCCTCATCCATTGCAGCCGGATCATACGCACGCACATTGACCTTCACCTCCAGGAGACTCCTTATCAGCTGCAAGGCTGGAGCATCGCGTACGTCATCGGTCTCCGGCTTGAAGGAGAGCCCCCATACGGCCACGCTTTTTCCAGCCACATCACCGTTGAAGAAGGTCATGAATTTCTGGAAGAGCACCCTCTTCTGGTTTTCATTCACCTGCTCCACCGCCTTGAGAACACGCATCTCATAGCCCACCTTTTCAGCCACCTTGATGATCGCTTTCACATCTTTAGGGAAACAGCTTCCCCCATATCCGCAACCCGGATAGAGAAAATTCTTACCGATACGTGAATCGCTGCCGATCCCCCGTCGCACCATGTTCACATCTGCCCCCACCCGTTCGCACAGATTGGCAATGTCGTTCATAAAACTGATCCGGGTGGCCAGCATGGCGTTGGAGGCATACTTGGTCATCTCTGCCGAGAGGATATCCATGAAGATTACACGGAAATTATTGAGCAGAAAGGGACGATAGAGCCGTGTCATCAGCTCCCTGGCCCGTTCCGACTCCACACCCACCACCACACGGTCGGGACTCATGAAATCGTCCACGGCAGCCCCCTCTTTCAGGAACTCGGGGTTGGAAGCCACGTCGAACTGCAAGCTGCCCAGACCGCGCTGATCGAGGCGTTGCTGCACCCGCTCCTTTATCTGGTGCGAGGTTCCCACAGGAACAGTGCTCTTGGTTACGATCAGCAACGGTTTCTCGATATGGTTACCTATGGTATCGGTAACTTCCCATACATATTTCATCTCGGCGTTGCCACTCTCATCCGATGGAGTTCCTACGGCGATAAAAACCATCTCCATATCATTCAGCACCGATGGCAGGTCGGTTGTAAATTGCAACCTGCCAGCATCGTAATTGCGTATCACGATACTTTTCAATCCCGGTTCATAGATAGGGATGACTCCCTGCTTCAATCCTTCAATTTTGGCTTCGTCAATGTCTACACAAGTGACATTCAGCCCCATCTCGGCAAAGCATGCGCCCGAGACCAATCCAACATATCCTGTTCCGACAACTGCAATCTTCATTATCTGTAATCTTATTTAGTTTTCGCAAGTTTTTCACATCCCAACCTCGCTTGCCAAGGGAGATGGAGGCAAGAGAGCAGGTCATCTCTCCCCGCAAAACAGCGTAATATATCGTCGTTATTTCTGTCAGGCATCCGCAATCTTCAACCTCTTCTTCAGGTTGTTGATGGGATAGACGATGGTCAGCAACGAGATAAGGCCAACCACCACAAAAACGGTTACAATATCCCAGAACCGTACAATTACCGGATAGGCATCTACAATGTAGGCTCCAGGCACATTGCTCAACCGTAACAGCCCGAAGTGCTGTTGAAGCAGACAGAGGATCAGCCCTGTAGCAATACCTATGACGATTCCGGACAAGGCGATCAGCCACCCCTCATAGAGAAAGATCCGGGCGATCAGGTGATTGTCCGCGCCCATGTTTTTCAGGCTTCCGATATCCGCCATCTTCTCCACGATCAACATCGAGAGCGATCCCACCACATTGAAGACGGCGATCAGCAGGATGAAGGCCAGAATAAGGAAGGTTACCCACTTCTCGATCTGTAACATCCTGAACGATTCGATCTGTTGCTCATACCGGTCCTCCACCAGGAAATCGGGACCCAATACTGCTTCAATTGCCGACTTTACCCGCTTCGCCGATGCATCGGGTTCCAGTTTTATGTCGAGCGATGAGACCTCGTTATCGTACCTGAACAGTTCGCGTGCCAGGTGGATGGGAACAATCGCCATCCGGTCGTCCGTATCGGGCTGGTTGAGACTGAACACACCGCCAATCTGTATCTCTTCACGTGTAAATGCAGCCGACGGGTTGGCCAGGTTGACATTCACGTCGCGTTTTGGGGCATATATCTCGATCGGATGTATAAATCCGGCCCTTACACCCAGCGTGATTGCCAATCCGGCTCCCAGCGTGGTATAGTTTACAACATCCTCGCTGAGTCGGAACTTGCCGTCCACCATAAGCTTATCCATCTCGGTCATCAGCCTGAACTCTTCCGATACCCCTTTCACAAGCACCGGCACCTGCCGCTCCTCAAACTTGTATAGGGCGTTCTCCTCCAGCGATTCCGATATCATCCCGATCCCTTCAACCCGTAACGCCCGGTCGAACTCAGGGGTATGGTAATCAAACACCTTCCCCGTCCTGGCAGTAATCTTCAGGTCGGGATCAAATGCACTGAACATTCCCTCCACGATGCCGCCAAACCCGTTGAAGACCGATAGCACACATACCATGGCCATGGTTGCAATGGCAATTCCGCCCACTGAGATGAGTGAAATGACATTGATGGCATTGTGCGACTTTTTGGAGAAAAGATAGCGTCGGGCGATAAAGAGCGGGAGGTTCACGTTATTTCAATAATTTATCAATATTATCGATATAATCTAACGAGTCGTCCAGGTGAAAAACCAGTTCGGGCACTATACGCAGCTGTTTACCGATCCGTTTCCCAAGTGCAAAGCGTACCGACTTCACATTATCATTCACGTTCTGCACAATTTCATTCCCTCTCTCCGAAGGAAAAATGCTCAGGTAGGTGTGTGCCATTCCCAGGTCGGGAGTTACCCGGACATGTGTAACCGATACCAGCACACCCGGCATCTTTTTGGTCTCCATCAGGAATATTTCACCAAGTTCCTTCTGAATCAGCCGGTTTACCTTTTGTAGTCTGTTTGATTCCATGTTTCACTATTTTTTCCGGATTACCGTAATTCCGTCACGGATGGGCAGGATTACCTTCTCCACCCTCTCATCACGGGCCACCCTCTCGTTGAATTTCAAAATTCCCTGTGTTGCCCAGTCGCTGCTTCCAACCTCCTCCACCACCTTTCCGTACCAGAGGGTATTGTCGGCTAAAATAAATCCCCCTTTTTTAACCTTTGGGAGTATCGATTCGAAACATTCCCAGTATGACTCCTTGTCGGCGTCGATAAAGGCAAGGCCGTAACCCTCGTCTTCAAGCCCGGGAATAATCTGCAGCGCATCCCCGATAAAGAGCTTTATCCTGTCGCCATACTCCGACTGGCTGAAATTTGAGCGGATATAATCTTCCAGTTCATCATCAACCTCAATGGTGTGCACTTCGCCCCCATCTTCCAGCCCCTCGGCAAAACACAATGCGGAATACCCCACAAAGGTGCCGACCTCTAGCACGCGCTCGGGCCGGATCATCCGGGTCAGCATTGTAAGCAGGCGGCCCTGGAGATGACCCGAAATCATACCGGAGCGAAGCATCCTGACATGGGTCTCCCTCTCAATTCTTCTAAGCAGGTCGGGCTCTGCGTCGATATGCGACAATATATACTCCTCCAGTCTACGCTCCATCCTCTATTGGGTATAATCGGGCAGGTTATATTTCTCGTTTGCCTCCAACACCTTCCACACCTCGTTGATATCGAGGTAGGTAGTTCCACCAGTCTCTCCCAGGCTTCCACCCAGGTAGGCCACCCTGTCTTTCATATCGAGCATCTTCTGATCGAGCATTTTCCGGATGGCAGCCATATAATATGCCCTGCGGCTCTCCTTGGTATTCTCCATCCCTTTACCCGGCAGGTACTCTGCCCATACACCGTAGGAGAGGGCAAGCTCCCGTGCCAGTCGACGGGTCGTGGTCATCGCGAAAACCGGTTTACGTCCCCTAAATGCAGCCAGCACCCTAGCAGTACGTCCCGTATGGCTGTCGGTAAAGATAGCCTGCGTATTCAGTCGCGACGCCGTTTTCACCGCCTGTTTGGCCAGGAATGAGGTCACTTCGTTATCATCGAAATCGTAAGGCACGCGAATATCATTTTCGGCAAGTTTTGTCTTCTCCGTCTCGTGAGCCACTTTCGTCATTGTACGTACCGCCTCTACCGGATATTTGCCGTATGCCGTTTCACCGCTGAGCATGATGGCATCGGTCCGGTAATAGATGGCGTTGGCAATATCGGTGATCTCCGCACGTGTGGGACGGGGATGCTCAATCATCGAGTGGAGCATCTGGGTAGCCACAATCACCGGTTTCTTGTATTTGATCGCCTTCCTGATCAGCATCCGCTGGATAGCGGGAATCTTCTCCTGTGGAACCTCGATCCCCAGGTCGCCACGGGCAATCATCACGCCATAGGCATGCTGCAGGATTTCATCGGCATTATCCACCCCTTCCTGATTCTCGATCTTGGCGATAATCTTTATCGGGCTCTTCAGCTCGTCCAGGATGGCTTGGACCTCCAATACATCCTCCTTGCTGCGTACAAAGGAGTGTGCAATGAAGTCCACCTCGTACTTGTCGGCCAATGCAATAAAGTCGCGGTCGCGATCGGTTATCGTAGGCAGATTGATGCGGACGCCGGGAATGTTCACACTCTTGCGGCTTCCCACCGTTCCGTCGTTCTGTACACTGCAAAGCAGACAGTCATCCTCCTTGCCAATCACCTTCAGGTCGATTTCGCCATCGTCGATCAGGATATCATCTTCCACCTTCATCTCATCGGCAATATTGGGATAGGAGACATAAATGGTCTCTTTGGAGGAGATACCACGGGGGTCACCGATCACCTTCACCCGCTCGCCCGTGGCAAGTTCAATGGGAGCCAGGGCGGCAGTTGTCCTGATTTCAGGACCTTTCGTATCGACCAGGATGGCGATCCGGTCCGACACCGCACGTACATTGGTGATAATCTTCAGGAAACCTTCCTGATCGAGATGGGCGGAATTCAACCTGACCACGTCCATCCCTTCGTCAAAAAGTTGTTGAATGAAAGGGACATCGCATCGCTTGTCCGAGATAGTGGCTACAATCTTCGTATGTTTCAGCATTGTTAATATTCTGTTGTGAATTTCTTATTTACAGGTGTCAGCGATCTCATCTGTTCGCAGAGATCCGTTGTCTGACCATTAAACACTTTTTAATCGGTTTTGTTTGCTATCCGTATAGCCTCAACAGCCAAACGGTAGGAGTTGATCCCAAACCCGCCGATCACCCCCGCACAGACCGGTGCGATGATCGATTGATGACGGAAAGGTTCGCGGGAATAGACGTTGGAGATATGCACCTCGATCACCGGACTCTTTACCGCCTTGATCGCATCGCGGATCGCGACCGATGTATGGGTGTACCCGCCTGCATTGAGAATAATCCCGGCGGAGTCAAATCCCGCTTCATGAATCTTGTTGATGATCTCCCCCTCAACATTCGATTGATAGTAATCCAACTCAATTTCGGGATACGCTCGCTGCAACTTCTCGAAGATGGCCGGGAAAGACTCAGTTCCATAGAGGTCCGGCTCTCTCATACCCAGCAGGTTGAGATTCGGACCGTTGATAATCTGGATTTTCATTGTGCTCTCTTTTTATGGGTACAAAGATACGATATTTGACGTTAACCGGTAACGAGAAAACCTATGTATCAGGCAAAAAAGCGAAACGTCTTCCGACGCATCGCTTTTTTAAGATCCGGAGAAATGGAAACCGTTATCCCTCCGTTGCCACAGCCTCGGCATCCACCGGACCATACTGGGCTTTGGCCATACGCTGGTAGGAACGGTAACGCCACTGGGCATTCTCTTTTGCAGCTTCAAACAGCTCATCGGCCTCCTGCGGGAAAGATTTCATCAGCTGAGTGTAACGCACTTCACCCATCAGGAAATCCCTGAATTTGCTCCAGTCAGGCTCCTTGCTGTCGAGCGTGAAGGGGTTCTTACCCTCCTCTTCCAGTTTCGGATTGTAACGCCAGAGGCTCCAGTAACCGCACTCAACCGCCTTCTTCTGTTCGGTCTGCGCCATGCCCATTCCACTCCTCAATCCGTGACTGATACAGGGGGAGTAGGCAATGATCAGAGAGGGGCCGTTATACTCTTCAGCTTCTTTCAACGCTTTGAGGTATTGCGCCTGATTGGCACCCATGGCAACCTGTGCCACGTAAACGTAACCGTAGGATGCGGCAATCATGCCCAGGTCTTTCTTGCGTACCCGTTTTCCGGCAGCGGCAAACTTGGCGACGGCAGCCATAGGCGTCGACTTCGAGGATTGTCCGCCGGTATTTGAATAGACTTCGGTATCGAGCACCAGCACATTGATATCCTGTCCCATAGCCAACACGTGGTCGAGACCGCCAAAGCCGATATCGTATGCCCATCCGTCACCTCCGAATACCCAGATCGATTTCTTGGTAAGGTACTTTTCGAGCGAGAGGATCTCACGGCCAATCTCGTTATCCGTATCCTTAAGCGCGGCAACAACCTGGGCCGAGATGCCCTTCACCGCTTCGCCCTTCTCCATGTTTTCGATCCACTGGCTGAAGAGCTCTTTCTGGGAATCGGAGAAACCGGTCGACTCAATCCCCTTCAACATCAAGCTCTTGATGCGATTCCGCATGCTTGCCTGGGCAATTACAAACCCGAAGCCGAACTCGGCATTGTCTTCAAACAGCGAGTTGGCCCACGACGGACCTTTTCCCTCCTCGTTTTTGGTATAGGGTGTAGAGGGGGCAGATGCACCATAGATGGAGGAACATCCGGTAGCGTTGGCAATCATCATCCGATCGCCATAGAGTTGCGTGATAAGCTTGATATAGGGAGTTTCACCACACCCTGAGCAGGCTCCCGAGAACTCGAACAGCGGTTTGGCAAATTGCGAGTTCTTTACATTGAGCTTGGTATCCACCAGGTGGGCCTTGCTGCTCACATTGTTTACCATGTAATCCCAGTTCTTCTGGTTTTCGAACTGCGTGGTGATGGGCACCATTTCAAGTGCGCGCTGGCCTCTCTTGCCCGGACAGATATCCACACAATTCCCACATCCCAGACAGTCAAGCACATCCACCTGGATCCGGAATGCGGTTCCTTCGAACTGTTTTCCCTGCGTCTTCAGCAGTGCCACATCCTCGCCCAAGCCTTTCTGTTCCTCCTCGGTAAGCACAAAGGGGCGGATGGTGGCGTGCGGACATACATAGGCGCACTGGTTACACTGAATACAGTTGTCGGGATTCCAGACCGGCACGTTGACAGCCACACCCCGTTTCTCGTAGGCAGATGTACCATGTTCCCAAGTTCCATCTTCACGGCCTACAAAAACCGATACCGGCAGATCATATCCCTGCTGGGCATTGATGGGTTGAACCACTTTCCTGATAAATTCAGGAGCATCGCTCTCCTGTACCGGTTCAACCTCAAGGTTGGCCCACTCCATCGGGACCTCTACCTCTTCCACTTCACCACCACGATCAACGGCGGCATAGTTCATCTTCACAACCTCTTCCCCTTTCTTGCCATACGATTTCACGATGAACTTCTTCATCTGTTCAACCGCCAACTCATAAGGAATTACGTTGGAGATCTTGAAGAATGCCGACTGAAGGATGGTGTTGGTCCTGTTGCCCAGACCGATCTCATTGGCAATGGATGTGGCGTTTATGATGTAGAACTTGATGTTGTTTCTTGCGATATATCGCTTCACATTGTCCGGTAGATGGTTACCTACTTCATCTTTCGACCAGAGCGAATTGAGCAGGAGTGTCCCCCCCCTCTTCAATCCGGCCGTAACATCATAGAGATGCAGGTATGCCGGCACGTGGCAGGCCACGAAATTGGGGGTATTTACCAGGTAGGTGGAGCGGATCGGCTTGTCGCCAAAACGGAGGTGCGAACAGGTGAATCCGCCCGATTTTTTTGAATCGTAGGCAAAATAGGCCTGCACATATTTGTCGGTGTTGTCGCCGATGATCTTGATGGAGTTCTTGTTTGCCCCTACCGTTCCGTCTGAACCCAGACCATAGAACTTGGCCTCGTAGGTTGTCTCGTCCATCGCTATCTCCTCAACTTTCGGCAACGACTTGAAGGTGACATCATCGACGATACCGATGGTAAAATCGTTCTTGGGGATATTCATGGCCAGGTTATCATAAACCGAGATAATCTGGCCCGGGGTGGTATCTTTTGACGACAATCCATAGATACCGCCAACAACCACCGGAGCATCCTCTTTTCCGTAGAAGCAATCTTTCACATCCAGGTAGAGCGGCTGACCGGTTGCTCCGGGCTCCTTCGTCCTGTCGAGGACAGCAATCCGCTTCGCCGTTTTCGGAATGGCTGCAAGGAATGCATCCGCCTTGAACGGACGGTAGAGATGAACAGCCACCATACCCACTTTCTCTCCCTTGGCATTTTTGTAGTCAACCACCTCGCGGATAGCTTCCGTAACAGATCCCATGGCAATAATAACCCTTTCCGCCTCGGGATCGCCATAATAGTCAAACAGCCCGTACTTGCGGCCGGTAACTGCAGCCAGCTTTTCGAGATATTTCTCCACAATACCGGGAACTGCGTTATAAAATGGATTTGCCGCTTCTCGTGACTGAAAATAGATATCATCGTTCTGAGCGGTCCCCCGGGTAACGGGTGCATCGGGACTCAATGCCCGCTGCCGGAAAGCGGCCAGCGCCTCCTGATTGATCAATGGGGCCAACTCTTCATTTGTCAGCGCTTCAATCTTCTGGATTTCGTGTGAGGTGCGGAACCCGTCGAAAAAATGGAGGAAAGGAACCCGGCTCTCAATTGCAGCCAGGTGGGCTACTGCAGCCAGATCCATTACCTCCTGCACCGAACCGGTAGCAAACATCGCAAAACCTGTCGGACGGGCAGCCATCACATCCTGGTGATCGCCGAAAATCGACAGGGCCTGCGCGGCGATGGCACGCGCTGAGACGTGAAATACTCCGGGAAGCAACTCCCCGGCAATCTTGTACATGTTGGGCAACATCAACAACAGACCCTGAGATGCTGTAAATGTCGTTGTCAACGCCCCTGCCTGCAATGAACCGTGAACGGCACCCGCTGCACCTGCTTCAGACTGCATCTCCTGCACAAGGACAGGCTGGCCGAAAATGTTTTTTCTTCCCGCAGCCGCCCATTCATCGACATACTCAGCCATAGTCGACGAAGGAGTGATCGGATAGATAGCAGCCACCTCGCTGAACATATAAGCGATATGGGCCGCTGCCTGATTGCCGTCACAGGTCAAATAGTTCTTCTTTTTTGTCATGACAATATGTATTTTATTGAATTGATTTTACGTACGAGCTGAAGAAAAATCGAGAAATCAGAGGACGAAATTACTATAAAAATATGGAAACGGCAAAAGAATACCCGCTTTTTAGGGTTTCGAACGAGAAACGGCCTCTAACACCTGTTTAAAACATAAAAAATATGTTAAAGAATAATCTTTCCATAACTGCAACTGTTATAAGACAAAGATTGGTAAAAAAAAGAGGTTGAATCATGCACAAGATTTTTCAATCCAACCGTTACTGTATCAACCTGTTGCAACAACTCAAGGGGGTACGACACCCTCAATTTACCGATCGTGGCAACAACCAAAAAAGCTATTTTATGAAAATCCTTATCATAGCCAACCGACTTCCCGTAAAAATTGAGAGAACCGATGACTCCTTTATCGTAAAACGGAGTGAAGGGGGACTGGCCACCGGGTTGGGTTCACTGGAAATTGATGCAGAAATGCACTGGGTAGGATGGCCCGGAATCCATGTCGAGAACGAAGATGAGAAGCGGGAGATCACCGAAAAGCTGGCCGCATTGAATTACCATCCGGTCTTTCTCACCGGAGAGGAGATCGAGACATACTACGAGGGGTACAGCAACAGCACCATCTGGCCATTGTGTCACTACTTCTTCTCATATGTCCAGTACAAGGCGGAGTATTGGGAAGCATACCGGAGGGTGAACGGGCTCTTTTGTGAGGAGGCACTGAACTTCATCGACGACAATGATATTGTCTGGATACATGATTACCAGTTGATGCTGCTGCCGAAGAAGATTCGCGACAACAGACCCAACGTGATGATCGGCTATTTTCACCATATCCCCTTTCCTTCCTACGAACTTTTCCGGGTACTTCCGGAGCGGGAAGAGGTGCTGAAGGGCCTGCTGGGGGCCGATCTGATCGGATTCCATACGCACGACTACATGCGTCACTTCATCAGTGCCGTCTACCGGGTGCTCGACCTGAACTGCAACCTCGATGAGATCTGCCTGCAAGACCGAATCGTACATGTGGATGCATTTCCGATGGGCATAAACTATGAGCAGTACCATCAGGCCACTTCCCTGCCGGAGGTGAAAAAGATATCGAAGCGGCTGATCGAGGAGCTGGGAGACCAGACCATCATATTGTCGGTCGACCGGCTCGACTACAGCAAGGGGATCCTCCACCGGCTTGAAGGCTTTGCCAACTTTCTTGAAAACCATCCCGAGTACCACAAAAAGGTATCGCTCGCCATGATCGTTGTCCCCTCGCGCGACGCCGTTGAGCGGTATGCCGACCTGAAAACCCAGATTGACCAGTCGATCGGCAAGATAAACGGAATCTACTCCACCCTTGGGTGGACCCCTGTCTACTATTTCTACCAAAGTTTCCCTTTCAATGAACTGGTCGCCCTCTACGACATTGCCGACATCGCCCTGGTAACGCCGCTGCGCGACGGAATGAACCTGGTGGCCAAAGAGTATCTTGCCACCAAAAACCGGAAACCGGGAGTACTGATACTGAGTGAAATGGCAGGAGCAGCCAATGAGTTGACCGATGCCATCATCATCAATCCCAACGATACGCAGGAGATCGAATCGGCACTGCTGCAGGCATTGACCATGCCCGGAAAGGAGCAGCGGCTCCGGCTCCGCAACATGCAGAAACGGATATCTACACAGACCGTAAGGAAGTGGGCCAACGATTTTATAGCGGAACTCCTCCACATCAACAGGCAAAACAACGAGATCTTCCAGAAGATTGTAGGTGAACAACAACTCTCCCAGATAAAGGAGAGATATGACCAGGCTACCGCAAGATTGATCCTGCTCGATTATGACGGCACCCTGTCGCCCTTCACAAAAAGACCGGAAGAGGCACTCCCTTCCGGCAAATTGTTACATTTATTAAAGAGGATGACGGCCGACAAGAAAAACAAGGTGGTGATCAACAGCGGGAGAAACCGTCAAGTACTTGACAAATGGTTCAGGGGTATCGACCTCGACTTCGCGGCCGAACACGGTGCTTTTTTCAAGGAGAACAACAGATGGTACAGAAATGTACAGGAGAAGATAACCTGGGATGAAGAGATTCTCGGGATATTGGAACACACCATCGATAAAACTCCACGATCCTATCTGGAGATCAAGGAATCCACCCTGGTCTGGCATTACCGGAACGTGGATGTCTGGCTGGCAGAACTGCGTGAGAAACAGCTGATAAACGCCTTGATGGGACCGGCTTCACGGCTGAACCTGCAGATCGTTCCCGGGAACAAGATTGTGGAGATCAAGCCGCCGGAAACCAACAAGGGGAGTGAAGTAAAACGGCTGCTGGAAAAAGGGAACTACGATTTCATCCTTGCCATCGGCGACGACACCACCGACGAGGAGATGTTCAGGGCCCTTCCTCCCGACGGGATAAGCGTTAAAGTGGGAAGTTTCTCACCCACGGCCAAATACCGGATTCCGGTTCAATCCTCGGTAATACCTTTTTTTGAAAACCTGATTAAATAAGTAACTGTTTTGATCTTTTATCAAATGAATAATGTAACTGACCTGATAACAGAAAACAGGTGGCAACACCTCTTTGTTTTGCTTATCTTCATCGTCCTGTTTGTTTTGCTCACATTAGCATCCAACATCATCTTCAAAAAATTGCGCAATCGTGCATTGAGGAGCAAAAGTCTGATCGATGATTTTATCGTACGGCTTTTTAAAGTTCCATCCGTCTGGATCACTTTTTCCATTCTGCTCAATCTTTTCAATTCGTTTCTAGATAAAAGCAGCCGGATCTACGGCATCATGCAGAAAGCAGGCCAGATATTGCTGATTCTCTCCATCGGATGGCTGGTAGTCCAGGCAGTCCGTGCCATATTCCGCTATTTTCAGAACAAACTCGATGTCAATCAGCCCGACAACCTGATTGCACGCAGGCGACTCACCCAGCTGAACATGATTGAGAAAGTACTTATCGTAACCGCAGTGATCGTTTTCACCGGTATCGCACTGATGAGTTTCGAAACCGTGAAAGGACTGGGAATGAGCTTATTGGCCTCGGCCGGCGTATTAGGAATCGTGGTAGGGCTGGCAGCACAGCGGAGTGTCGGACAGATCTTGTCGGGTGTGCAAATAGCCATAACACAACCCATCCGGCTGGACGATGTGGTGGTTATTGAAGGTGAATGGGGACGGATCGAAGAGATAAACATCACCTATGCGGTCGTAAAGATCTGGGACGAGAGGCGACTCATCGTCCCCATCGATTATTTTCTGAATAATCCCATACAAAACTGGACAAGAACCAGCTCCAACATTCTGGGAACGGTATTCCTGTATGTTTCTTACGACCTGCCGCTGGATCCGCTCCGGGAAAAACTTGCCGCCATAGTGAAGAGCGATCCCAACTGGGACGGGCGGGTGCAAAACATCCAGGTCACCGACAGCAAACAGTGGTACAAAGAGATCCGTGTGCTGGTAAGCAGCGAGAACTCCTCAAAAAACTGGAATTTACGCGTGTCGGTCCGCGAGAAGCTTATCGATTTTATCAACGAGAATTATCCGGGATCGTTCGCAAGGATTTCCACAACAGGTGAAGCGAAACAGCGACACACTGCTACGGGCGGATAAATTTCGACAACTCCTTCTCTTCCGAGAAGAGCGTAGCCGTGTTGATAAAGGCGAGGTGGGAATATGCCTGTGGAAAATTGCCGAGCTGACGTCGGGTCTCAAAATCGAGATCCTCGCTATAGAGCCCCACATGATTGGCACAGGTAATCATCGATTCGAAAATCTCCCGCGCCTGCTCCTCCTCTCCGATCACAAAAAGCGCCTCGATCAGCCAGAATGTACAGATGGTGAACGACGAGGCCGGTCTGCCGAAATCGTCTTCCGATTTATAGCGGTACATCAACCCGTTATGAAAGAGGTGCTCCTTGATCGCTTTCACTGTTTTCACATAACGCTCATCCCGGGCATCAATAAAATCGTAAAACTGCATCAGCAGAAGTGAGGAGTCGTGATCACCATTCTCGTAGGCCTGTGTAAAAGTTTGCAACTCCTCGTTCCACCCCTTTTCATGCACCTCCGCCTTGATGACGTCGGCCTCTCTCCTCCACAATTCGGCATAACGATCCTTATGCAGCAACTCCGCAATCAGCGAAGCTCTGTCGAGTGCCACCCAGCTCATCACCTTGGAGAAGACAAAGTTCAATTCGCGCGTCCGGAACTCCCAAATGCTCTGATCGGGCGAACGCCACGATTTCATCACCATCCGCACCATGTTTCTGACCATCTCCCAAATCTCCTCCACCTCATCCAGTGTACCGGGAAAATAGAGATAGTACTTGTAGATCACATCCATCAGGTATCCCAGCGAGTCGTTCTGCAACTGGTTGTAGGCTGCATTTCCAATCCGCACGGGATAGGAGTTTTCATATCCCGACAGGTGAGTCAGCACCTGCTCGGTCAACTCCCGTTCACCCCTGATACCGTACATGATCTGGAATGTATCATCCCGCGATTTCAGGATACGCTTGATAAAACCGATAAACCGTTCGGCCGTACCCCGGTGCCTCATGTGCAGCAACGTATCGATCGACATCGAGGCATCACGCAGCCAGCAGAAGCGGTAATCCCAGTTACGGGTCTCCCCGATGCTTTCTGGCAGGCTGGTGGTGAGGGCAGCCAGCATAGCCCCCGAATATTGGTACGCCATCAGTTTCAATACCAGCATGCTGCGGTTGATCAAATCCCCGTACTGCTTGTATTGACGCGACCGGTTGATCCAGTTGAGCCAGTACACCTTTGTCCGTTCATACTCGAGCAGCACCCGGTTCAGGTCTACAGCAATCAGTTTCTGGTTGTACGATAACAGGAAGAAGTGGTGATCGGTCAGTACCATCTCCTCACCGTTCAGGATCGTATTGAAATCGACGCTCGAGTAGAGATATATCTTATCTTCGGGGTCGACGACAGACGATGTTCTTATGTAGTTGGGGGTAACGGTATGGAGAGCCTCCTCCCCCGCATAATTCATTTTCGGATCATAGAGGATGCGCACCCTGGGTCTCCCGCGCACCACCCGAAGGTACCGGTGCACTTCCGGCGGCAGATAGTACTTCTGTTCACTTGTTCTGTACCGGGGCATATAGTCCATCACGACAAACTCCCCTTCCACAGATTCAAACCGGGTGACGAGGATATTGGTGTTCCCCAGGTAGGATTGGGTTACACGATACTCTTCAGAAACCTGAAAAGCGAAACAGCCCCCTTTCTCCTCGTCGAGCAACCGGGTAAAAACCGAAGGTGAATCGAAGTCTGGCAGACAGAGCCAGTCGATACTCCCCGTTCTGGAAACCAGCGCCGCAGTCCGGCAATTCCCTATGACTCCGTAGTCCAGATTCTTCATCTCATCCTTTTTTAAGTTGATAACTGAGACAAAGATAAGAAATTTACCTCTCGGTCAACTCTCCCCTCAACGATACGGTCATCAACTCCCTCACCTGGTCGGGACTCCTGCCGTTCCCCTGCAGAATCATCAATTTTGCCAATGCCGCCTCGGTAGTGATATCGTGTCCGGAAACAACACCCAGTTTCTCCAAATGCTGTCCCGTCTCATACCGGTGCATCTCCACACTCCCGTAAAGGCATTGCGTCACATTGACTATCACTATCCCCTTGTCGATCGCCTCCTGCAACGCATCAATAAACCAGCGATCAGTTGGTGCATTCCCCAGACCGTAGGTCTCCAGCACCACCCCCCGCAGACCGGGAACCGACAGGAGCGATTTCACCACATGTTCCTGAATGCCGGGAAAAAGTTTCAGAACGGCCACATTGTTGTCGAGCCGGGAGTTGATGACGACCGGCTTGCTGTAATCGGGCTGTAAAATGAACTTGTCGTGATAACGGATACCCACCCCCGCTTCTGCCAGATAGGGATAATTGGGACTGTTGAAGGCGCTGAAATTCTCCGAGTTTACCTTGGTCGTCCGGTTCCCTCGCATCAGCAGGTTCTGCATATAGATACAGAGCTCCGGTACTACGGGTCTTCCATCCTTGTCCTTGTCGGCCGCAATCTCGAGTGCGGTGATCAGATTCTCCTTCCCATCGGTACGAAGCTTGCCGATTGGCAACTGCGATCCGGTGAAAATTATTGGTTTGGTCAGGTTCTCGAACATCAGGCTCATGACCGATGCCGTGTATGCCATCGTATCGGTACCGTGAAGAATGACAAAACCGTCGTACCCGTCGTAGTTCTCCTCCACCACCCTGGCAATATCCTGCCACTTCCTGGGGCCAACCTCCGACGAGTCGAAGGGAGGATCAAACAGATAGGCGTCAACATTGAAGTGCAGACGCCTCATCTCCGGCACGTTCGATTTCAGGTGACTGAAATTGAACGCCTCCAAGGCACCGGTCTCCAGATTTTCAACCATCCCGATGGTCCCACCGGTATAGATAAGTAAAACTCGTGCATTTTTGTCAATCATCAGCAACAATTTTACCGCAAATTTAGAAAACAAAATAACAATTTGCCATAACAAAATGACTTTTTTTAAAAAGAACAAAAGGATCAATTCCGTTGTTTACCATATTACTTAACCTCCGCAAGCATCCGCTATCGGAACTTGTGCTAAAACAAACAAATAGATATTCAACATTATGATTCACTCTATCAAGACTGTCTGGAAAGAGAACAACATTTTTGAAACCGATGTCGACGGACACAACGTGGTAATCGACCTGGCAGAAGATGCCGGCGGCAACAATGCCGGACCCCGTCCCAAGAAACTGCTGCTGGTAGCCGCGGCAGGCTGTACCGGACTCGATGTGGTGGAGATCCTGAAAAAGATGCGTATCGACATCAGGGGATTCAACGTCCAGATCGAATCGGAGATGACCGAGGAGCACCCCAAACAGTATACCAGCCTGAAAGTGGTCTACGAATTCGAAGGCGAGAACCTGCCGAAGGAGAAGGTGGAGCGTGCATGCAGGTTGTCGTTCGAAAACTATTGCGGTGTACTGGCCATGTACAAGAAAGCAGTTCCGGTCACCTACGAGGTAAAAATCAGGAATCTGTAATTTTTTTGGATAATTAAAGAAAAAAATCTCTATTTTCCCTATCTTTGTGGTTCAATTAGAAAAAGATTGTTTATACGTTCCGATAAAATATTTCTCATAAAATAAAAGATTATGCAAACCATTGACACATTCAATTTCGCCGGCAAAAAGGCATTCGTTCGCGTGGACTTCAACGTTCCGCTCGATGAAAACTTCACGATTACTGACGACACCCGTATCCGGGCCGCAGCTCCCACGCTGAAGAAAATTCTCAAGGATGGCGGGAGCGTGATAATCGGCTCACACCTGGGCCGACCGAAAGGGCCAACCGGTAAATATTCGTTGAAACATATCCTGGCCCGGGTTTCAGAGTTACTGGGTGTGGATGTTCAGTTTGCCGACGATTGCATTGGAGAGGAGACCGCAGCCAAAGCTGCCGCATTGCGTCCGGGAGAGGCTCTATTGCTCGAAAATCTTCGCTTCTATGCCGAGGAGGAGGGCAAACCCCGTCTGCCTGAAACTGCAACCGAAGAGGAGGTGGCTGCCGCAAAAAGAGCGGTTAAGGAGTCACAAAAAGAGTTTACCAAGAAACTGGCCTCTTATGCCGATGTCTATGTGAACGACGCATTTGGCACCGCTCACCGGGCACATGCCTCCACAGCCCTTATTGCCGACTACTTCGACGCCGGCAACAAAATGTTCGGCTACCTGATGCAGAATGAGGTTAATGCAGTGGAGAAAGTGATGTCGGACACGGAAAGACCCTTCACCGCCATTATGGGAGGATCAAAAGTCTCCACCAAGATCGATCTCATCAAAAATCTGCTCGACAAGGTAGACAACCTGATCCTTGCCGGTGGCATGACCTATACCTTTACAAAGGCGAGTGGCGGAAAAATCGGCGCCTCCATCGTTGAAAACGACAAACTTGAGCTGGCCAACGAAATCGTTGAGCTGGCCAAACAGAAAGGGGTAAACCTGGTACTGGCTACCGATGCCAAGATTGCCGACAGCTTCAGCAACGATGCAAAAACTGGCTTTGCATCCGTAAAGGAGATTCCCGACGGTTGGGAAGGTCTCGATATCGGTCCCGAGACCGAAAAAGCATTTGCCGAAGTGATCAAGAACTCCAAGACCATTTTATGGAATGGTCCCGTGGGCGTATTTGAATTTGACAATTTCGACAAAGGCTCACGCGCAGTGGCTGATGCCATCGTGGAGGCTACTCAAAAAGGAGCTTTCTCCCTTATAGGAGGAGGCGATTCAGTGGCCTGCATCAACAAGTTCGGCCTGGCAGGAGGCGTCTCCTATGTCTCTACCGGTGGTGGTGCACTGCTCGAGATGATCGAAGGGAAAGTACTCCCCGGAATCAAGGCGATAAGAGGTTACTGACCAGACAAGCGCTGATGATATTGACCGCACGGACAGATTGTCCGTGCGTTTTTTTTATCCAGTTTCTTTGTTTTTCTAAATAAATGCTTAAGTTTGCAAATTCATTTTAAAAATCATGTCGTTCACTATGGAAATCTCGACTGTCAAGACAAGCCGTATAGAAGTAGTAGATTCCCTGCGCGGTTTTGCAATAATGGCAATTCTATTGGTACATAATGTAGACCACTTCTTTTTTCCTGAATTTCCAGTTCAGACCTCCCCTTGGCTAAATCTGCTCGATCAGCTCACCGTGAAGACCATTTTCACCCTGTTCAGCGGAAAAACGTATGCCATCTTTACCATGCTTTTCGGATTTACCTTCTACATACAACATACCAACCAGAAGAAAAAAGGGAAGGATTTCGGATACCGCTTTCTGTGGCGGATGCTCCTGCTTGCCCTCTTTGCCGTCTTCAACTCGGCCTTCTTTCCTGCTGGCGACGTCCTGATGCTGTTTGTTTACGTTTCCCTTATTCTCTTTATCTGTCGAAACTGGTCTGATCGAGCTGTCCTGGCACTGATCATCATCCTGATGCTTCAGCCGGTTGAGTGGACCCATTATGTGCTGTCGCGCATCAATCCGGCCCATCAGCTGCCCGATTTCGGTGCGGTTTCGCTGCACCAACAGGTAGTTGAGACCACAAAGAACGGCTCCTTTTTCGACTTTCTCCGGGTCAACGTCACGGTCGGAATGAAGGTAAGCCTGATGTGGGCCCTGGGATCGGGCCGTTTCCTGCAGGCGGCCGGACTCTTCCTGCTGGGGTTCTATATCGGCAGGAAGCAACTCTTTATCAATACGCAGGAAAATCTGCAGATCTGGAGAAGAATCCTGCTGGTTTCATCCCTCTCCTTTATCCTCTTCTTCCTGATAAAAAGGATGCTGTTGCAGTCTGATCCCATGACACAGCAGACCGCCGGTCTCATCTTCGACATCTGGTACAAGCTGTCGCTCACTTTTGTATTGGTGGCCTCATTTGTATTGCTCTACGAAAAACGATTTTTCAGGGACCGGGTCTCGGGACTCCGTTTCTACGGAAAGATGAGCCTTACGAACTACGTCTCGCAGTCGCTCTTTGGCGCGCTGATCTATTTCCCGGTGGGATTGTATCTGGCACCATACTGCGGACGGACATTCAGTCTGCTGATCGGGATTGCCATCTTCTCCTTTCAGATGATCTTCTCCCGCTTCTGGTTGAGCAAGCATAAACAGGGTCCCCTGGAGACAATCTGGCACAGATGGACCTGGATCAACTTCGGCAAGGGAGAAGAAGCAAGCGGATTACCGCTGACAGAGAGTCGATTGTCGCCCAAGGAGAGTTCAAAGGATCTCCAATAGGGGCAGGAGAACATGCCAGAATCAGAAATCAAGATCTACAAAGTTTCAAATCTTTAGGGGAAGCTATCGTATTTTTTTGTAATTTTGAACACTTTTTCAGAAGCAAAACCCTAGTACGGGTTGTCAAAACAAACGACGATAGAATGAACATCTCTTACAATTGGTTGAAAGAGTACCTGCAATTCGATCTTTCACCACAGGAAACAGCTGTAGCACTCACATCCATCGGTCTGGAGACAGGCGGAGTGGAGGAAATTCAAACCATCAGGGGGGGCTTGGAAGGGTTGGTTATCGGCAAGGTGCTGACCTGTGTTCCCCATCCCAATTCCGACCACCTGCACCTGACCACCGTAACCATAGGGAACGATGCGGAGCCGTTGAAGATTGTCTGCGGTGCTCCCAACGTGGCTGCCGGACAAAAAGTGGTGGTTGCCACTGTAGGCACGAAGTTGTATTTTGGAGACGACGAGATTACCATCAAGCGTTCCAAGATCCGGGGCGAAGAGTCATTCGGGATGATCTGTGCAGAAGACGAGATCGGGATCGGAAACTCACACGACGGAATCATTGTTCTACCAGACGATGCGGAAGTCGGCATGCCGGCCAAGGAGTATTACAATGTGAAGAGCGATTTCGTACTGGAGGTAGATATCACACCCAACCGTGTAGATGCTGCATCGCACTACGGAGTTGCACGCGACCTGGCTGCCTACCTGAAGCAGAACGGGAAACCCTTCTCGCTGACGAAACCGTCGGTTGAAGCATTCAAAACAGATAGACCGGAAGGAGGAATTGATGTGGTGGTAGAGAACAGCACCGCCTGTCCGCGCTATTCCGGATTGACAATTCGTGGCGTAACCGTGAAGGAGAGCCCCGATTGGTTAAAAAACAGGCTTTCGGCTATCGGGTTACGTCCCATCAACAATATAGTGGACATCACCAACTTCATCCTTCATGAAACCGGGCATCCGATGCACGCTTTCGATGCAGACCAGATCGAGGGCGACAAGGTTATTGTCCGCACACTCCCCGAGAAGAGCAGATTCACAACGCTCGACGAACAGGAGCGTGAGCTAAGCGAAAACGACCTGATGATCTGCAATGTGAAGGAGGGTATGTGTATTGCCGGGGTTTTCGGCGGATTGAAGTCGGGAGTGACCGAAAGCACGAAAGATATCTTCCTCGAGTCGGCCTACTTCAACCCCACCTGGGTTCGGAAAACGGCTCGCCGTCACGGTTTGAGCACCGATTCGTCATTCCGTTTCGAGCGGGGTGCCGATCCCTCCAACACCGTCTATGTACTGAAACGGGCCGCCTTGCTCATCAAGGAGATTGCCGGCGGTGAGATTGAAGGCGAGATACGCGATATCTACCCTGCAGAGATAAAACGGGCCGAGGTAGTGCTGTCACTTCGCAAAGTCAATTCACTTATCGGAAAAGCAATCCCGAAAGAGGTGATCAGCAGTATCCTCCAGAGCCTGGAGATCGAAACGGTTAACGAAACGGAAGAGGAGTTGACCCTAAGCATCCCCACCTACCGGGTAGATGTTACCCGCGATGTGGATGTGATCGAGGATATCCTCCGCATTTACGGGTACAACAACGTCGATTTCAGCGATTCACTGAAGGCTAACCTGTCGTATCACACACCCACCGACCGAAAACATAAACTGCAGACACTTATCTCGGAACAGTTAACGGCAAGCGGGTTCTACGAAATCATGAACAACTCGCTCACCCGGAAATCCTATTATGAAAATAATGCCGATTTTCCGGAGCGGAATGGGGTGAAACTGATCAACCCGTTGAGCAGCGACCTGGGGGTAATGCGCCAGACACTACTCTACGGGGGACTGGAGAGTATTGCCTACAACCGTAACAGGAAACGATACGACCTCCGTTTCTATGAATTCGGCAACTGTTACTTCTTTGATGCGGAGAGGAGAAACGGCGACAAGATCCTGTCGGGTTATTCCGAAGAGACCCACCTCGCTCTCTGGATCTGTGGCGAAAGTCACCCTAAAAACTGGGCGGCAGAGCAGAAGGCAACTTCTGTTTTTCAACTGAAGGCCTATATCGAAAATATCCTGACCAGGATGGGAGCCACCCTCAACCAGGTCACCGTTGAACCTGCCCAGTCGGGAATCTACGCTTCAGGAATGAATATCCGGATCAACCATCAACAGATCGGAAGCTTCGGGATCGTCACGGACGAGATATTGAAGCAGTTCGATATCGATACCGATCTCTTCTTTGCAGAGATAAACTGGGATATGCTGTTGAAAGTGACCGCATCCAACGAAGTCCGTTTTACCGAAATATCCAGATTCCCCGCCGTCAGCCGCGACCTGGCACTGCTTGTGGATAAGAACGTCACCTTTGCAGCCATTGAAGAGTCGGCGAGAAGAACTGAACGCAAACTGCTGAAGGAGGTATCGCTGTTTGATGTTTACGAAGGAAAAAACCTGCCGGAAGGCAAAAAATCGTATGCAGTGAACTTTCTACTGCAGGATAACGAAAAGACCCTCAACGACAAACAGATCGACGCCGTCATGCAAAGGATACGGCAAAATTTGGAGAAGGAGCTGGGGGCGGTCTTAAGATAACTATTTTAAAGAAGGGCAATTGCAAAAATATGGGAAGAGCATTTGAATACAGAAAAGCGACAAAGCTGAAACGGTGGGGCAACATGGCCCGCGTATTCACAAAATTGGGGAAACAGATAACCATTGCCGCACGTGACGGCGGTCCCGATCCTGAGAACAATCCCCGCCTGCGTGTACTGATTCAGCAGGCAAAGAAGGAGAACATGCCGAAGGAGAATGTCGAGCGTGCCATAAAAAAGGCGACCGACAAGAATGTCTCCGACTACAAGGAGATGGTCTACGAAGGGTACGGGCCTTACGGTGTAGCCATTGTGGTTGAGACCGCAACCGACAACCCCACCCGTACAGTGGCAAATATCAGGAGTTACTTCAACAAACATGGCGGATCATTGGGCACCTCGGGGAGCCTCGAGTTCCTGTTTGATCACAAATGTGTTTTCAAGATATCTCCGAAAGAGGGCGTATCGCTGGAAGATCTCGAACTGGAGCTGATCGACTACGGAGTCGACGAGGTGGAGGAAGATGAAGGCGATATCATCCTTTATGGCGAATTCAAGTCCTATTCAGATATTCAATCCTATCTCGAAGAGAACGGTTTCGAGATCCATTCGGCCGAATTCGAACGTATTCCGCGCGACACAAAGACGCTTACCGAGGAGCAACGCGCACAGATTGAAAAACTGCTCGAAAAGTTTGAAGAGGACGACGACGTGCAGAATGTTTTCCACAATATGGAATAGGAGTGGCTTATAAAAAGCCACTCCCAAAGAGACCGGTTCATCTGGTCGAGTAGTACCTCTCCAACGCCTCTTTCGCCGCCATGAAGGAGCTCTTTCGTGCCGATAGCACATCCTCTTCCAACTGCGGCATCAGTTTCTCAATTTCGGCATTCTTGTAGAAGTCGTTCCGCAAACGCTCGTTGATCGTCTCGTACATCCAGAATTTCGACTGCTTGTTGCGACGGATGTCGAAATAGCCATTCTCCTTCACAAATGAGACATAACGGTGGATCATATCCCATACCTGATCAATACCCAGCGCGTAATAGCCCGAGTAAGTCAACACCTCGGGCGACCAACCCGACTCGGGAAGCGGAAAGAGATGCAGAGCATTGCGGAGTTGCGTCTGCGCCATCCTGGCCTTTTCCAGGTTGTCGCCATCGGCCTTGTTGATTACAATACCGTCGGCCATCTCCATGATACCCCGTTTGATCCCCTGCAGCTCATCGCCAGTTCCGGCAAGCTGGATCAGGAGGAAGAAATCGACCATCGAGTGGACAGCCGTTTCAGACTGACCTACCCCGACAGTTTCCACAAAAATATAGTCGAACCCTGCAGCCTCACACAACACAATGGTCTCGCGTGTTTTACGGGCTACACCCCCCAACGAGCCTGCCGAGGGTGAAGGTCTGATAAATGCATTCTTCTCAACCGACAACTTCTCCATCCGGGTCTTGTCACCGAGGATGCTACCCTTGGTCCGTTCACTCGACGGGTCAATTGCCAGAACGGCCAGTTTATGTCCCTTCCCGATCAGGTGCATGCCAAAAGCATCAATGGAGGTGCTCTTGCCTGCACCCGGAACACCCGTGATTCCAACGCGGATAGAGTTTCCTGAATAGGGAAGAGCCTGCTCGATGATGGCCTGGGCCATCTCCTGATGCTCCGGCAGCGAACTCTCCACCAGGGTTACCGCCTGACTGAGCAGGGCAATATTGCCCGAGAGTATCCCCTCTACAAATTCCTGAACCGAATACTCTTTCCGTTGCCGCTTCCTGCGGAGATTGAGATAAGGATTGATACTGGGGGGTTGAGCCACCCCTTTGTTGACCGTCAAACCCAGGTAGGAGGGATCGTTTTCCGGATGATGCATATCACTTGCCGTCACTGCTTTCTTGGAGTTACATTCCCTTTTATCGACAGGACATATACGGTGTCGGGGACGTTGGTATAAACAGTTATGGTCTTATTAAAGGTGCCCGGACGCGAGGTGGTTGAATAGGTGGCATCAATCTTGCCGCTCTTTCCGGGGAGTATCGGTTCTTTCGTATAACTCGGGGTGGTGCAGCCACACGATGCGGAAACACGCTGAATGATCAGGGGACTTTTTCCGGTGTTGGTAAACTCGAACTGCGTGGATACGGCCCCTATCTCTTCCTTGATCGTCCCGAAGTCGTGGACGGTCTTCTTGAATTGCATATCAGGAGCAGATTGCGAGAAGGCCATACTGCTCAACACGAAAGCGAAAAAAAGGAGAAAACTTGTTCTTTTCATATTTCTGTCTTGTTTCTGATGAATCATCAAAACTTTCTGACACAAAAATAACCAATTCGTTTAAAAGGGCCCGCCATTTAACGATAATTATTTCTATTCCCCATCACCGGACAGTCACCCTTGTGGCTGCAGTGTGCGACCTGAACTCGGGTGCATAGATGCACTGGAGGGTGGTAATCCCGTTGGAGTAATCCCCACTCCGGGTAACAAAGAGTGCATATTCGAAGAGGTAGGTTCCCCTGGGCAGCAGGTCGAAATAGAGATTAACCGAAGCATCCTTCGGAGCCTGGTAACAGGCGATCCCCCCGTTCCACCTCATACCCGACAACTGTTCCTGAGGCTCAAAAGCTGCGGAATAGAGATCCTTCAGATGTACAAACTCCATGTCGCGATCGGTACGGACGGTCAGACGCACGACCACCTTGTCGCCCACCTTCAGCTGACGGGACGGACCGACAGGCAGCAGTTTTCTGCCCGTAGCGTCGGTCTCTTCCACAAACAACATTTTCTCCACATTGAGCGGACCGCCGGTTTTCGTTATCTTGTCCAGATCTTCATAGTACTGCCAGTAGAGGGCGCCCCACGCCGGAGCATTACCCCAATTTTCAACTTTAACGCTTCCCATCTGCGGGGTAATCTCGGGGTTATGCCACATCTCCTTGAAATAGCCTGTTCCCTCCTCCTGTCGACTTGGTTTCAACACATTTCCCCCCACCGTTACCGTTGTGCGGTTCTCACCCGAGAACCAGTCGCTCCCCGTACTTAACAGGGCATAAACGGCATCCATCGTGGCATGGGTAGACTCCCACAGTTGCGTCTGCTTCTGCTTCAGCAGCCATCTTTTCATACTCTCCATCTCGTGCTGGGTTGATCCACCGATACGGAACGCATCCATAATGAAGGTGTGTACCGATACGGCCGATTGCGACATGAAGAGATGGGCGCGGTTGTTGGCCCAGAACATGCCCGACTCCCCGGAAATGGTGGCGTGTTCGCGGTACGATTTCAGGATATCCGCCACAATATCGTCTCTTCCCACATTATCCATCAGGGGAACAATCAACGAACGCTCATAGAGACCGGCCAGGGTCCAGTTCTTCTCGATCACCGACATGTAAAAATCTACCATCTCACGGGTGGCGGGGTCGAGCGGATACTCACCATAGGCCGAACGGACATAGAGATATTCCAGATCGGCCACAGGAATGGTCCTGATCTTCCGCCAGTCGCTGTTCCCCCTCTTCAGCTGTTCAAACATCCGGAGTGCCTCACCGTCGATATATGCAATCGCCTTTGCCTGCATCATCCGGAGATCATCATCCTGCCCTTCCACATTCAATGCATCCAGGCGACTAAATCCAAACAGGATATATTGCGTGATGCTCCGGCTCGGATTAAACCCCTTGAACCAGCTCCAGCCTCCTGACGAAGTTTGCAGCTCGCCGAGCTTCTCCACGGCTTGCCGTGTCAGGTTATGGCTCCGGTTGATATCGAACAGCAGTGCCAGTCGCTGTCTCTGTTCAGATTCACTTTTCGCCTCAACCACCCAGGGGGTCTCTTCCAGCAACATCCCCTTCAGTTCCGGGTTCTTTTCAAGATTCGACAACAACGTTCCGGTGTCACCTCCCCCCTTTTTCCAGGCATCGATCATGGCCGACACTTTCGGGTAGGTTTTCGAGATATGCTGCCCGAGCAGATTGGCATAACAGGCTGCAAACCATGAAACAGCATTGTCGCTGTCGGGTGTACCCAGAACGGGCAGGGCCTGTACGGCATACCAGGCTGGATTGGATGCAAACTCCAACATCAACCGGTAATCCTCAACAGTTGGCGAACTCCTGTTTACCATCTTCTCCATCGTGAAAATGGCGGACTGGTTTCCGTTCACATCCATCGGCATGCTTTCGGTAACAAGCATCCGGTTGGGCAACACCGCCAGCAGATTTTGCTCCCCGTCGCTGAACGATTCGCTCTGGGCGATGATCCTGACGCCGACAAGATCGATCCTGTCGGGTACCTCGAAGGTCCATGACGCATCGACAGAGGCGTCGGGAGCTACCGAGAAGGGTTGTTGCTGCGATGCACCCGACGGCAACGGTTCATCCGTAAGCGGGTCGAACAGGATGATGCGGGCTGTTCCGCTGATCGTGGTATCGGAGAGATTGCTGATCTTTGCCGGGATAGTCACCACATCTCCATGGCGGAGGAATCTCGGCATATTGGGCGTCACCATCAACTCCTTCTGCGACACGACAACCGCTTCGACCTCACCGCTGTTCAACTTGCGGTCGTGCGCCAGCACCCGGAAGCGCCAGCGGGTATTGCTTTCCGGGACGGTGAACGAGAGTTGTGTCTCGCCCCTCTCATTTGTCCTCAGTTGCGGGAAGAAGAATGCCGTTTCGTTGAAATTGCGACGGATCTGGACCGGAGCCGGTGCCTCTCCGGCGCCATCCTCCCCACTGACATCACTCTCTGCCACCACGACACCATAGGCCTCCATCTGTACATTTCCCATTTTCGACATCCCCCTGACCATCATCCTGCCCGAACTCCCCAGCGAAAAGTCGAACCAGTTCAGCCGGTCGAAAGCAAGCGGATCCACATCCCTGAAGGGAAGAAGAGCATAACCCTGAATCCCCCGCAGGTCGAACGACCTGTCGCGTTGCAGTGGAATTGCAGCTCTTGCAGTATGGAGGCGCGACAGATTCAATATCCATCGGGGAGATGGAGCGATCCGGTCGAGCGAGAAATCGTAGAGCGATGCCAACACCTCCGCATCGGCAGCCCCCCCTTCGGCATTCCTCACCGTCAACCGCCACTCCTCAACGCCACCGGGACGGATCTTGTCGCGGAAAACATCCAGCTTCACCTCCAGTCCCTTTTTTTCATCTACCGGAAGCAGCCGTGCCGAATGGTTATAAAACTGCTCCTCCTTCACGTAGGTCAGCATCAACTCCACTCCCTCACCATAACTGGCTTTGTAGGGTATGGAGAACAAGCGGTTTTCGTTGTTCACCACCACCCATTTCCGTTCCAGCAGCTTCCCGTTCTGCCAAAGTTCATAGAGCACGTTAAGTTTGCCCGTCGCCCCGAGGATGATCTCTGCGTTCCTCCCGGGAGCGAACTGTTCATCCTTCACGATAAACCAGTCGTTGCTCTTTACAGGCGGACGCTTATCGGCATAGCTGAACAGAATAAAGTCTTGACTGGCAGTAATCTCGTTTCCACGATCATCTTTCGAGAGCAGGCTGATGCGGTATTTGCCCGACGGTAATCTCCTCACTCTTCTTCGCAGCTCCTCCTGTTCTCCGGTCTCGAAGCTACCCTGCAATAGCTGCCTCTGGATGGAGTCGTTTTCAAGCAATGAGAAGAGCTGGTAGCTCCCCGTCGCTTTCATATCCTCCCCGTCGAGATTCCTGGCCGAGATGATGATTTTTCCTGCAGAGGATTTCTCGAGTTTTTCTGGCATTTCAACAGTGAGTATCATCGAAATATCCCCCACCGTCACAACATGATTACCGACCACCGTCTCACCGTTTGCGTCGGTAATCACAGCCTCAATGTCGAACGTGTAGATAGCTCGCATTGATGCCGCCTCATCGGCTTTTTGCGGAGTAAAGGCAATTGTAAATCTGCCGTTTTCATCCGTCTTCGAAATCCCTTCAGTGAAATGTTCAGCCGTACCGCCTCTCCACCACCACATATGATGCCGGCGGGTTATGCGGTAGTTTACCGGAAGGTGCTGCAGTTTCACGCCTGAAAAGTTCTCGGCTCTCCCGGTCAGGGTAATCTCATCACCGAAGCTGTAACTCCCCCCGATCTTGTCGAAAGTGATCTCGAACGAAGGGCGCTTGTACTCCTCAACCCTGAACCCTACACTCCCATTCTGGGTAGCAATAGTAAAGTAACCGGTCAGCAACCCCTCAGGTAGCACAAATTCGCCCGACGCGGATCCGAAGGCGTTGGTGGTGACCACCTGCCGGGAGATCTCCCGCCCGTTGGCATCGCGCAGCATCAGTTCAAGGGAGCGGTTTTCCGAAACCTTTGGCTTGCCGTCGGCCGTGGCAACGGCCACCACCTTGAAAAAGACGGTCTGACCGGGACGATAGAGCCCCCTATCTGTAAATATATTTACCGTCTCCGCCGGTTGCACCATTTCATTATCGACTTGTGGAAAATAGCCCCAGGGTAGTGGCTGTAACGGGGAACCGCTATCTGCTCCCGTCACCGCCTGACAATAAAGTTCATTGGATGGAGCAGTGTTGGAGTAGGCGGCCATTCCGAGCTCGTTTACAGATAGCGTCGAATCGAGCGTAACTGTTGAATTGGGCCAGCTCCCTGAAAAACGGTAGATTTTCACCTGTGCATGCCTTACCGGCTGGCCACTCACCCGGTTTACCACAAAAAACTCGTAACTGTTCCTGGCCGACAAACGGCTGAAGAGAGCCAGATCGGATACCGAGAAGTAGATGCTGCTTTCTTCGTCCGCCGCAGCGGGGTTCGACTCAAATTCGAGCTTGTAGGCACCTGGTCGGACCAGATCAGGTTCGAATCGGGTAGTAAAGGTTTCATACGGCTCCCCGGAGTGAAGAGGTATCTCCAATTCACTCACCAGGCTCTTCATCTCGTCGCTCCGCCTTACACCACGGTCGCTGTAAACGGCCGATAGTGGAGATTCAAGCCGGTAGAGCCTGGCGGTAATCCCCTTCAGGTTTTGATACTTGAGTGTGAAGCTTTTCTCCGATTTCACCCCGAAGGTACTCTTGCCCTCCACCTCGAAGCGCGGCTGCGTAAGTTGCAACAGCCGGTTTTCCAGCAGAGCTGTCCGCCCGTACCCGGGAAACTGCTGAACCCCCCTCTGCAGTAACCGGTAGAGCTCCCTAGTCTTATCCGCCCTTTTGACAGTATCCTCCTGAGGGAGCTCTCCGATTTGCGACAGGTAGAGATCTGCGATCTTGTCGATAATCTCCACGCTGACCGGATCCTCTTCCCATCTTTGCTGCAGCGACTGCAACAGGGGAAGTGCATACTGTCGGTATGCGTCATGGAGTTGGGCAAGGTAGTCGCACCTACTCAGGTCCGTAAGCGCCACCGCTTTGTCGAGCCCCCTCCCGGATAGTGAAAGAAGCAGTTTTTTATAGCACTCCAACGCCCACAAGTCATACTCTCCGGGTTTCGGGTCGAATTTCAATTTCACAAACTCTTCTGCCGGCAGAAAGAGTTCCTGCTGCGTAATACCTTTCCGCGACAATGATCGGCTCAGATCGGAATCGTCGTTTATCCTGGCAAGAAACTCGATGGCACGGAGTGCGAGAAAGTCATACATGGAGGGATAGAAACGGCGGGAATCCTTGCCGAGTACAACAAGAGGCTCATAACTTTTCACCTCGGTCTCTTCAAGCTTCTTCTGCTGATCGATGGAGGCGTTGAGATGCTCCACCGCCTTGTCGAAGAGGTTGTTTTTAGACCACTCCTTCATATCTTCCGGAAGATAGCCGCTGATGGCCGTCCGACGGTCGATACTCCACCGCTCTTTATCATAATACTGGAGATAGAGTTCACCCAACATGGAGTGCAACACCGATCTCTCCACGGGGTCCTCCGAACTCTCCAGCATCTGCTTCAGGTTCCGGAAGATCAGCGTATCCGCTTCACTATCCAATACCAGATCATATTTGCCCTGATGGATGATTGCCTTGATGATCTGGGGAGTGTTCTTCTCGACAACAGCCTTACGCAGGATAAGTTCCACCTGCTCGGATGCCGATCGCGGAAGGGATCTCTCCTCCAGTCGGGCTACATTTTTCCAGGCCTGGTCGTAATCCATAGCTGATTGGGTTTGCGCTTGCAACGGGAGGAAAAAGACCACTGCCGCAACAACAGGTAATATTTTTTTCATACGGGCTCTTTTCGGTTTTTACTGGTTAGATGCAGAAACAGGAGAAAATGAGCACCCGACCATGTTATATTTTGTTAAAGCGGTTTCTGTACCACTCCAATTTTCTTCCTTCCGTTGATCTTTATCGCTATCGGCTGCCCGAAGCGGACATGCCTGATAAAATCGGTCTCATGGACGGCCGGTTGAGCTTCTAGATACGCTTCATCAAAGAAACCATCCCCACTGGAGAGGGAGTTGATTGTGAAATAGCCTACCCCGAACGATGTGAGGTTCTGAAAGAAGTGGGTACCCTGACTCGGTTCAATCCGGTAGTTTTCCAGCCCCAGTTCCGCAATGACCCGCGCCTGGCTGATGTGTGCCCATTTTACCGGAATCCCCAGCCAGGGATCGGAAGATCCCCATCGCCCAGGTCCCACCAGTACATAATTCTGATCGCTCTCGCTGAACCGGAGATTGACCTTCTCAATCTCCCTGGCAATTGCCGGATTGTTGGCGGCTGAAAACTGTTTCGTCTTCACATATACCAGGTCGTATACATCGGTGGATATTCCGTTCCCGAGCGCATTTCGAGAATAGAGAATCGTCTCCTCCACCCCGATATCCTCCAGATTCTCATTGACCACTTCCTTGCTGTCGACGATCGGACGGATCTGCAACACAAAGAAATCGGCCTCCTGCTGACTCTTTATGTTTACTGCAAACTCTATCTCCACCGGCCGTCCCATCTCCTGCTGCCCCACCTTCAACATCTTGTCGAGGGTTTCAGAAAGGGGTAGCGTGTCATGCTTCAACATGTTGGCAAACGAAATGATCTTTCTGCCTCCTTCGTAATATCCGTCGCGGATAATCTGGTCGTTCGGATCGTATGTTGAACAGACATAGCGGAGCGGACTGTTATCGCCTGCCTGCTGGATCCTGATCTTTTTCAGGTTGAAGCTATCGTCGATGGTAAACTCCTTCGTCATCGACTCCAGGTCGAGCGCGTAAAACTGCGTCTGGGTCTCCCTCAATGCGGTATCGAGAGAGCTCAGTTGCAATATGTTCCTGGGGTGCAGCGGTGAAAACCGGAGACCCTGAAACCCATCCATGATATATTTGCCCAATCCCATGGCCATGTTTACGATGCCATCCTCACTCTTTTCATTGCCAATGGGATAGTAGTTGATGGAGCGGGCAACTCCCGAGATTGCCGGATAGAAGAGATTGCCATACTGGCTCCCCACCACCTCCTGCAGTACAATCGCCATCTTCTCCTGGTCGATCAGGTTCTGGGTAGCTGTCATGTAGGCCTTGCTGTCCTTGTAGAAGACCGAGGCATAAACCGCCTTGACGGCATTGCTCAGAAGCCGGACCATCTCATATTTATCGGTCACGTAGGGGATCATGTAGGTTGAATATATTCCCGCAAATGGCTGATATTGCGAATCTTCAAGCATGCTCGACGAGCGGATGGCAATGGGTGTCGAGATTGCGTCGAAGAAGACCAGGAAATCGCTGACCAGACGCCTGGGCAGTTTGGCCGAAAGGAAATGCCGGAGGATCTCTTCGTCGGAACAGTTGGAAAGGGCTATCTCATACAACCTGTTAGCCTCCATGAACTCGTCAAAGATATCGGTACAGAGCACCACCGTCTTGGGTGTGGTCACCGGGAAATTCTCGTAACAGTTCAACTCCAGGTGGGTCTTCACAATATGCCCGATAAACGCCAATCCACGCCCTTTTCCCCCCAGTGAGCCATCACCGATACGGGCAAAGTTGGAGTACTTGTCGAACCGGTCCTTTTCGAATACCGCCACCACACCGGTATTTTTCATCCGCCGGTACTCCACGATTGCCTGATAGATCAGTTCCCTTGCATCTTCCATCCTGGCATAGGCGGAGACATCGATCTTCTTCAGCATCTCTGCAACCGGGAACATGGCACGTGTATAGAAGAAACGTGAGAAGTGGTTTCTCGAGAGGTGGTAATACAACGAATCGTCGGGAATCTGGCGGATATTGAGTTGCAACTCCTTCAGGGTCCTGATCCGGAAGATCTCCTCCTGCGACTTGGGAGCAATGATGATAAAGTCGCCAAAACCGAGATTGTCCTTCACTGCCCTATGAAAGTCCTGGGGAAAGGTCTTTGAGTTCTTGTCGATAAACCTGGCCTCCACCTCATCGGCATACTTCCTGTTTTCAGATTCGGAGGAGGTGTAAATGATCGGGATATACTTGTCCTGCTTGCGGATCCATTCACCCAACAACCTCCCCGCCAACTTGTCCTTTTTCCCTTCACGGTTGAAGCTGATATCTGAAATCACCCCCAGCATATTGTCGCCATACTTCCTGTAGAGGTCTACCGCCTCCTCGTAATTGCGGGCCAGCAAGATCTTTGGACGTCCGCGCATACGCATCATGCGGAGGTGATCGTTAAGCGCCTCCTTTGAGAACTCCTTCGACTCATTGAGTACATATTTGTAGAGCAAGGGGAGTGCGGAAGAGTAGAAGCGGACGGAATCCTCCACCAGCATGATGGTCTGCACCCCTACCGTCTTCACATCGTGCTCAACGTTCATGCTGTCCTCGATCAGCTTGATGATGGCCAGCAGCAGATCGGCATTTCCCAACCAGCTGAAGACGTAGTCAATCCCCGAAAGATCTTCCCGCTCAAGTACCCGGGTCACCGATTTCGAAAAGGGGGTAAGCAGCACGATCGGGATATAGGGAAACTTGTTCTTGATCACCTTCACTTGGGAGAAAATCTCATGATTATCCATGTTCGGCATGCAGATGATCAGCTCGTAACGATTGGAACGGAGCTCCTCCATCGCTTTTGCGGCATTGCTTACCTGCGTGAAGCGGGGCGGATAGCGGAGGTTGAGCGAGGTATACTCGTTGAAGATCTGTTCGTCTACCCGTCCGTCATCTTCGAGGATAAACATGTCGTATTGCGAGGCAATGATCAACACGTTATAGATACGTTTATTCATCAGCTTCACGAAGGGGGTGTCGCGAAACTGGAAGCGACTGATGTCATGCGCCTTTATGATGGATGGAGAAGATGCTAAATTCATACCGCTATGTTCTTGTACAAATCTATGAATTTATTTATTAAACGCAAACCGCAGAAAAAAAAACGTAGAGTTTTTTTACTATCTTTGTTCTCAAAACAAAAAAGGTCTGAACTTTAAAAAATGAATGCTAAAAGATTACTATTGTCGTTATCGGCTTTATCTCTGGTAACGGTTTCACTTTTTGCGTCCAGCAGTGGACAGCTTCAACCACCTCCAGCCGACGAGGGGAGAGTCATCGAAAACCCCGACATTCCCGCCCTCTTTGCCGGAGGATCTGGCGAAATGCACAAGTTCATCTCCCAGACGCTCCGTTATCCTGCCGATGCCGTTGAACGAAACGCACAGGGGTTGGTTGTCTACACCTTTATTGTTGAAAAAGATGGCACACTGACCAACTTCGATCTGATCCACCGTGCCGACTCCTCCCTCAACAAGGAGGCCCTCCGCATCCTGCAGGCGATGCCGCCCTGGCGTCCGGCCAAGTACAAGGATCAGTATGTACGCTCCAAGAGCTACGTGCCGATGTATTTCCGGTTGAACAAGAATGCGAACGCAGTGGCCCGCAACACGACAACAAGGTCTACAAACACCATTGGCAAGACCAATCCCGATATTGCCAACTCCGAGGTCTACTCCATCGTCGAGAAGATGCCGGAATATCCGTACGGGGAGAAAGAGCTGGCAGGATTTATCGCCCATCAGCTCCGTTATCCCAAGGAGGCTCGTCAACAGGGAATCGAAGGCAGGATCCTCTGCTCCTTCATTGTTGCAGCCGACGGTTCAATCTTCAATATCGAGGTAGTCCAGGGATTGCATCCCCAGCTCGACAACGAGGCGGTCCGGGTGCTCAGCCTGATGTCCAAGTGGATTCCGGGAGAGAACAAGGGTGAAAAGGTAAATGTGAAGTGTCTGCTCCCCATCGATTTCGCCATCGATGAGGAGCCAATCCCGTAAAAGCTATCCGCAAATCTCGCGGATCGCTTCGGCAACCAGGGGAATTCCTCTCCGGATTACATCCGGAGCGGTATTGCAGTACGACACCCGTATGCAGTTGTTCTTCACCCCTGCTGGATCGAATGTCTTTCCGGTAACAAATACCACCCCCCTTTCGATCGCTTTTTTCAAGATCAGCGTGCTGTCGGCTCCTTCGGGCAGGTGAAGCCAGATATAGAACCCCCCACGCGGTTTCTCGAACGACACATAACCGGGTAAATGCTTTTCGAGGGCTTCAATCATGGCAAGCCCTCGTTTTTTATACTCCAGTCTCACCTGCCCGGTATAGGTGTAGATGGCACCGCTACGGATAAACTTATCGGCTATCACCTGTGAGAAACTGGGTGAACAGGCATCCATCGACTGCTTGATCAGTTCGCACTTCCCGTAGATATGCTCCGGTACAAGCATCCAGCCCAAGCGCAAGCCGGGACCCAGGATTTTCGAGAATGACCCGGTCAGGCAGACATCTATCCCCTCGGGATCGATCGCTTTTATGGTCCTCATCTTCGGAAGATCATCCTCATGGAAGTAGAGGTCGCTGTAAACATCATCCTCGATAAGCGGGATGTCAAGGCCTGAAAGCAGTTCGATCATCTGCCGCTTCACGGCTTCGGTATAGATTATGCCGGCCGGATTGTGAAAATTGGGCGCAAAATAGAGGAATTTAGGTTTGGGTCCACCGCTATCCAGAGCGGTTTTCAGTGCAGCAATATCCAATCCGTCGCTCCTGAGCGGGATGGCGGTCAGATTGGCCTCGTAGGACCGGAAAGCGGACAATGCGCCGATAAACGAAGGCGACTCTACCAGCACCGGATCACCCGGATCGACAAAAGCTTTGGCCAGGATATTTATGGCCTGCAGCGATCCCGTTGTGATCAACAGCCGGTTCTTCCCGACCGGCAGCCCCTTCTTTTCAAGATAGTGCGCAAGCGATTCCAGCAGTGCCGGCTGTCCATTGGTAGGCCCATACTGCATGGCTACCTGTTTCTCTTTTTCTGAGAGGGATTGATAGATCTGATCGATCATCTCTAACGGAAAGAGTTCATTTCCGGGCATCCCCCCGGAAAAGGAGATGATATCGGGAGAAGCGGCAAGACTCATCAAGTCCCTGATCTCCGACGAACGCAATGCGGATACTCCCGTTGCAAACCGTGTCATAGTTCTCTTCTCTTCATAATATTATACCTGATAGATGTCGCTCTGGCGCAGCAACTCCATCTCGTTCTTTTCCAGCACATCGACCACTTGACCGATATCTGCGGCCCGGATGACCGCCAATGCCACCTCCTTGTTTGAAAAGGCGTACATGTAATCCACATTGATCGCGTTGTCTGCCAATATCTTAAGCACCTCATGCAAAGCCCCCGGCCGGTCGGGCATATTGACGCAGACCACATCGGTAAGTCGCACCGAGAAGCCTGCTTCACGAAGGAACTTCTCTGCAATATCGGGTTTTCCCACCACCATTCTCACGATGCCGTAATCGGCCGTCTCGGCGAGACTCAGGGCAGCGATATTGATCTCGTGTTCCGCCAATATCTGGGTAAGATCGGTAAGCCGTCCCGACCGGTCTTCCAGAAATACGGATAACTGTTTGATAAGCATAGTTGATACCTCCTCTTCGTTGTTTCTTGTTCTATAATCGCCGGTTATCGATAATCCGCCTTGCCTTTCCCTCGGAACGCTCGATGGTGTGAGGCTCCACCAGCCTGATGACCGCACCAATGCCCAACAGGCTCTTGATGTTGTGATCGATACGGCGGCGAATCTCCTCAAGTTCACGGATACTGTCGGACCAGAACCGGTCGTTGATCTCCACCCTTATCTCCAGCGTATCGAGATTGTTTTCCCGGTCAATCACAAGCTGATAATGCGGCGATGCCTCCTCCATCTCCAGCAGGACAGACTCAACCTGCGACGGGAAGACGTTAACCCCACGGATGATCAGCATGTCGTCAGACCGTCCGAGACATTTCTCCATCCTCACCAGTGTCCTACCACACGCGCACCGGTCGGCATACAACCGGGTAAGATCCCTTGTACGATAACGGAGAAGCGGCATCGCCTCCTTCGTCACCGTAGTGAAGACCAGTTCGCCCAGTTCACCGTACGGAAGCGGCTCCAGCGTCTCCGGATCGATAATCTCCGGAATGAAATGATCCTCAAAAATATGGCCTCCACACTGGCATTCACACTCCATGGATACTCCCGGCCCGATAATCTCGCTCAACCCGTAGATGTCGTACGCCTTCAGGTTCAGCAACCCCTCGATCTGGGTGCGCATCTCGTTTGTCCACGGTTCCGCCCCGAAGACCCCCACCCGCAGTTTCACCTTCTCGGGCGAGATCCCCTCCTTGATGATACTCTCGCCCAGATGGGCAGCATAGGAGGGGGTACAGGCAATTACCGTTGCCTCAAAATCGGTCATGAACTGAAGCTGTTTCCGGGTGTTTCCGGTAGAGATCGGTATAACCGTAGCCCCCACCCTCTCGGCACCGTAGTGCAATCCCAGCCCCCCGGTAAACGGTCCGTAACCATAAGCAACCTGGATGGTATCATCCTTGTCCACTCCGGCCATCTTAAGGCTTCGGGCAACCACCTCGGTCCAGATCTCCAGGTCCCGCCGCGTATACCCTACAACCGTCGGTTTCCCCGTTGTGCCGCTCGACGCATGGATTCTTACCACCTCGGTTTGCGGCAAGGTAAACAGTCCGAACGGGTAGTTGTCGCGAAGATCAGCTTTGGTGGTAAACGGGAGACCTTTCAACTGGTCCACACTTCTGATGTCGCCCGGTTCAATACCCTTCTCCTGCAATTTTTTGCGGTATGCAGGAACATGCTCATAAATACGTCCGACCATCTCTCTCAGCCGTACGCTCTGTAACTCGTGCAGCCTCTCTCTGTCTGCACATTCAATTTCGGGATTCCAGATCATTTTTGTTCATTCAATGCATTTGCCCGTCCCAAGCGGAAGGCGTTTATGTTCAGCTCCACCATCTCTTTACCTTTTCGGCTGAAAAATATTTCGATGGCTCTCTCCAGTTCTTCAGGAGCAATCTCCAGGTAAGGCGCGGCCGCTCCCAGCATAACCACGTTGTACGACTTGATGCTCCCTGCCTCCTTCGCCACCGAAGCGGCATTTACAAGCAGGTGATTCGCCGTGGCGGCGATGGTCTCCAGCAACACCTCCTGAGCAGGATAATTCTCGATATTGAGATATGGCTCTGTTGCCGTCACAATAATCCCCTCCGGAGAGAGATAGGGAAGATAGCGCAACGATTCCATCGGTTCCAGGGAAAGGATAAGATCTGCCTTACCCCTGGGAATGAGATCGGAGAAGATCTCCCCGGTGGAGATCCGCAAATGCGACTCCACCGCCCCTCCCCGCTGGCTCATGCCATGAACTTCGGCCTGTTTCACCTTAAGACCCAGATTCAACGCGGCCAGATCGATGATGGCGGCTACAGTCAGGATTCCCTGACCCCCTACCCCGGATATAATGATGTTCTTATTCATGTTTTCTGCTTTTTACAGCCGTCTGTACGCACTCACGCCTCGAAATGATTACCGAGACGCCGGCATATTCAAACTCCTCCTTCAACACCTTCACATTCTCCTCGAAATTCCTCTTTAACGGAACAATTTCACGAATATGGCTCTCCTCCACTCCAATCCCCCTGCAGATGGCGCCATACTTCCCGTATCCCGACGACTCCTGGCCGCCGGTCATGGCTGTTGTTCCGTTATCCGAAATTATTACCGTAAGTGCGCTTTGGTCGTTTACGGCATCCAGCAGACCGGTGATTCCGGAGTGAGTAAAGGTGGAGTCGCCTATCACGGCCACAGCCGGGAAGAGTCCTGCATCGGCAGCCCCCTTGGCCATCGTTATTGACGCTCCCATATCTACACAGCTGCTGATGGCATTGTAGGGCGACAATGCTCCCAGCGTATAGCATCCGATATCACCAAACAGATGCCTTTCAGGATAGGGTGCCAAAGCCTGGAGAATCGCATCGAAAAGGTCACGGTGGCTGCAACCCTGGCACAACATCGGCGGACGCGGCTCAACTATCCCGGGAATACTCCTGGCATCGCCCAATTCAACCCCCATTGCAGCTGCAAGGATCGTCGGTGATAGCTCGCCAGTGCGCGGCAACGCACCATCCAGCCTTCCACGGAACTTCCGGTTTCCAAAAAAACCCTTCAGTAGCTCCTCATAGAGAGGATAACCCTCCTCAGCAATGAGGATCTCACTATATTTCCCGGTAAATTCAGAGATCTTTCGCTCCGGCAGGGGATAGTGCGAAAGCTTCAACACCGGCAGGTCGAGCGAATAGGCCCGGTTCACCTCCATCACGTAGTTGTAGGCAATACCAAAGGCAATGACACCCTTGTCGCCCGAACCGGGTATCTCCCGGTTGAAACGTGAGAATTCGGAACGGGTGATCAACTGGCTCTGCATCTCCAACAGTCTCGTATACCCTTTTCTTGCATTGACCGGGAGCAGGATCCACCTGTTTCTCTCCTGTGTGGGTGCAAGCTGACGTTGCGGTAGCGCTTCTCCAGTTTCAACCACAGAACGCGAGTGCGACAGACGGGTGGGGATACGCACCATTACCGGCAGCTTCACCTCTTCCGACAGATCAAATGCGTAACGTACAATCTCGTAGGACTCCTGCTGAGTGGAGGGTTCCAGTACGGGAATCATTGCGAACTTGCCATAGAAGCGGCTATCCTGCTCGTTTTGCGAGGAGTGCATCGACGGATCATCGGCCACAACCAACACCAGTCCGCCATGGATCCCGGTAATGGCCGAATTCATAAAGGGGTCGGCTGCCACATTCAGTCCCACATGCTTCATGCTGACCAAGGCTCGCTTTCCGGCATAAGAGATCCCCAACGCCGCCTCGTATGCCGTCTTCTCGTTTACACACCATTTCGAGTGAACTCCCGATTCACGGGCTTGTGCCGATTGTTGAATAAATTGTGCAATCTCGGTGGAGGGTGTTCCCGGATAAGCATATACCCCTGATATTCCCGCATCCAATGCTGCCTGGGCTACTGCTTCCGCACCCAATAGTATCTGTTTGTTCATATTATCTTGCAGACAACCGGTCCGCTGCATTTATCGACATTAGATTGATATCTGCCTCTATTGAAGCAGTCTATCGCAAAGATACAAAAAAAAGTTAAACAGATAGTAAACCTCACCTCTCTTTTGAAGAAATTACGCATCCGATCGGTGTAATTTGATTACTTTTGTGGTTCATTATCAAAAAGAGAATAGATGAAAAGGATATTGGTGACCGGAGGCGCAGGTTTTATCGGATCACATTTGTGTGAAAGACTTTTAAGAGAGGGAAATCGAGTAATCTGCCTGGATAATTTTCTTACAGGAAAGAAAGAGAATATCGCTCATCTGATGGGCAATAGATTTTTCGAACTGGTAGAGCATGACATCATGTACGCCTACCCCATCGACCCTGTAGATGAGATCTACCACCTGGCCTGTCCGGCGTCGCCCGTTCATTACCAGCGTGATCCGATCAGGACCATGAAGATATCGGTACTGGGGTCATACAATGTGCTCGGCATGGCCAAATTGCACCGCTGCAAAATCCTGCTCACCTCCACCAGTGAAATCTATGGCGACCCGCTTGTCCATCCACAGCCGGAGAACTACTGGGGCAACGTAAACACCATTGGTCCCCGCTCCTGTTACGATGAGGGAAAACGGGCTGCAGAAACACTTTTTATGGATTACTACCGACAGGAGAAGGTCCGCATCAAGATCGTAAGGATTTTTAACACCTATGGGCCAGGCATGCTCCCCGATGATGGGCGGGTGATCTCCAATTTCATTCTCCAGGCCTTGCAGAACAAAGATATTACCATTTACGGCGACGGCACCCAGACCCGCAGCTTCCAGTATATCGACGATCTGATCGAAGGGTTGGTGAGGATGATGGAGACTGGCGACCATTTTACCGGTCCCGTCAATATCGGCAATCCGGGGGAATTCACCATCAGGGAACTGGCCGAGCAGATCATTTCACTTTCCGGCTCCGCATCCAGGCTCGTGTTCCACCCGCTTCCGGCGGACGACCCCAAGCAGCGCCGTCCCGACATCACCCTGGCCCGAGAAGTATTGAGCTGGGAACCGACCATCCAGCTTCGGGAGGGGCTATTGCGAATGATCAGCTATTTCAGGAATAGGCTTGAGGCGGAATCGGTGGTAAAATCGAACGTTGCAACTATCGGCTTGTGATCGCTATATTCCAGCTCCGGCGAGAAATAGTTTGTAGACCTGAACACGCTGGGATCATAGAGAACAAAATCTATCCTGAAGAGCTTTCGAAGGTAGCGGTAGCTGTAACCATACCCCTTCCCTGCAACACGGAAGCTATCGCGCAGTCTTCCCTTGATCACCCTATATGAGTAAGAGGGTGGCGTATTGAAGTCGCTGCAAACAATTACCGGATAAGGACTCCTGTCGATCTCCCTTCTGACGGCATCAGCCTGGCGTGCCCTGATGACACCGTTCTTCTCAACCACCCGCTTCAGCCGCACTATCTGCTCGTACGTGCTACCCAGGTTGAAAGAGGGTTTCACCCGGTTTTGATTCACACTGGTTGTCTGCAGGTGATTATTGAAAACCCTGATTTTCACTCCCCCCAGATCGAGGTCGGCCCATACGGAGATGTTGCCGCTTTCGTCCGGGAAAAGAACCGGTTGCATCTCAACAATGGGATATCTGCTAAAGAGTGCAACAATCAGCGAACCCGGTTTTTGTGAGGCAATGCGGTAATAAGGCAGCAACTTAGTCAATTCGACAATCAACCCCTCCCTTACTGCTCCACCTGCGGGAAACTCCTGAAGGCAGACAATATCGGCCTCCTGCTCCTCGATAAACCTTGCAAATGCCTGTCCGTCGAGGAGGATGTTCTTGGAGATCTCATTCCTGATATTGTAGGAGACAACTGTAACCTTCCGTTCCGGTGGAGCCGTTTTACCGACAGGCCAGTTGAAAATCGAGGTCAGATAGGGTATACAGTTCAATAGCGCCACAATGGGCACAACTGCCCATCTGCTTCTCCTCCAGCACCAGAGGAGCAGTATGACAAGGTTGAGCATGAGAAGTATCGGCAGCAGGTGTCCAAGCCAATGAAGAGCCGGTTGCCGCGATGGATGGAGATAGGATACATAGCAACCTGCAACTGCCATAAATGCGGGTATCAGGCTAAGCAGGCCTGCCAGCAGCAGAAGGAACCTGTTCAGAACAACTCTTCCCACTTTCACTCAATATCTGGATGAAACATCAATGAAAATTGGTGAAATATTTCATGAACTGGGCCCTTTCGAACAGTGCAACGTCCACCTGTTTATCGATATGAAACAGTCCCTTCATCCTGTCGATTGAGATGAAATCTTTAGACTTCATCCACTCTGATATCCGGGAAAGGGTGTCGGGGACAAACTCCTTCCCATTCTCCGGATAAAGAGCGCTTACAATCTGTACAGCCGAAGCACCTACCAGGATGCACTTCACCACATCCTGCCAACTGTGCACACCGGTGGAGGCAGCCAGGTCCACTCCGGGCACCCTCGAGGCTGTGAGACAAATCCACCGCAGGGTATCGCTGACATCTTCGGGGTGACTCAAAATGGGTCCGGAGGTCGCCTTCATCAGGTCGATATCGATATCCGCAGGATAGAGCTTGTTGAACAGCACCACGGCATCAGCCCCCTCCTGCTTCAGCCGATTCACCAACCAGGGGATATTGTTGAAGAGTTTACTCGCTTTCACAATCACCGGGATGCCAACCACCGACTTGATCTTCTGCACGATGGAGATATATCTTACGGCAGATTCCATCGGATCAACTTCAGGGTTTGCCTCAATGGCAGATATGTTCAGCTCCAATGCGTCGGCTCCGGCACTCTCGATCTGTGCTGCAAACTCAATCCATCCCCCATCCGAATAGCAATGGATGCTTGCAATGATGGGGATTGAGCAACTGTTCTTCGAGCCCCTGATCAGATCGAGGTAATTCATGATCCGTGTACTCTTCACGAAATTCCATACAAGCTGGCTGCCATCGCCAATCTTCTCCTTTTTCATAATTCGCTTCGACTCCAGTTCTATCTGCTCTTCAAAAAGGGAAGGAAGCACGATAGCCCCACAGCCGACCTCATCCCAGGCAGCATTCTTTTCTGCACTATCGGTCAAGACGGAACTGCCTACAATCAATGGATTACGCAGCTTCAAACCTGCGTAACAAGTGGTTAAATCTGACATTCTCTCAATAATTATTATTCATCCCTGTAACCCGGGGAGTGACGCGCATTGAATAGAAACCGGCTACAAGTAAAAATGGTCAAATTTACAACAATAAATCCAATGAAATGTTTAACTTTGCGAAATAGATATAAAAATTTGACTTTTTCATTCAAATTTTGTCTGCCGACAAAGCTACTGATACTTAGAAAAAACCACGTCATTTTTTTATACTTTTTTTTGGAGAAATTAAAAGTCAATAAATTAGATCTATGGATATCGATTTCTCGAAATTTACCGTACTGGCTGTTGACGATATTCCGACCAACACCCTGCTGATCAAGATGACATTGGAGCAGTCAGGATTGAGGGTGATTACCGCGCAAAATGCGGAAGAGGCTTTCCAACTGATCGAACAGGAGAGACCCGACCTGATATTGCTGGATGTGCTGATGCCCGGCATTGACGGTTTTGAGATGGCCAGACAGCTGAAGGAGCATCCCGAACATAAATGGGTACCCATCATCTTCCTCACTGCACTGGACTCCACCACCGATATTGTGAAGGGATTCCAGCTGGGGGCCGACGATTACGTCACCAAACCGTTCAACAAGGAGGAGCTGATGGTCCGGGTAAGTCATCAGATCCAACTGCTGGAAGCCAAACGCACCATTGAGCAGCAGAAAAAGGAGCTGGAGGAGATCATTGCAGGAAGGGACGCCATGTACTCGGTGATCGCACACGACCTGCGAATGCCGATGGCAACCATGAAAATGATCCTCAACGTGCTATTTCTCAAAATAAAGGAGAATGAGCATACCTGCAATGATCTGTTAGAGTCGGTACAGAGTGCCAACGAAATTTGCGAAGAGCTCTACATCCTGCTCGACAACCTGCTGAAATGGACCAAGAGCCAGCTGGGAAGGTTAAAAGCATTGCCCCAGTTCTTCTACCTCGGCGAGTTCATCAAAGGCGATGTTGAAGTTGCGGCAGCCCATGCCTCAACCAAGAATATAGGGATCCGTTTCGAGTCGGTCAACAACGAAGAAACAGGAGTTTATGCCGATACCGACATGATCAAGACCGCGGTGCGCAATCTGATCAACAACGCTATCAAGTACAGTTACCGTGACAGCGAGATCACCATCTCGATTGAGCGGGAGGCTGACCGTGTGATCTGCAAAGTAGCCGATACCGGATGCGGTATCTGTGAGAAAGATCAGGCCAGGCTGCTGAACCCGGCTACCCATTTTACCACATATGGAACCGAAAATGAGTCGGGTTCGGGTCTCGGACTGTTGCTGACCGACACTTTCCTGAAGCTGAACAACGGCCTTCTCTTCTTTCATTCAAAACAGGGCGAGGGTTCCACCTTCGGGTTCTCATTGCCGGCACATACCGGCAAGTGAGCATGAGTTGCCGCCTATAAGAACTTTCCAATGGTGGCAAGAAGCAGTTCCTTGTCGAAAGGTTTGCCAAGTATATCCTGGCAACCCTTATCCAGCAGCAACTCCTTGTCCAGATCCAACATATAGGCGCTCACTGCCACGATGGGCGGGTAGAAAGGCGATCTTTGCCGGATCTCTTGCATCGCCTCGATCCCGTCCATCTCGGGCATCCTGACATCCATCAGTATCAGGCTGGGCTGTTCCGACAGGAAGATCTCTACCGCTTCCCGCCCGTTCCTTGCGTGGAGCAGACGATACCTATTACCAATCATCGCATGGATCAGTTCAAAATTATCGTCAATATCCTCTGCCACCAGGATGGTTGCCTTGATCTCGTCGGGCTGATTCAAGAGCTGGCTTTCCGACCGGCTCTCAAAGAGCTGCTCTTCCAAATCGACAATAATCAGGGGTATCCTACAGGTAAAGGTTGCTCCCTCCCCAAGCCTGGAAGCGACCGTAATATTTCCGCCCAACCGCTCCAGTATCGTCTTGCAGATGGAGAGCCCGAGGCCGGTACCCTGAGCAAAACTGTCCACCTTCACAAACCGCTCGAACACCTTTTCCAGCTTATCTTCGGGAATACCGATGCCGGTGTCCCTCACATAGAGCTCAATCCAGTCGCCATGCACCCTGTATCCTATAGTAATGGTTCCGTTGGGGGTAAACTTGATTGCATTGTCCACCAGATTGGCCAACACCTGAATGAGACGGTTCCTGTCGCTTCGGATGGTGGAATCGTGATCGGGAATCTCCAGCTCCAACCTGATTCTTCCGGCGTAGAGCTGATAGGTGTTGATGATCTCCCGGCAAAGGTCATTCATGCTCACAGCCGAGAAGTTGAAGACAAGTGTACCCGACTCGATCCGGGAGAGGTCAAGCACCTCGTTGATCAGCATGAGCAGCCGTTTGTTGTTAGATTCGATGATCTCCTGAAACCTTCTCCGCTCCTCACGCGATTCAATATCGGCCATGATTGCCGAGAAACCCACAATCGCATTCAGCGGTGTCCGGATCTCGTGACTCATATTGGAGAGGAAAGCAGATTTGAGCCGATCCGACTCCTCCGCCCGCTCCTTTGCCTCTTTCAGTCTCCTCTCATAGCGGGTAAACTCGGAGATGTCGTGACCGAGAAACCATATGATATCCTCGCCATACTCGTTCTGTACAACAAAGGAGTAGTACTCGGTATTGATCACGTTAAACTCCGCGTAGGGGTGTCTGCAGGTATATTTTATGGTGTTGTTGCTCGCACGCAGTGAATCGAGAAACTGCACCCACTTCTCCTCGCCCCTGAAGTTGGCCATCAGCTCGTAGACCTTGTAGCCGGTAATATCAACATCTACGGGAATATGATTCATCTTGCGGCAGAGTTGGTTGACAAAGACCAGTGTCCCGTCGGCCTTGGCGGCAAAGATGGTCTCATAGCTGTTGTTTACTGCCGTGATGATCATATTGAGCCTGTCCCAGTTGGAGACAATATCGTCGATATTCTGGGTATAGCCGTCAATAATCAATTCCCCGTTCCTCAGGTGATACCGGTTCAATATCTTGGTTCGCATGTAATATGCCCGCCCATCCTTCACCACCCGGTAATCGTAGGTTCGGTGGCGGGTTTCAGGATCATTCAGGTAACTTACAAGCTTCTCCCGATCGTCCGGATATACATTGGTCAGGAACTGATCCAGTGTTATCTCCATCTCTTCCCCGGCATTGACCAGCAAACCCACATAACCGTAATAGTAAAACTTGCCGGTAGACGGGGTGTAGTTCCAATAACTGATCCTTGCCGCTCTTCCTGTCTCCTTGAGCCGCTCATTGGCCAGTTGCAGGCTCAGCTTCATCTGGCTCCTCTGTGTAATATCGCGGTATACCAGCAACAGGTGGTCGTCGTCATACTTCTGGATGATGCATTTGAAGTAGTACATTCTGTCGGGCGATGGCAAGTCATAATTCGCATTGGAGGCAATGCCGGTATGTGCAACACTCTCCATTGCAGGTCGCAGTTCCCTTACGGTCTCCGTCGGGAAGTATTCAAACAGGTTTCTTCCCAGCAAGGTAAGCTCCCGGTTTACATAAGGGTTGTCGGGCGTTTTGACAATCATGTCTACACAGGTCCCGTCATTCTTTACCATCAGCAGGGTGTCGGTCATCATCTCCAACAGTTTTACTGCCTGGCTCTTATCATGCAATATTCCTTTTGTTTTCATTTGAGATGGTTAGGGTGGTTGGTGCTGCTCCTTTTCGCTTTCTCCCATGCCGCATTGCCATTGAATCTACACAGGTAGACCGCTCCCTTGAAAGGATTGAGATTCATAAAGAGAAAATAGTATGGAATAAACAGCAGTTTATTTTTGATGGCCCGGTGGGCGAGATAGGATCCCAGCCATGCGGCGAGATAGAATAGTACCTGCAGCAGCGCAGTGAGTTGAAAAAACCAGGCCGGCTCAACCCGCTGGAGGAGCAGGAGCAGATTCATCGGCAGGAGCAGAAAGAGGGCAACCGGAGTGATGGTCCAACGCAACACCCGGTGAGAGAGAAGCTGAAAAGTGAGCCATCCATGCCGGAACGGATTGAGCAGCCTCCTCAGGCGCCAGACCGACTGTAACCCGCCAGCTGCAATCCGCACCTTTCTCTTCTCCTCCTCCTGCATGTTGAGGGAGGCTGACTCCACGGCATAAGCCTCCTTGCAATAATGGATGCGATAGCCCTCGGCTGCGATCTGCAACGACAGGACAAAATCGTCGAGCAGGGTGTCTACCGGTAGCTCCCTGAAGAGATGAGTACGGATGGCGAACAGCTCCCCGGCAGCACCCATGGTGGAGTATAAGCGTGAATCGAGCTCTTTCAGCAGCGACTCATACCGCCAGTAGGCACCTTCCCCTCCCGACGAGGCGGTATCCTTCTCCTTTACCGCAATCCGCTTCTCTCCGGCCACACACCCAGTTTTGGGATCAGTGAAAGCTTTCACCATCTCCTTCAGTGCTGCAGGGTTGATCAAGGTATTGGCATCGGTAAAGAGAACAACGGGACTCTTTACAAAGGTCATCCCACGGTTGATCGCAGCGGTCTTCCCTCTCCTCTCCGGCTGGAAATGAACCTCCACTCCGGGATATGCCTTTAGTTTCTCGTTGGTCAGGTCCGTGGATCCGTCGGTCACCCAGAGTATCCTGAGTCTCTCGGCCGGATAATCGAGCGCCAGGCAGTTTGCCATCTTCTCCTCCACCATCTCCTCCTCGTTGTAGGCGGCAATAAAGAGGGTCACTTCAGGCAACTCACCGGGCACTACTGACTGGCGCTTCGGACGGAACAGCTCCCGTATCTGGACCAGCAACCAGAGGAGAATGCCATAACCGATATAGGTGTAGAAAACCAGCAAAAGCGAGAAATAGAAGAGTGATGTTAAAGCCATGTCATAGCGGTTTAGTTACTTTCGGTTTGTGATCAGGTTCGACTCCTCATCCTCGGGAGGTGTTGTTTGTCGAGTGAAGAGGAAGTTGATATTCTTCAATCCCTTAATCATCCTCACTTTAAAACTGTTGAAGAGCGATCCGTCCGCATGGAGTGTATTTCCGGCAGTAACCGCACGCGCCTTGCGGGAAGTGATCAGTTTAATCCTGCCATAGTTCATCAGTCCCAGTGCCATCGAACCATCTTCTCCCCTGATCAGCTCCACCCGGTAGCCAACCTTCCGGCCATACTCCGTCCTGTATGCAAAGACCATCCCCCTCACTCCCCTTTCGGGTCGCTTGATAAAGAGTGCGCGGATATAGAGGTCTCTGATCGCCTCGTAGAGCATCAACCCCCACCTGGAATGACTCTTGTCGGGCACAAAACTCCAGAGGGAGGATACAGCCATCACGCCCGGCTTCTCAAGCTCACGGATCATGGTCTCGATATAATGAGGCGGATAGAGGGTGTCGCCATCGATGCAGATGCAGTATTTGCCCCTGGCATGCTCCTGGCCACACGCCCGTGCGTAACCGGGACTCTTCCTCTCTTCAAAAAAGCAGGGCACCCCTGTTGCATGAAAGAGCTCACCCGTCCTGTCGGTGGAACCATTGTTTACCCCGATCACCTCAACCGGATAGCGGCACCGATTGTCGGCGAGCGACCAGAGAGAGCCCAGGAAGGAGGCGGGTCTCCTCATTATGGGCAATCACCACTACCGAAGCGATAGGGGTGTCGCTCTGCATCCACTTCAGCTTCTCTCTCACCCCTTTCACTACCGCTGTCGGAACATCGGCAAAAGGTTTCTCAAAGACAGTCAAATAGTTATCGTACCAGGACATTTAAATAAGATATGTTGAAGCTATTTATTATTATCATTTAGTTACACCAATCAGCTCTTCAAACAGATCCATCCATTGCGACATGATGTTCTCCTTCTTGAATCGCTTTACACTCTCTCTGGCATTGCGCCCCATCTCCCTCCTTATATCTTCATTTTCAATCAGATAACAAATTTTTTCGGCCAATCCTGCAATATCCCCATTTTTCACCAGCAACCCGTCCAGACCGTCGGTGATGATATCCCTAGGGCCGGTGGGGCAGGCAAACGATACTGGTGGAACACCGCAGCTCATCGCCTCGGTCAATACCAGACCAAAACCTTCGTATCTTGAACTCAAGACAAAAATAGAACTTTCCAGGTATTTCTCCGTAATATGGCTGGTTTTTCCATGCGTAATGAGAGTCCCTGCAAGGCCAAGGTTGTGGATTCTTCTCTCCAGCTCATCCCGATCTCCTTCACCATAGAGATGAAGCGACCAGTCGGGATGCTTTTCTGCGACAAGTTTCCATGCCTCGGCCAGGAGATCAAATCCTTTCTGATAGGCGTAACGCCCCACGGCAATCACCCTTTTGTTCGTCAGTGCAGCAGAAACCTCACACTCCATCTCCTGGTAGTTATGGATGACTGCACTATTGTGCAACTCGGGCCACATCTCCTGCTCCTCCCATGTCAAGAAAACGATCTTGTCGAATCGTTTCAACTTGTTTACGTACCTGCGCTCAAGATATCGATGGATCAGCCTGGAGGATTTGCGAATCCTCCAGGATAAGGCCGAATAGGCATTCCTGGTGATGTGAGACTCTCCTATCTTCAGACTCCCGTCACGAAGTTTATGGATAAAATTGCACTCCCGCCGCAGGGTGGAGATTGTAATGTCGGGTTTCGTCTCGATAAGGAAGCGGGTGAATCGCCGCTTGAATTGCAAGTACTTCACCGGATAGGTGAGAATCTTCATCAAGAGCGACCTCTGCTTCGGATTGTCGATAACCACCCCAAGGTCGTAATGGTTGACTCGTGGCGACAACGGATAGTAACAGTCGCGAGCTTGTTGCTCCGAAGTGAGAATGGTGACCTCATAACCGGGCAGGCCGGCCAGGTAATTTGCCTTGCCGGTAATCACCCTTTCAAGCCCTCCTGCAATATAGAGTGAGGGGATGTAATAGACAATTTTCATATCTTGCAGATTATCTGGCTAAAATAGCTCTCCTCGGTTGTCATGCCAATCTCCCTGCCTGTCAATGCCTCATTGACATACTTCGAAGGCACACTCACCTTACGTCTGGCCCCCATCCGGAACCATTCATACTCAATATCAACATGCCCTATATCAATAGCTTGATAACCAATCTTATGCAAATCGTAAGCCAGAACAGTGGCCGTGGGCCCCAACGCCAGCAGAACCAGCACCCCCTTATCCTGTTTTGACACCTCTTCCAGAATGAGGTCATACTTTTCAAATGCATTGAGAGGAGGAGACAAAATGCGTCGGATGGACGCGGCATTGTCGAATAGATCGTTACCCACACCCAGCCGGCTCTTCTCACCCTCTACAACAAGCAGATCGCGCTTATTCCATATCGTTTTCAACATATTGAACCAGCCGGCGCTCTGCTCTTTCAACTTGAAGTCGATGTAGGGTCTCGTAATGAAAGTATTGCCGTAAGTGCGTCCACCCACCAGATATCGGTCCCACAAATCCCCGTAGAGATAGAAATGGGTACGCCAGAAACGCCTGGCACTGCGGGTATACCGGGATAACTCCTCAAACGTGTCGGAGATGCATACCAGGTGACCATCCTGCTGGCTCGCCATCACCTCTTTCAGTCTCTCCGACAACAGTGTCGACTCCTTCTGGAAACGGATCGGCCGCCCCCCGATCAGTAACATCTCACCGTCGCCGAAGCGGCTCACCGAAGCACCGGTTGAAACAATCCTCCGGATGGTCTCATCAATAGAAAGCACATCAGGAATGATCTTTTGCCTTTTCCTGGCGAGCAGGTAGAGCAAGTTATAAAATTCCACGACACAATTGTACCTGATCTTCTCCAGCAAAATAGCCGATAACCCATTCATATCCAAACTTATTAAAAAATTGCATCCAAAATTTTTCCCATCTGGTTTTTCCATGAGAGAGATTGCACAGACTCCCTTATCTGCTCGGGCTGGATAGTCAGACCCGAATAGAACTCAATCACCCGGCCAATATCCAGAGGCGATTCATCGGCCGGGATCTTCAGAATATATGGCTTTCCTTCAAAATCTTCGTCAATTTCAGAATATAGAAACGGGATTCCCCTTACCGCATATTCCCGGTTCTTCAGTGTCTTGATGTGCGTGATGTTGCTTCGGTGACGTCCCAGGCTGCCAACAGCGATATCCGCTTTTGCAAACACTTTGTCCAGCTCCCCGCCAAAGAGGCTGCCGTATAGCAATACATACTCCTCCAGATGATATTTCTCGATCAAGGGCAGAATTTCGTCTCTCTCCCTCTGGCCACTGAATTCTCCCACAATGTGGAAATAGACCTTGCATCCGTTGGCCGATTTCCTGTAGTAATCGGCCAGCCCTGCAACTACCCGGTCGAATCCGTGCCAGAAATGGATCTCGGCCACCCCAATCAGATGGAGTTCACCGGCAGTTGGATGGCGCCGGTTCAATGGAAGCGACTGGAAATCCACACCGTTGGAGACCGATATTGTCCGCTGACCGAAAATTGTCTCCTCATTCGAAAAGGTCACAATGGCAGAGAGCCCTTTAGCCAACCTCCTTCTGAAGAGTCTGTCGATCAGGAGGGAACATTTGCTTCTGAATGTAATATACTCCTGGTCGTACGGGTAGGTAGGCACCTCCATGACTATCTTCACGCCCAGGAGGTTCAGCTGTTTTACAAACCGGATCAGGAAGGGAGAGGCATTGTGTTCCGATCGCATGTAGACCAGACCGACCCGCTGCTCCCGGATATAACGAATCAACGGTCTGTAATCTATCCTTTTCCGGATCTTGGCTACGATTCCGGTTCCCAGGTTTGCCAACACCTTGTTGTCAACCATCCACATCCGGGAACCATCCCGGTTAACGGTGTAGTAACAGTTGACCACTTCGCACCCGCACTCCTTCAACCCTTTCACCTGAGCCAGCTTTTTCTTGCTGATGCCGCTGTGATCGAAGAAGCCGCTGAATGAGAGAAAAAGTACTTTTGTCATATCGTATTCCACAAACTTCCAATCAATTTATCTCCTCTGCAGGAGTTGTTTTATGCCATTCAACAGGTTATACTCCCCGCACAGCTGCAGATAAGCTGCGGAAGAGAAGAGCAAAAGCAACAGATTTACAGCCAGGGAGAGCAGCAGGTGGTCGATCTGCAATAACCGCTCCTTCAGACTGAAGAGGGCAAATATAAGGGCTGACAAAAGGAGCGGGGAAAGCAACACCCCAAAAAACGGTCCAATAGGCAGCCGGAATGTCTTCCTGTACATCTGAAGATAGGCCTGGAAAAAATTAATTGTAAAGGTAACCACTATACACCAGGCTACAGCCTCGAGACTCCGGAACAGGAAGATACCGGCCAGAATGCCGGAAACAGTTGTAACTGCAGAAAAGAGGCCACATATAAAGAGGCTCCGGGTATCGCCTGCCGCCTGGAAGATTGAACCCGATGTGGAGAGGATAATCTGAATTCCTACCGACAACGACAAGATCCTGAAGACGGGAACAGAGGGTTCCCACTGATTTCCAAACACAATCAGGATCAACTCTTTTGCAGAAAAGAACAAAAAGAGAGATAGCGGGAGAGCGATAAAAGCCATTAACCTGACAATCTTCCGATAGGAGCGATCCAGGTAGTTCATATCATTCTGGAAATCCGCAAGAACCGGATGCAATACCGGGGTGATCACATGTGTAATGTTTTGTAACGGCAACATCATCAGGCGGTACGACTTTTCATAATATCCCAGTTGTCCCATCCCCATAAACCTGCCAATCAGCAACTTATCAAGATTTCGACTGAAATAGTTGATGACATTGAAGAGGAACTGATAGATGGAGTAGGAGAAGATCCCCTTAAGAGATTGAACTCCTGTGGTCAGCTTGACTTGAAGTGGAAAACGCCGGATGGTAATGATAAACATCAGGATGGCCGACAATACCGGATTGATCAGCAAGGCAAAGATACCGCCACCTCCCAAGGCGGCTGCGACTGCCAGTCCACCGGTAATGATCTGGACCAGTATCATTCGTTTCGCAATGAACTTGAACTCCTTTTCCTTGTAAAGAAGTGCATTGGGAACAATATTTATCGTATTGAAGAAGATTGAGAGCGTAAGGATGCGACAGATAATTACCAGCTGCCTCGCGTTGTAATATGCCGCTATTGAACCTGCCAAAATAAAAAACAGAAAAGCGACAATCAGTGCTATCCAGAAGGTAAACGAGAAGAGGTTGTCGTAATCCTGTTTTGTAAGTTCCCGATTCTGGATGACCGCCGGGGCTATCCCCAGATCGGTAATCAATCCAAAGAATGTCAGCAGGACAGTCGCCACGGCCACAATCCCGAAATCATCCGGCGAGAGCAACCGGGAGAGGATCGCAACAATCAGCAACGAGATCAACACCCCGATATATTTTGAGATGCCGGTGTAGAGTACGCCTGAGAAGAGAGTCTTTCTGATCTCCATACCTGTTATTGCCGTTTAAATAACTTCTCAATTGTAATCAACCAGGGGAACAGCATTACTGCAATACTCCTTGTCTTCAGGTATGTGAGCAGACGGTGGCGACTGCAATAGATCAGAATATCTACCCGTTGCCGCAACAGCAGCCCCTTGGAATTGTAGATTGCCGGATTGAGCACATAGGAGATGATACGCTCTGCTGTCGCCCTCAACTCCCGGTTTTCGTCGTAAATCTGTTTCAACTCCCGTACTACCGTCAAATAGCCCTCAATATTGCGCTCCGAAAAACGGGTAGTAGTAATCGATCCGCTACGGATCCTCCGTCTGTAGAGGTCCCGTTTCAGACAGGCTACCCTTGTTGCCGAGAGATAGAGCCTTGCCGTAAAAAGCTCATCTTCATGGATAATGTCGGGAAAGAAGAGGATGCTGTTTCGTTTAAGGAAGCCGGCATCGATAAAATTGAGACATACGGATGCCCGGTACAGGTTGTAATCCACCATACGGTTCACCAGCTCAACTCCTGTATATGTCACCAATTCATCAAAGAGGTAAGTTCGCCTGTAGATCGTCTCATCCGTTTCAAGCCCCTCGCTCGAGAATGAGACCGCATCAAAAAAGAGAAAATCGAGTTGCCGGTCAGAAGCCAACCGATAGCACAACCCAAGTGCATCCGGTTCGAGCAGGTCATCACTGTCCATGAAATAGAGATACTCTCCATTGGCAATCTCAACTCCCCGATTCCTGCTCCTTGAAAGCCCACAATTTCCCTGGAGATGGAGATGGATCCTCTCATCTGATGCTGCCAGTCGCCTGATTACGGCAACACTGTCGTCAGTAGATCCATCATCGATGACGATGATCTCGATCTCCTTCAGGCTCTGATTTAAAATGGAGCCAAGCGCCTCTCCCACAAACTCAGCGGTATTGTATACCGGCATGATCACACTCACCTTCGGCCGGTCTATCTCTCTATCCTGATCCATTGCTCTTTTCTCTGGTCATACCGTTTTACAACCTGTGCCGGATTACCCGCGGCAACGCAGTATGATGGAATATCCTTTGTTACTACAGATCCGGCACCTATCACCACATGCTCACCGATATGCACACCTGCCAAGATGGTGCTGTTGGCCCCGATCCAGACATCATTCCCGATGACGATCCCGGCAGTTGTCACTCCCTGATTGACAATCTCGGTTGTAACATCCATATAGACATGATTCAATGCCGCTATCACCACATGCTGGGCGATGATCACGTTGTTGCCGATTTTTGCGGGACCAATCAATGTATTGCCAATTCCTACCCGTGTATTGTCTCCGATAATGATATCCCCCACCGCATTGTTGACCACAGTGAAATCTTCCACCACCGTATTCCGTCCGATTTGAAACTTGCGGAACGGGACTATGTCACACCTTACACTCCGGCAGATCACTGCCCCCTTTCCCCTCTTGATGTATAGAAACTGGAAAAGGCGTAACCAGAACCTGGGCCTGATCTTCACCGGATGTATCATCATATCCAGTACGATCCTCTTCAACCGTGGATTCTCCATTATGATCTCCTTGATTCTACTCATCTTTTTTTTGCTGTTAATTATCATGTTGTCGCGTATGTATGAAGGTCCGGTTCGCCCCCTTCATCCTGAATAGATTTATCCCCATCAGCACAAACAGGTGGGGGACCTTGATCAACGCCCTTTTCAGTCGCTTATCCACCATCTCGTCGGGTATTGCCGCACTGAACGAGATGCCGAGGCCAATCAGGAGTAGCCACCACTTCAGCGACCATTGCCAGCAGAGGAGCGAGAGAACCAGGGAGATGATGAAGATCATTCCCAACAACAAGACCCGAGGGAGCATCATCCACTGGAACAGTTTGTTGCAATAATCCCAGTTACCGTTCGACAAGGCCTCGGGGAGATCCTTCACTCCCTTCTTGAGAATGCCATATTGTGCAGCAAGCCACCGGCGCCGTTGCCGCGAAAAACTTGCCGAGTCGGCCGTCTTCTCATCAAAGATCAGCAGATCCTCCAGGTAATCAATAAAGAGTCCCTGTCTGATCAGCAATGCTTCCAGCTCTTTATCCTCGCCGGCTGTCGTAACCTGCCCGATATTCTCCTTGAACCACCTGAAATTGAATGCCATCCCCGATCCGCTCAGTGCTGCCGAGAATCCCAGCCTAACCTGCCCCTTCCGAAAGAAAGCGTGATTCATCGCTTCGCTGGCCGCATCAAGTACTGCAACGGCGGTATCCCTATTCTTGGCGACACGTTGCCCTTGCATGGCCTGAAGACCTGACTGCCTGGCATCGTTGATCCTGGAGAGGAAATCGGGCAGAACGGTATTATCGGCATCCAATACCACAACGGTGTCAAAACTATCCGGCTCCAGCCTCTCCACTGCCAGCTGAAGCGCTCTGGCTTTGGTCCGGGCATTATTGACGATGGGAAGCACCTCAACCGGATAACCGGCCAATCGCTGCAACGTCACCGGCTCCATCTGATCCGATATTACCACCGTATGATACATCTCTTTCGGGTAGTCCTGATCCAGTAACGACCGAATCGAGCCTTCAATCACACGATCCGCCTTATAGGCCGGGAAAAGGACCAATATCCGGCTCTTTCTCCCCGAACGGGGATAGGCAACGGATGATCTCCTCAGCGCCAGAAAAGCAAAGAAGATAAGGTATGCGACCGACAAGCCTGCCCAGCCAAATAAAAACCAATCGACAAATGCAGCAACCTCAATCATTTCGTTTCCCTTTTCTTGAAAAACATCCCGAAAAAGTCGACACAGCCCTTACACGTGGCACTAGCCAGCGAGAACTTCATGCTGACCAGATACGAAAAAGTATCCTTTACCCCCGCACAGAGTGAAAGATAGGCAACCGAGAAGTATCTGGCCACACCATTCCGGTTTCTCCAGGCAAAAAGCATCCGGTTGCGTATCAGATAGTAGGCCTTTAGCGGACTCTCCTTGCCGGTGCTGCTGCTCTCTTTGTGATAAACCACTGCACGCGGATCGAAGAGCAACCGATAGCCATGCCTCTTCATCCGGGAACACCAATCCATCTCTTCATAGTAGAGAAAATAACATTCGGGCATCATCCCCACCTCTTCAATCACCTCCCTTCTTATCATCATCGCCGCCCCGTGAAGGTAGGCCGTCGGAGCAATCGCTTCATAGTTTCCATTATCGGGTTCATTGTATCCGATGGTCCTGTTCCGGATGGTAACAGGTGAAAATTCGGTATATCCGGCAAACTGGATATGACCCGGATCATCGTAAAAGAGAATCTTTGGTGAGACGCCTGCCACATCAGGATTCCTCCTTAGGGTCTCCATCAGGTAGTGGAGTGAGTTATCCTTCACAATGGTGTCGTTATTCAGGAAGAGAAGGTATTCACCAGTCGCATGCCTGCATCCCAGGTTATTTCCACCTGCAAACCCGAGGTTCTCGTCGGAGCGCACCGTTTTCACAAAGGGATGACAATCTTTGATCAGAGCAGCTTCGTCTGTCACGGAGCCGTTGTCCACCACAATAATCTCGTGGGGAGTCTCCAGAAAGGCACGGAGCGATTCGATCAGCTGAACGGTATCGTCATAACCGTTATAATTGACCGTTATGATAGAAAGTTCAAACTGTTTCATTTTCACAAATCTCCTTATCCAATTTTGGCCCCATAAGCATGAATGCCATACAGATGTATATGATCGGACCGTTAGGAAACTGCTGCAGCATCTCATTTCCATAGGCGCTTACCAGCATGCCTGCCACCCCGCCCACCAGGCCTGCAAGCACTCCTCTCAACTGGCTGCTCCTGATCCTGAACCAGATATCATAGCCCGCCTTGATGAATGACGAGAAAAAAATTAGCAGAAAGAGTGAAAGTCCCACAATCCCTGTCTCAACCCAGACAAACACCAGTGAGGTATCGGTCGGCAACTGATAGAGATAGTCGCCCGGTTTCGTTCGTTTCGCCTCCCCAATTCCCACTCCAAATGGGTGCTCTTTCATGAAAACCTTCATCTTTTCCTGGTTCTGTTTACGCAACAGGTAAGATGCATCTTCAGTCACGTTGAAGGCAGACCGCATCCGCCTGATCTCCGCATTTCCTTGACCGATATAGGTGAACTTGAAAAAGATGAAGAGTCCCACAATAAGGATAATTCCGGGTATCAGGACTTTCCACTGCTTTGAGAGCAACAGGAAAGCTGTAAATCCGGCAAAAGGGACCACTATGGCCGCGCGGGTACCGGAGATCATCATGGCGTAGCCGGCAAGCAGAGCCACCACCAGGTAGTAGATCCTTAAGCCAACGGGGCGCATATAGAGAGCCGCTACACCAAATACCACCAGCGACATGCCCATATTACACCCGAAGCTGGCGGCATCGGTAAAAAAAGAGAAATAGCGGATGCCGGTGTGGATGATATGGGTTGAGCTGCCTCCCGAAACGAAAAGCCAGTAATTCTCGGCAGCATCAAAGCCCACAAATTTCTGCATAAGTGCCTTTGCAACACCAGCCATGGTAAGGATCGACCAGACAAGAAGAAAGAGTTTGAGATATCGGTAGCGGTCCAACAAAAGGGCTGTCAGTAACGGAAAGAGAAAAAGGTAGAGGGCCAGGGCCCTTACACCTGCAGCCCAGTTGTTGAGATCTGCCTCTGGGTTAAACACCATCAGCAGACAATATATCAACCAGATAGCTGTTGAAAGTGTCAAGATGTTACGCAGGTTTCTCCAAGGCAGCGGATATCTGAAACTGTGTAGCAGGATCATCAGGAAGGTTACCAGCAAGAGGCCGTCCATTACGATTCCGCCGGGCAAACCGGGAATATAACGGGTAACTCCCATGACAAAATAGTTTGCCACAAAAAGTGGCAACAGGGCATAGAAAGGCTTCTCCACGAAACGAATCAGCAGATAGAGCAGCAGAGGCAACAGCGCGACCGCCGTTGCGGGGATCCATCCAAAACGCAGCAACAGAAATACGAAAAGGCCCAACAAAAGTATTGTAAGCAGGACAATCTGCCCTCCTCCCTCCCGTTGTGAATCTGTCAGATGCAATCTCATAGGCTAACTGTTTCCGGAAGTTGAAAGCCCATACTGCATGTAACGGTAAAAGAGCTTCTTCAAGAAGGTCTTGGGTGGCAACATTCCGGTAAAACTCTCCAACACCTGTTTCTCGGCATGATTGAGGCAAATGAGGGTGGGAGTACTGCCCGACTGCTCCTTCAGGCGGTCGAACAGCTGCTTGTTCCGGTCGCTCCATATCTTGTCGGCCCTGAAAAGGGTGAGGTTGATCGACGCCTCCTGGAGAATCGGTCTGGGTATGTTATAATGCTGAAGCGGCGCGTGCTCCACCAGAATGATCCGCCGAGAAGAGGTGGAGTGGTCGGGTAAAAAGCGCCGGATAGTGTCGGCAAAAAGGAAATCGGATGAGCCCGGTATAAAATCTTCACCGTAACGGAGCGACACTACCGGAATCTCAAGCCCAGTCCAATAGTTAGCCAGTTGTTCCGCAAGAAAACTCTTCCCGCAGTGCTCCTTTGTGCTGATAATATTTACAATGGGACTCTGGTCGCCGGGATGGAAAAAATCCTGGATGGCGTTGCCAAGATACTGTATCGCCTGCTCCTGATAATATCCCTGATATCTCCGTTGCCGGAAGTTGTACTTTCCGGGTAGTGCCCCCAGTACACTGCTCCCGGTGATCTTCTTTGTCCGTAACGGATCCCTCAAGGTACGATCCAGCAGATCGAACAACATGAAAATGGTAAGGAGGATAAATAGGCTGCCGGCATAGGCGCCCATAACCATCTTTTTCCGCTTCGACGGCTCGGTGTTGAGAGGGAAGACCGGAGGATTGATCAACTGTAGCGATGCCGAGTTCATCTCTAGGCTTTTCAGCTGCAGCCTGGCTGCATTCAGGCTGGCCAGAATAGATAAGTAGTTGCGCTCAATGAAATCGATGCTTCGTTCCTGTCGCTTGATGGTGGACCCGATAGGAGAATAGTGGGAATAGAGATGATCGATCTCCTCGATCTTATCTTCAATCACCTCAAGTTCCGCCTTGGCCTTCTCCATCAAAAGTAGCTCCTCCAGCCACTGCGTAACAAAATTGCTGGTTGGGTATCCCTCACGTGTAAATTTCCGTTCACCATACCGCCGGGTAAAAGCTTCAAGCTCCTTTTTAGCATTGGCCAACTCTGCCCGGTACTGTTCCAGCCGGTTGAAGGCTGGACTACCAGACAGTGAGTCGGTATAGAAAGTTTCCAGTTCGGCAATCCGGGTATTCAGATTGGAGACCTGGTTGAGTCGCGACAGAAATTCTGCATTGTCTCGCAGATAAAGGATATTCTCATCCTTTAACGACTCGAGGTAACTGACCGAGGCCTTGGCATTGTTATACCTGAGCAACACGTCGTTATGCTTCAGTTGTATCTGCATATCAAGCGCCGCTACCTGTTCGGTCTGTTCAAAGTAGTTGATAACCCGATTACTTATATTGTAATTTGTAAGAGAATCTTCACTCTCACGTAACTGCTTGCCCACCCTCTCGAGCTCCTCCTCGAAATATTTTATCGTACTGTTGGTCGAACCGAACTGCAGCTTCCGGTACTCCTTCGAATAGAGCTGCTCCAGCAAGATCAATGTCTGATAGGCCACACCGGGATCATTTGCCGAATAGGATACCTTTAGCATATCACTGCTTCCCAGTCGCGTCACATTGATCTTCTTCAGACTCCCGTAAGCGTAATGTGGATGGTTCCAGTTGAAAAGACCGTATACGAAGTTGGTGGGGGATGCCTCCTCATATTTTTTCAAATTTTCCACCGTCCTATCCTCTGAATCTTTGACTATCAATCTCTTTACCTCATCGGGAGTGATCCGCTGCAAGTGACGGTAATTGGGTGCGCTGATATACTCGTTGTCCCTCTCCGGATCACCGTAGATCATATGCCTGGCATAGAGGTGAAGAGATACCTCATGCAAAGTCTCTTTCGACAGGATGATATTGATGATGTTGTCGATGGTATTGTTGATAACCGTACTGCTTTCCACCCTGGTATCACCCACCTCCAGTACGTTCCCCGAGATCACGCCGGTAAAGATGGTCATGTCTACCGGATAGGATTTCTCCAGATTCCTTGTTCCAATGATTACCACAAATGCAACCAGCAGGGGTGCAACAATGATCCACCAACGGATACGATAGATAAGCCTGAAAAAATATTGTAAAATCTCCATGCTGCTATAAGGCTATCGATTAAGTAACTTGGTTTTTGAGAGCACTTCAAGCTGCAATAATGCCTTGTTCAACTCCGAACGTGTCTGCTCGTAAGACTCCAGAAGATTCATCTGAATGCTCTTGATCTGTGAAAGCTCACCGGCATCGATCTTGCCATTGAGAAAATCCTGCTGGGCCAGTTCCGACTGCACATTGGCAAAGGCGAGCGATTCGGCCTTCAGTCGCAAAACCGACAACTCCTTCACCGCCTTTGAATACATCTCAATGATCCTCATCTTCTGTTCGTCATGCCACTTCTCCATCTCCACCTTCGTGGCTTCAGTCTTCAGCAGCTGTCTATGGATCCGGTTACCACGGTCGAAGAAATCATCGAAGGGGAGTGAAAACGACACGCCCACATTATACCAGTTCTGTCTCGCACCCGAATATTGATAAAAGAGTGGAGTATCCGTATCGGAGAAAGCGGAGTTGATTCCCATCAGCCCCCATTGGTAGGTTGAGTTGAACCGGAAATATTTCAACCAGCTCCTCCTCTCGGTTTTCAATGCACTGGCCTCCTCCTCCATCTTCACCTTATAGTAATCCACCGCCGCACTGTTCTTGGCATTCTCGAACAGCTCTTCAAGCGAGGGCAGCTGTAAATTGAGGTAATCGTCCGAAGTGAGGGATTCAATACCCACCTGTGCCATTCCTGAAAAAAACGGTATGAAGAACGAAAGAGCTATGGCAATGGATAATCTGTTCATATTGGCACAATTAAAGAATTGGTATCTACACATCCTCTTTCTGTATAAAAGCTGCAAATGTACGGAAAATTATCTTTAAATCCAACCATATGGTATAGTGCTGAGCGTAGTAGATATCGAGTTGTTTTCGCTCTTCTGCAGATAGTTTCCCTGCATCACCCCTTTTCTGCACCTGCCATAATCCGGTCAGCCCTGCCGGAGCAATAAAACGCTCCACGCTGTTATCACCGGTAAGCAGCTCTGCCTCGTACAGGGGTAATGGGCGGTTGCCCACAAACGACATCTCCCCCTTCAGGATATTGATCAGTTGGGGAAGTTCGTCGATACTGTACTTGCGAATAAATTGTCCTACCCGTGTTACCCTGGGATCCTTCTCGATCTTCACAAAAGCCCTTTCCGTTTTTTGCCGGTTTTGTGCAATATACTCCTCTTCGGGAAGAATGAAATCGTCGTCAACCAGGAAGGTCTGGCCCAAACTCTCCAACTGTTCAAGATCCAGACCGTCATCTATGGGAAGTTGCTGTTCTTCCGTCGGAGTTGTAGTAGCATACTGGTTGTACTGTTCCACCTCTTTCAGCCGTTTATCGGCATCCACGTACATCGACCTGAATTTCCAGAAATCGAAGATATGGTAATTGGTGCCAACCCTTCGGGATTTGTAGAATATGGGTCCCTTGCTCTCCAACCTGATGGCCAGGGCAACCAATAAAAAGAGAGGCGAGAGAAACAGCAGGGCACAAATCGAGACAACCACATCAAACGCCCGTTTTGTCACAGGCATCTTGAACTGGGGCAGCAGTGTGGTATCGCGTTGCCGGCGGCTTTGAAGATGAGGTCGGTACTTGCGGATAAACTGAAAAAAGTGCGACAGCAACTCCGCATTGGCCTCCGGAGAAACGGTATCATTCACTCCGGCACGGATATAGTCCAAACGCTCCGCTCCGGGCAGGCCGGCTGTAATCAGCAGAATATAGGCGTGGGGAAAATTCCTGCGCAGGAATTTAATGCCTGCCTCATCCTCCTGCAACGACTGCTGTTCACAGAAGACAACCGGATCATCGTCCAGCGAATTGTCAATCAACCATCTGGCTGCATCTACGTAACGGCTGAAGACCCGTGGCGACTCAGACACCGCCTCCCTCAATATTCCGACAAAATGATGAGCCAGCTGTTGATCACTACCAATAAAAAAAATCGGTGGATTCACTGCAACACCTTTCTGATGCGGACCTTCAGTTCCTGGGGATTAAACGGTTTCAGGATAAAGTCGGCAGCACCCTCTTCCAGCATCTTAATCCGGAAGTCACTGCTCTCCTCACCCGATAAAATCAAAACGGGAATATCCTTATACAATCCATTCTGCTTGATAAAAGAGAGAAACTCATCACCACTCATGCCCGGCATCCAGATGTCAAGCACAATCAGATTGGGTCTATTGCCTTCAAACAACCATTGCATTGCCTTCAATGGCGAATCGAAATAGGTGATTTCGTATTCGTCCGACAGATATACTGTGATGATCCGGGCAATCGCAATCTTATCGTCAATAATCAGTAACTGCTTCTTGGTGGCATTCACAACAGCTTGCTCTTTTTTTAATATTGCAGGAAACATTACCAACTATCTTTATTTTGAATGATAAACAAAGTTCAGATCAGGACGGGTATACCAATCTTTCGCCTCTTCACCGGCACTTACGGCCCATTTCTCAAGATCGGGATATGCTTTCCTTATCGAAGTAAACTCCTTAGGATAGGGGCAAGAACCGGGAACGGCCAATCCCCAAATCATATTTTTATCGGAGACATAGTATCTCCTCTCCTCAACGCTCGAATTATCGTCACCAACCTTGCCCAATATCTCCTTGTTGGCCTTGTCGGTAGGTACAAAACCGGCCATATGCACTTCATATCGCCTGCTCGAGTAGCCTCCGTTTACAATAAAGGGATTCAACCGGTCAATCGCTACATCCTCAAAGTTCACCGGAGTATTAAACTGGATGGTGACGGTCACCTTCAGCGGCTCTCTGGTCACCGATTGATCTCCGGCAGTAGTATTTACCATGGTTCCTGCATCCACGCCAAATGCCATGTGCACGTCATCGAAGATGGGGATTACCGCCAGGCTTTGACCCGACTCAAGACCATTGGCCAAAATGCTCCCGAACACCGTATTGGTTCTGCCCGGATTTGTGGTCACTCCGACACCCTTTACCGATGCAGGAGCAACACCGTCGAGCTGCATTCCCAATGCCAGTTTTTTGATTCCTCCCGCGGCTTGCAGTGTAACTGCCAGGTCAAGTTGAGATACCCGGTTGCCCTGCTCGATGGTATACGACGGCTTGACATTCAGTACCACGTCGTTCATATCGTAGTCGCCCAGCAACGGCCAGTTGTCCTCAAACATGTAGGTGACATCAATACCGTTCCAGATGATCGGGAAGCTTGGATTCACCGGAGGTTGCCCGCTCCCGCCGACAGGATTGCCTCCATTGTTGCATTCGGTAGCCTCAATGGTGACCGACGACTCACCCTTCTGCACCCATGAAGCAGGCGCCTTAAGTGAAAAGGCGGTTCCGGAACTGAGATTCGAGAAATTTGAATTCTCCAGCTCAAGATTTCCCTCAATATCCAGGTTGTACCAACCGTTGAAGATGATTTTCTCCAGTCGGGCCAGTGCTGTTTTGGAACCAATACCGTTGATGCAACTTATGGTGGAGTTGAAACTGATGGAGCCGGTAACCTCGAAGATGGCATGTGAGTCCAGATCGAACTGGGTCCCCGAAGCCAGGGTATATTCATCAACCGACAAAAGAGTCTCCTCGGCACCAATGAACACCGTACCGCTTGTGGTCACTTTGCCAAACTCGGCAAGACAGTGGTTGTAAAATATTCCATTCATAAACTCGCCATTGGTTACGGTAACCTTCTTACTGTTTCTTATGGTAGTCCCGTTGACATGGAGATCTGCTATTTCGAGGAGATTATTGTTGACCACCTCACCGTTAGTGAAGTTCGCTTTAGCAATGATCAGCCTGTTGTCGTTGACAATGATGTTTTCTGGGCTGTTTACCTGAAACTCTCCCACGCTGGCATTACCGGCATTGTACATCATCCCCAGTGACAGAAAGTGGATCAGGCTGGCATCCAGTATTCCGTTGTTGATAACCTTTCCGGCACCGGTAAACCTGATCGTCGTCTTCTCTCCGATAAAGCTTCCAGAGGGAGCGATCACCAATGTTGAGTTATTGTTGCCGGTTATCTCCACTGTTCCGCTCGCTGCAAAACATCCTCCATCCTGCACGATAAGCTTGGCTCCGTCTTGCAGTACAAAACCGGAGGAGCTGTTATTCCAGGTTCCTTCCACATACAATGCAACATTACCTTCATTGGGGAATTGGATTGCTCCGGTATATGTTCCTCTTATCACATAGGCTTTATTTGTTTCCAGTGTATAGTTGGCAGGTGACTGCTCGTTGATCACGATTGCATCCGCAGGAGTTGGATAGCTGGTCTGCAGATCTGCAGGAGCAGCACGAAACGATGATGCTGAAGCAGTTGCGCTGCGTAAAGATGAACTGCCATGGAGAAACGAAACCGACAACTGGGTGGCATCATCAACCGATACGGCTGTTACTTTCTCCATCCCGGCAGGATCGGTCTGCTTGATAAAGATTGTTTCCAGACCATTTGGCAAGGTTGGGGAAAAAGTGAAGTTGATTCCCTTTTTAGCCACCCCCTTACCCAACAGTGAGGCATTTTCATAAAAAAACGGGTGAGCATCATAGAGCTCCACCAAATAGTAATAGTTCCCGTCGAATCGGTCATCGACCTCGATATCGAGGTTCACTGAACGAAGGGTCGACCAATCGAAGCTGGACGGGACTGCAATGTTGTCCCCGAAAAGGGAGGTTCCTTTACCTTCCATTCTCTCAGGTTGGTAATAGTCGTGTTCACATCCTGTTAGAATAGGATAAACTCCTGCCAGGAGGAGTAGCGCAAAAAAGAGAGTTCTTTTTCTGGTTTTCATATAACTGTTTTGAAAATTCGGGACAAAAATATATAGATTCGGGACAAACTGTAACGACAAATGAACACCCTCTCTTATAGAGGGGGCCCATCTCTCCATTCCGGAAAGCCAGACCCTCTCAATTTCTTAAAATGCAATTTGTCCGTTTGAATAAACGGAGCAAAATTAACCGATTTTTTTCATAATATTTGAAAATAACGATCTGTATGCCCGTTGTTTAACTTTATTTAACTATAACAAAAATGTTATGTTTGTTTGTTTTTTAAAAGGATACCCTTTTGTAGAAAGGGATTCAAGCAATCAGAAGGCAATCTTGTCGAACTTTGCAGAGAGTTTTACTCACTTCTGAATTGATTGTTTTTGCTGTGAATTCTTAACGAAACATATCTTCTACCGAAGATAGGCAAGCGGAAGTGGCTGTCCCGGCAACGAGACAACCATCAACCCGATTGTCCATCTTGTCAACTTTCCCTGCTGCCGGTTATTCCGGCTTTTGGGGGCGAGGCAGCAAAGCCTTGCGCGAAAGTTTGAATTTACCTGTTTTGGGATCGATATCGATCAGCTTGACAGAGACCTTGTCCCCCTCCTTAATTCCAGCATCTTCCACCTTCTCGAGCCGTTTCCAGTCGATTTCTGAAATGTGGAGCAATCCATCCTTGCCTGGCAGGAATTCGCAGAAGGCACCGTACGGCATTACCGATCTGACGGTGGCATCGTATACCTCGCCAACCTCGGGAACGGCAACAATCGACTTGATCTTGCGCAACGCCGCCTCAATGGAGTTTTTATTGGAAGCAGACACCTCTACCCTGCCTTTGCTGTCGATCTCCTCGATGGTGATAATGGCACCGGTCTCCTCCTGGATACCCTGAATGATCTTTCCACCCGGGCCGATAACAGCACCGATATAGTCTTTCGGAATTTCGATCACTTCGATCCTCGGAGCATGCGGCTTCAGATCGGGACGTGGTTCGGAGATGGTCTCCATCATCTTGCCCATGATGTGTTCGCGACCTGCCTTGGCTTGTGCGAGCGCCTTTTCAAGAATCTCGTAAGATAGTCCATCTACCTTGATGTCCATCTGGGTAGCGGTAATGCCATCTTTGGTTCCGCACACCTTGAAATCCATATCCCCCAGGTGATCCTCATCACCGAGAATATCGGAGAGGATGGCATAATTTTGACCCCTGTTTTCCGAGATCAGCCCCATGGCAATCCCCGATACCGGTTTCTTCATCTTTACACCTGCATCCATCAGGGCCAGCGTACCGGCACAAACCGTTGCCATCGACGATGAACCGTTGGATTCGAGGATATCAGAAACGACACGGATCACATATGGATATCCTTCGGGGATCATGCGCTTCAACGCCCGGTGGGCCAAGTTTCCGTGACCGATCTCACGACGGCCGGTAGCTCGCTGCGGACGCGCATCTCCAGTGGAGAATGGCGGGAAATTATAGTGTAACAGGAACCGCTCAGTGCTGTGGTTAAGCACGTCGTCCACAATTTTTTCGTCAAGTTTCGTACCCAAGGTAACGGTTGTCAGCGACTGGGTCTCCCCGCGTGTAAATATGGCCGAGCCGTGCGGACCTTTTATGTAGTCCACTTCACTCCAGATGGGGCGAATCTCGGTAGTGCTTCTCCCGTCGAGCCGTTTTCCCTCGTCCAGTATGCAACGGCGCATCGCCTCCTTCTCCACGTCGTGGTAATACTTGGCAACCAGCGGCGCTTTTGCCTCACGCTCTTCCTCTGGAATGGCCTCCATAAACTCTTCGAGGATAGCTTCAAAGGCCTCCGTGCGGGCGTGCTTGTCGTTATTCTGTGAAGCGGCAATAGCGTAGGCTTTGGAATAACATGCATCCCACACCTGTTTGCGGAGCTCCTCATCGTTCTCCTCGTGACAATATTCGCGTTTCTTGACCGTCCCGCAAAGCTCCATCAGTTCAAGCTGAGCCTTGCACTGTACCTTTATCTCTTCGTGAGCAAACTTGATCGCTTCGAGCAGCTCCGCTTCCGAAACCTCGCTCATCTCGCCTTCCACCATCATGATGTTGTCGATGGTAGCTCCCACGATAATATCAATATCAGATTTTTCAAGTTGACTGAAGGTCGGGTTAACAACAAATTTCCCGTCTACCCGGGCAACACGTACTTCCGAAAGCGGACCGTTGAACGGAATGTCGGAAACGGCCAGTGCTGCAGATGCGGCAAGACCGGCCAATGCATCCGGCATATCTTCACCGTCTGCCGAAAAGAGCATTACCGTCACGAATACTTCGGCATGGTAGTCGTCAGGAAAGAGGGGGCGGAGAGCACGGTCGATCAACCGGCTGGTAAGGATCTCGTAATCCGAAGGCCTTCCTTCCCTCTTCATGAAACCTCCCGGAAAACGTCCGAAAGCGGAGAATTTCTCTTTATATTCTACTTGAAGTGGCATAAAATCTACTCCGGGGGCAGCGTCTTTTGCAGCGCAAACAGTGGCCAGGAGCATGGTATTGCCCATACGCAGCTCTACCGCCCCATCGGCTTGTTTGGCCAGTTTTCCCGTTTCGAGCGTAATCGTGCGTCCGTCTGACAGCTCGATTCGCTTCATGATTGGATTCGTCATAAATAAATTTCTGTTTTTAAATTTTGCATATAAAAGCCCGCAAAGTTAACACAAAGTTTTCTTTTTTAAGCGTATAAAACCAAAAAATATTGAACATTACCGTCGATTCGATTCTCAAATTCCGGAAGAGTTGAACTCAAGATCGGCGTAAACCGGCAAATGGTCGCTAAAACCACCGATATACCTTGGTCCATAGTAGGTGCGGTACGGACGTTTCACCCCACTGCTCTTCTCTTCCCTCAACAGAAAATCGGGACTGAAGATATACCCTCTTCCCTCCCGTATATAGAGAGGATTCTCCTGCCTCAACAGGTTACCGCTCACGATAATCTGATCAGGCAGCTCCCAGTTGCCCTGGAAAAAGTAGGTACCCCGCCTCAGCTCTTTCAAATGGCTGGAAAAAAGATTGTACAGCCTCTTCTCGCTACAATCCTGGTCTGGAGCTCCCGCACCCAACGTCAGGGAGATGCTCCGGTTGTCGGGATTGTCGTTGAAATCACCCATGATCACAATGTTGGCATCTCCCCTGATACTGAAAAGGCTGTCTACTTTCCTCCGCAGAAGGGATGCAGCATCAATGCGGGCCGGTTCCGACTCACGCTGGCCACCTCGCCGGCTTGGCCAGTGACAGACAAACAGGTCGAGCGTATCTCCGGTGACGGTTTTTCCGGCCACATGGAGAATGTTGCGCGTGGGACGGAGACGCTTGTCGCTGAAGAGCACCTCATGTTCGTTTTTTTCCAGCAGTCTGAACTGATGCCGCTGATAGAGCAGCGCCACATCCACGCCTCGCTCGTCGGGAGAACTGGTGATCACATACTCATACCCTTGCGCCCGAAGCGGCGACCGCCGGGTGAGATCGAACAGCACGCTGTCGTTCTCAACCTCGCAGAGTCCCACCAGCGCCGGAGAGTACATGCCACCAACGGCCGTGATTACCCGGGTAATATTTCTCAGTTTTTCCCAATACCTCCACGGCTTCCATTTCATGGTCCCCTCCGGAAGGAACTCATCATCATCTTTCAGTGGATCATCGACGGTATCGAACAGGTTCTCCACATTGTAGAAGAGAATGCGAAAACCCGTGTCTGCAATGGAAAATGAGATGGCGACCAGCAGAAGAGAGCAGGTCAGGAGAAACTTTTTCATAAAGACAACTCTCCTTGCTCCAATTTATTCCGTCTCCGCCGAAGATACATTCTCCAGAATCCGTACCAGGTAATTCCAGAATTTACCCACGGATGGAATGTTCATCCGTTCATCGGGCGAATGGACGTCAGTCATATCGGGGCCGATGGAGATCATGTCCAGTTGAGGATATTTCTCAAGGAAGAGGCCACATTCCAGGCCGGCATGGATCGCCTTCACCTTTGCCTCCTTGTTGTAAAGGTTCTTATATTCATCTCTTGCCAGTTTCAGGATATGGGAGTCGGTATTGGGCTGCCATCCCGGATAACCCTCATTGTGCACCACCTTCGCTTCGGCCAGTTCGAAGACGGCACGGACTCTATTGGCAATATCCTCCTTGCGCGACTCAACCGAACTGCGCTGACTGGTGCCGATCTCGATAATATTGTTGTCCAGCATCTTGATAGACGCCAGGTTGGTTGAGGTCTCCACCAGCCCTTCGATATCGGCGCTCATGCTGATTACGCCGTGCGGGCAGGCATAAAGCGACTGTATCAGCCTTCTGGCAACACCCCGCTTGATGATTTTCGACGGCATCGACACCGACTCGAGCAATATCTCCAGACCGGGATCACTCTTTTTATACTCGTTCTGCACATTGGCAAGAAAAATATTGAGTTTTACCCGGATATCCTCCTTGTATTTCTCTTTAACCCCTACAACAGCATATGCCTCCCGGGCAATAGCGTTGTGTAGGTTTCCTCCACCAATCTCAGAGAGCACCATCCCGTACTTCTTGTTCATGATTCCGTACAGGAACCGGGTAAGGATTTTGTTGGCGTTCCCGAGGCCCTTGTCAATATCGCTGCCCGAATGGCCTCCCCGAAGTCCCTTCACCTGAACCTTAAACCAGAAATAGTCCTCGGGGGCACTCTTCTCCTTGTACCGGAAATAGGCCTTTGTCCCTATCCCGCCGGCACATCCGATATAGATCTCTCCCTCCTCCTCCGTATCCAAGTTCAGCAAAATGTTTCCGGTAATAAAGCCGGGTTCGAGCGAACTGGCGCCGGTCAGTCCCGTCTCTTCATCCACGGTAAAGAGAGCCTCAATCTTCCCGTGGGCAATGTCGGTCGATGCCAGCACCGCCAACTGAGCTGCAATGCCGATACCGTTATCCGCCCCGAGGGTGGTTCCGTTTGCTTTTACCCAATCGCCATCGATGATGGTTTCAATCGGATCGTTGTCGAAATCGTGCGTCACATCGCTGTTCTTCTCGCACACCATATCGACGTGCGACTGCAGAACCACGGTCGGCGATCCCTCTTTGCCTGGCGTTGCCGGTTTCGTAATCACCACATTGCCGACAGCATCTTTTCTGGCTTCCAGGTTATGCTCCCTTGCGAAGTCGAGCAGATAGGCGATAATCCTCTCCTCTTTCTTCGATGGACGGGGAATCTGTGTAATGTCGTGGAAATAATGCCAAACAATTTTGGGTTCAAGGTCTTTGATATTCATAAAATCAGTTTAATTTAGATTCCGCATGCAGAGCCAGTTGCCTCGCAACAACAGCCTACCATGACGGAGATTCGGCCGCAGGTTCGACAGCAATCCGAAAAGATGCGGAAATCGGGTTAATATCATGTAATCTATAATTAACATTCAAACTCCATTCTTGTTTAGATTATTATTGGAAAAAGGGTGCGAAAATTGCAAAAAAGAGAAATTTTTTGCATCTTTAATCCCAATTTTGAATTTTAATTGGCTATTTAAACTATCTTTGCGCCACAAAATTAATCAAGGATTAAAATGATAACAACGCTACTGCTCGGTATTGCTGTCCTGTTCATGGCCATTCTGTTGATGGGTATAAAGGTCTTCTTTACGAAGAACGGCGAGTTTCCCAACACGCACATCGGCGGAAGCAAGGCTATGAGGGAAAGGGGAATCAGCTGTGCCACATCTCAAGACAGAGAAGCATCAAACAGAGTAAATCTGATTGACCAAATAATAAAAGAGAAAGTCTAACACACAATTTATTAAAAAATGAAGAATAATAATGCCTATATCTTTGGGGCAATTTTAGCCGTTGCAATCCTGATTTTATACATCTTGCATTTTACTTCCACACCGGGTAAAAACGGTGTAAAAAAAGGTAACTTCATCACGATGATGAACGACTCTTCCATCACGCTTCCCGTAGCCTATGTCAATGTCGACTCTCTCCTGATGAACTATAACTTTGCAAAAGACTTGAACGAAGCACTGATGAGAACCGAAGAGAGTTCACGCGCCAGCCTGACCCAGAAAGAGCGTCAACTGAATGCAGCCGCCCAGGAGTTTCAACGCAAGTTGCAGAACAATGCCTTCCTGAGTCAGGAGAGGGCAGAACAGGAGCAGCAGCGTATCCTGAGGATGCAGCAGGAATACCAGCAGATGGCAGAGAGATTGAGCCAGGAGTTTGCACTGGAGCAACAGAAACTCAACATGGAGCTGGCCGATACGGTAAAGGTCCGTCTAGTCGAGTTCAACAAGGATAAGGGATACCAGATCATCTACAGCAATACGGGTGCCGACAATATCCTTTTTGCCGACGAGAAATATGACATCACCAAGGAGGTGACCGAGTTCCTGAACAAGAAATATGGTCCGGCAACCTCTGTAAACAATCCCGACAGCAGCAACAAGAAGTAAGATCAGATATGGTCACTCGATACCGATAAGGTTCTTTGCAAGAAGAACCTTATTTTTTTTCAATTCCGGTCCGGCAACCATTCCCTCCTTTTAGCAGGCAAGAGTAATTTTTCTATATTTGCAGCATGAAACAGTGGCAAGCCTATCTGGAAAGACAGAAGCCCGAATACCTGCAAACCAGATTCCCCCGGGATATCAGTGCCGGCATGGTGGTAGTGATTCCCTGTTACAACGAACAGGATGAGCTGATCACCCTGCAAAGCCTCTGCGACTGTACGTTGCCGGATGAAGGGGTAATCGTGGCTGTAATCATCAACTCCAGCGTGGTATCGCCGCACGAGGCTCTCCTCCGGAACCGGACAACCTTCAACGAGATCACTTCGTTTGCATCTAAAAACAACCGAGATTCCCTCCGGTTCTTTCCGCTAATTTTCGAGAACCTCCCGCGAAAGCATGCCGGAGTGGGGCTGGCCCGTAAAATCGGGATGGATCTGGCGATTCAACATTTCCTCGACACGGGCAACCGCGACGGTGTCATCATCTCCCTGGATGCCGACTGTACCGTCTCGCCAAACTTTCTCACCGGCATATCGGCTGCCTACAGGCAAACCGTAAAGCTTTGCTGTACGGTACAGAACTTCTTTCACCGGGTGGAGAACAACGACGAAAAACTGGAAATGGCAATCCGGCAATATGAACAACACATCCGCTACTTCAGCCGGATGCTCAGGTTCATCGGATTCCCCTACCCTTACCACACCATCGGTTCGGCATTTTCAGTTGCAGCCGATGCATACGTTCGTGTCGGAGGGATGGGAAGGCAACAGGGCGGCGAGGACTTCTACTTCCTGCAGAAAGTTTTTGCATTTGGCAAGGTCAAAGAGCTGGAGCAGCTCCATGTCTACCCGATGGCCCGATTTTCCGACAGGATCCCGTTCGGCACGGGGCCTGCACTGCAGAAGATTGCCGACGAACCCGACGGAGAGATGAAGAGCTACCATTTCGACGCTTTCCTTGCGCTGAAAGAGCTTTTCGATCTACGGCACGCCTTCTTTAAACAGGATGGTTCTGTTATCCGGGAGAAGATAGGGCAGCTCCACCCTGCGATCGTCGAGTTTACAAGAAGATACGATGTAGTTCAGGAGATCGAGGAGTGTAACCGCAACAGCGCCACCCTACCCGCATTTGAAAAACGGTTCTTCCACCACTTCAACGCTTTCAAGATCATCAAGTACCTCAATTTTGTCCACCCTGCCTTCTTCCAGCCCGGAACATTATCCCTGCAAGTGGAGAAATCGATCGGTTCATTTTGAGAATTGGCTCTTTTTTAATAACTTTGCACCTGGTTTAACAAAGGTTATCATAAAATAGAGATACCGTTATGCTTGGATTCAATACTGTAGAGATAGTCAGTGCTTTTCTGGTTCTGTTTGCCATTATCGACGCAACGGGATCTGTCCCCATTTTTTTGAACCTGAGGAGCCAGAACAAGATCATCGAGCCGTTCAAGGCCTCGCTCTACTCCATTGTAATCCTGATCCTCTTCCTCTTTATCGGGGAGGCGATCCTGAAGCTTTTCCAGGTAGACCTCTCCTCATTTGCTATCGCCGGAGCCTTGGTGATCCTGATCATCTCCATCGAGATGATCTTCGGCGTGGAGATATTCAAGATCGACGACAGCTCTTCCGGAAACGGTTCGGCGACCCTTGTCCCGGTGGTTTTCCCGCTGATTACCGGTCCGGGAACCTTCACCACGCTCCTGGCAATGCGTGCCGAGTACAATACGGTCAACATCATCATTGCCGTATTTCTGAACATTGCGGTGGTCTATCTGGTCTTGCGCTATCTCGACGGTGTGAAAAAATTGATGGGGGTAGGCGGTGTCTTTATCCTACGTAAATTTTTCGGGGTAATCCTTCTGGCCATCGCCGTTCGACTTATCACCTCCAACCTTAGCGCGCTGATAGAATCGATCCAGTCACAGGCATTGTAACGCTACATTTATTGTATAGTTATAAGCAATATTTAACGTCGCAACCCCGGCCGGATAAACAAAAAAATCCTATATTTGCGTGCCGGTTTCAGAACCGCTCTCCCGTTGATAATAGGTTATTTACATTTCACACGTAGAAAAAAGAACAACAGTGACAACGGTCAACTCCGGAGAGTTAAAGATCATTCGAAAACAGAATTTTCAATATAAAAACAAGAACAACATGAGAATTGTAAGTATTTTAGGACGTGAAGTGTTGGATTCAAGAGGCAATCCCACAGTAGAGGTTGATGTATTAACGGAGTCGGGTGCGTTTGGACGCGCTGCAGTTCCATCGGGTGCATCAACCGGTGAAAACGAAGCATTGGAGCTTCGCGACGGCGACAAGAAAAGATACCTGGGCAAGGGTGTACTGAAAGCGGTTGCAAATATCAATGATGTGATTGCACCTGCATTGGTAGGCATGAACGTGTTGGAACAGACACAGATCGACGCCAAGCTGCTCGAACTCGACGGAACGAAGACCAAATCGAACCTGGGAGCCAATGCACTTCTGGGCGTTTCGCTCGCCGTAGCCAAGGCTGCCGCCAACTACCTGGGATTACCCCTCTATCGCTACATCGGCGGAACAAATACTTACGTATTGCCCGTTCCAATGATGAACATCATCAACGGCGGTTCTCACTCCGACGCTCCCATCGCTTTCCAGGAGTTCATGATCCGTCCGGTTGGCGCCAGCTCCTTCCGCGAAGGACTCCGCATGGGTGCCGAAGTTTTCCATGCACTCAAGAAAGTGCTTCACGACAAGGGACTCAGCACTGCAGTAGGAGATGAAGGTGGTTTCGCTCCCAACCTGGCAGGTGGAACCGAAGAGGCACTGGAATCGATTCTCACTGCAATCAAGAATGCCGGCTATGAACCGGGCAAGGATGTGAAGATCGCTCTCGACTGTGCCGCCTCAGAGTTCTACAAAGACGGCATCTACGATTATACCAAGTTCGAAGGAGCCAGCGGCAAAAAACGCACCTCTGCCGAACAGGCCGAATACCTGAAGGAACTTATCACCAAGTATCCGATCGACTCTATCGAGGATGGCATGAGCGAAAACGACTGGGAAGGCTGGAAACTTCTCACCGACAAGATCGGCGGCCAATGCCAGTTGGTGGGTGACGACCTCTTCGTAACCAACGTCGACTTTCTCCGCAAGGGTATCGAGATGGGTTGCGCCAACTCCATCCTGATCAAGGTGAACCAGATCGGCACGCTCACCGAGACGCTAAACGCCATCGAGATGGCTCACCGTCACGGCTACACCAGCGTAACATCTCACCGTTCGGGCGAGACCGAAGATGCCACCATCGCCGACATCGCCGTGGCTACCAACTCCGGACAGATCAAGACCGGTTCACTGAGCCGTTCAGACCGTATGGCAAAATACAACCAGTTGCTCCGCATCGAAGAAGAACTGGGCGACAGGGCCGTATACGGATACAAGAGAATCAGGTAAACAGAGCCGCAAGTCAATTAAAGGGTGTGCCGGAAAACCGGCACATCCTTTTTCTTTATTGGTCCGACCCGAACCGAAGATTATCCTGCAACCGCGACTGGAGGTGTTGCTGGAGCTTCACGCCGAAGTTCAGCCCGAACCGAAGATTATTCTGTGATGAGTTGGCGCATTTCTATTATATGTTGTATATTTGACATGAATAACAGTTAAAAGGAACTATCACGAACAATGAAACGAAACAGCATATACATCTTTTCAATTATTGCCACCGCAGCCGTTATCGCATCTATAAACCTATCAAACAGCGATTTAGAGAAGGCGGAGAGTGAACGGCCACAGGTACTCTCGATGACGGCATCGGTAGAGATACCCGAAGAGATGACTTTTGCCGGCGAGAAGATTCACTTCGACAGGTACGATCTCCGCGAGCGGATGGACCGTGAACTGAACAGTTTTACCTACTTCCACTCCACCACCATGCTCCTCTTCAAACGGGCAAACCGCATCTTCCCGATAATCGAACCGATCCTGAAACAGGAAGGGGTGCCCGACGACCTGAAATATCTGGCAGTGATTGAAAGCAGCCTCGATCCGCGCGCAGTCTCCCCGGCCCGCGCCACCGGACTGTGGCAGCTTCTCTCGGGGACGGCACAGGAGCTTGGACTGGAGGTCTCATCCGAGGTGGATGAACGCTACCATATCAGCAAATCGACCGTAGCCGCCTGCCGGTTCCTCAAGGATGCATACCGCAGATACGGCTCGTGGAGTGCCGCCGTCATGTCATACAACGGAGGGAAGGCCAGGATCACCAGCGAACTGAGTAAACAGCAGGCCGAAGAGGCCCTCGACCTTTGGCTTGTAGAGGAGACAAGCCGATACTACTTCCGTATGATGGCCATCAAGAGCTTGTTTGAAAATCCTTCGAAATACGGATTTATCCTTCGCGGCGACCAGCTCTACAAACCGATGGAATTCAAGGAGGTTAACGTATCAACAGCCATCCCCAACCTGGCCTCTTTTGCCAGGGAGAACGGGATTACCTATGCCCAGCTGAAGGATTTCAACTCGTGGCTCCGCGACACCAAGCTCACCAACAAACTGGGCAAAACTTACACCATTCTCATCCCTACCCGGGAGAGCCTCTACTACAAAAAAGGCGAGAAGATTAAAATTCACGACAAACGGTGGGTAACTGAATGATCCATTTGAACAAGATGACTCCTGAAACAGAACAGATTGAAGTGTACGGTGCTCGCGTGCACAACCTCAAGAATATCGACGTAACCATCCCGCGCGATTCGCTCACGGTGATAACCGGATTGAGTGGAAGCGGCAAATCCTCCCTAGCCTTCGACACCATCTTTGCCGAAGGACAGCGGCGTTATATCGAAACTTTTTCCGCCTATGCCCGCGGATTCTTGAGCAAAATGGAGCGTCCGGACGTCGACAAGATCACCGGGCTGAGCCCCGTCATCTCCATCGAACAGAAGACTACCAACCGGAATCCGCGCTCAACGGTGGGCACTACCACCGAAATCTACGATTTTCTGCGTCTGCTATTTGCCCGTGCCGGGGAGGCCTACTCCTACATCACGGGCGAGAAGATGGTGAAATACAACGAGGAACAGATACTGGAACTGATCCTGACCCGGTATCTCGGCAAAAAGATATATATTCTCGCTCCGGTTGTCCGGAACAGGAAAGGGCACTACAAGGAGCTGTTCGAGCAGATCCGGAAGAAAGGATTCATCACTGTCCGTGTAGACGGGGAGCTCCGGGAGATCCTGCCCGGAATGAAACTCGACAGGTACAAGAACCACAGCATCGAGGTACTGGTGGATAAACTGATCGTATCCAACAAGTTTGAAGACAAGCTCAAGTCGAGCGTCAGGACTGCGATGAAGCAGGGATCCGGATTGATCCTCATCCAGGATGCCGATTCGGGAGAGGTGCGCCACTACAGTCGCGAACTGATGTGTCCTACCACCGGACTCTCCTACCACGAACCTGCTCCCCACAACTTCTCGTTCAATTCACCGCTGGGAGCCTGTCCCAGGTGCAAAGGAATCGGAACCGTCGACTCGATCGATATCGAAAAGATCATTCCCGATCCCTCCATCAGCATAGCCAAAGGCGGGATCGTACCCCTGGGAAAGGAGAAGAGCAACCTCTTCTTCTGGCAGGTTGCCGCCATTTGCGAGAAGTATGGAGTAACATTACAGACGCCCATCCGGGATATACCGGAGGAAGCGATCAACGAGATCATCTACGGTACCGACGAACGGCTGAAAATCAAAAACGAGTCGCTGGGAAATTCCAACTACATGGTAAGCTACGAAGGAATTGCCAAGTATATCGACATGCAACAGGACGACGATGCGTCGGCTTCGGCTCAGAAATGGGCAGGGCAGTTCATCTCCACGTCGGTCTGTCCCGAGTGTAACGGACAACGGCTCAACAAGGAAGCACTCCACTTCAAAATAAATGGCAAGAACATTGCCGAACTGTCACAGATGGATATCCAGCAGCTTTACGACTGGATTCTTTCCGTGGGTGACCATATCTCGGAAAAACAACGGCTCATCGCCGAGGAGATCAATAAAGAGATCCTCTCGCGCCTCCGTTTTCTTCTCGATGTCGGCCTGGGATATCTCTCCCTCTCGCGTGCATCGGCCACGCTCTCCGGCGGTGAGAGCCAGCGTATCCGGCTGGCCACACAGATCGGCTCGCAACTGGTAAACGTATTGTATATCCTGGATGAGCCCAGTATTGGCCTGCATCAACGGGATAACCACCGGCTGATCGACTCGTTGAAAAAACTGCGCGACTCGGGCAATTCGGTGGTGGTGGTGGAGCACGACAAGGATATGATGCTTGCCTCTGACTATGTGGTAGACATGGGTCCGTTTGCCGGACAACGGGGCGGCGAAGTGGTGTTCGAGGGCACACCCGAGGAGATGCTCAGAAAGAACACCCTCACCTCCAACTACCTGAATGGAAAGATTGCGATAACGATTCCCCAAGTGCGGCGCAAGGGCAGTGGCAAAAAGTTGGTGCTGGAGGGTGCAACAGGCAATAACCTGAAAGGGGTTACCGTAGCTTTTCCGCTGGGCACCCTTATCTGCGTCACGGGCGTATCGGGAAGCGGAAAATCGACGCTGATCAACGAAACACTGCAACCGATCCTGAGCCAGAAGTTCTACCGCTCACTCAAGGATCCGATGCCCTACAGAAAGATAACCGGCATTGAGCATGTCGACAAGGTGGTGAGTGTAGACCAGTCGCCCATCGGCAGGAGTCCCCGTTCCAATCCGGCCACCTATACCGGTGTCTTTAGCGATATCCGCAACCTCTTTGCCGGCATGCCGGAGGCCAAGATCCGCGGCTACAAGCCGGGACGCTTCTCCTTTAACGTCAGGGGGGGACGCTGCGAAACTTGTGGCGGCAACGGATACAAGACACTGGAGATGAATTTTCTCCCCGACGTGATGGTCCCCTGTGAAGAGTGTCACGGGAAAAGGTACAACCGCGAAACCCTGGAAGTGCGGTTCAAGGGAAAATCGATCGCCGACGTGCTCAACATGTCGATCAACGAAGCGGTCGACTTCTTCGAGAATGTCCCCGCCATCTTGCATAAGATCAAGGTATTGCAGGAGGTCGGCCTGGGTTATATCAAACTGGGGCAATCCTCCACCACCCTCTCGGGCGGTGAGAGTCAACGGGTAAAGCTGGCCTCCGAGCTGGCCCGGATCGATACCGGCAATACCGTTTATGTACTCGATGAACCCACCACCGGGCTCCATTTCGAAGATATCCGGATCCTGCTGGGGGTACTCAACAAACTGGTAGATAAGGGCAATACGGTGATCGTGATCGAGCACAACCTCGATATCATCAAATGTGCCGACTACATCATCGACCTCGGACCCGAAGGTGGAGAGAAGGGGGGCAACGTGCTTGCCACGGGAACTCCCGAAGAGATCGTCAAAAACAGGGAGAGCCACACGGCAAGATACCTGAAGGAAGAACTCGACATCAGCCGGTAAAAGGGATGCATAAGCTTGTGAAGCTAAAATAAAAAGTTAAAAATCCCCTTTAACTGAACTTTTCACTTCAACCCTTGTTATAGTCCTGAAGAACAAAATTTAAGGCACGTAACCGGCACAGGGTTGCGTGATCCTGATCAATAAAATAGAACATGGCAAAAATCACATTTAAAGGCAATCCGGTAAATACCGGAGGTAATCTACCCGCTGTGGGTACAGAAGCACCAGATTTCGTGCTGGTAAAATCGGATCTTTCGGAAGTGACATTATCCGGGTTGAAAGGCAAGCATGTCGTCCTGAACATCTTCCCAAGCATCGACACAGGTGTCTGTGCGGCCTCTGTACGCAGATTCAACAAGGAAGCCAGCGCTTTAAACAATACAACCGTTCTCTGCATATCGGCAGACCTGCCGTTTGCCGCCGGCCGCTTCTGCGGTGCGGAGGGTCTGGAGAACGTGATTACACTTTCCACTTTCCGTGACAGCTCATTTGCCGACCAGTATGGCGTACTGATGACTGACGGACCGCTTCGCGGACTATTGGCCCGCGCAGTTGTGGTTGTAAACCCGGAAGGGAAGGTCGTATATACCGAACTGGTCCCTGAGATTGCACAGGAGCCGGATTATAATTCTGCAATCAACTCGATAGTGTAGTTTGTTTCATGAAGATTGTGTTAACAAGGGAAGTCTGCGAAGTGATTCGCGGACTTTCGCATTTTTTACATCAACATTCCCTGCCGTGGGGAGGGATGAAAATTATAAAATTCACAACCCTTTATATCTAAGTTTCTTTTTATTACTTTTGTAAGAAATTTACCGATACAAATTCCGTCTCTTCATCGGGTCGATATCGGTGTGACCGATGGAAATTTTAGCTATGGCAAAATCTACAAAACGAAAAAGAAAAAGAACAACAACATCCTCTGGAAGCAAGAGAATCCGTGCCATTATCGCCTTTTTGAAGAACGAAAGGGTCCATTTCATCACAGGTATTCTGGTTGCCTTTCTGGGAATATTCACGCTACTCTCGATCATCTCCTTCTTTTTTACCGGAGCGGCCGATCAAAGCAAGGTGCTCAACAGATCCTTCCTGGAACTGATACAGGACAAGCAGCTAGAGGTGGAGAACTGGGCCAGCACCGGTGGTGCCTTTCTATCAGAGATCCTGGTAAACAGATGGTTTGGCATATTCTCGATACTTATTCCCTTTTTTGTCATCTACTTGGGACTGAGAATGATGAAAGTCTCATCATTCAGTTTTATCAAAGCCCTGCTCATTACCGCCTTCGGAATGATCTGCGGCTCGATTACCAGTGCCTTTATCCTCGGACATCTTTTCCCCAGAAGCCACATCAACTGGGGGGGAGCGCACGGAAGCCAGATCGAACAGTTGCTCGAAAACAGCATTGGAGTGCCCGGAATGATTCTATTGGTCCTGCTCTTCATCCTTATCGTCGTGATTCTTTTCCGGCAAAGCTCGATGCACAGGATCCAGGAGACCTTGATCAACAGCAAGCCCTCATTCAACGGAAGCAAGGGAGGTGATATTCCGGTTAAACCCTCTTATGCAGAGGAAGAGGAGAGAGAGGAGGAGAGAGAGGAAGAGGCGACTAAACCGGCATGGAGAAAGATCTTCCCAGCCAGTCGAAAAGTGAAGCAGGAGGAGCCCACCCTATCCGGCCTGGAGCCTCCCGTGCAATCCCCTTCGTTGAAACCGGTGGAGGCGCACGACAATTTCGAGGTCTTCGTTCCAAAAGACGAACTCCATGTGGCCGAAGAGAAGCCCGTGGAGAAAGTGGAAAAAACCATGCCCTCCGTTTCAAATGCAGCATTGGATGGCGATGCGGGCGGCGAACCGGGTGAAGATGTGGAGATATTGGAAGATTACGACCCGAAGAAAGATCTCTCCTCGTTTGAATTCCCCACCATGGAGCTGCTAAAGGTCTACAATACCGGCAACCGGCAAGTAGACATGCGGGAACAGAACGAAAACAAGGACAAGATCATCCGTACCCTGCGCAACTACGGAATCGAGATCACCTCGATAAAAGCGACGGTCGGCCCCACGATCACACTCTATGAAATCGTACCGCAGGCCGGGGTGAGAATATCAAGAATCCGCAATCTGGAAGACGATATCGCCTTAAGCCTTTCGGCATTGGGAATCCGCATCATTGCTCCGATGCCCGGCAAGGGGACAATCGGCATAGAGGTTCCCAACAAGGATCCGCAGATCGTATCGATGCAGTCGGTCATCGCCTCGACCAAGTTTCAGGAGTGCGACTACGAACTGCCTGTAGCCCTCGGGAAGACCATCACCAACGAGGTGTTCATCTTCGACCTCACCAAGATGCCCCACCTGCTGGTTGCCGGAGCAACCGGACAGGGCAAATCGGTAGGATTGAACGCAATCATCACCTCGCTGCTCTACAAAAAACATCCGGCCGAGATGAAGATGGTGCTGATCGACCCCAAAATGGTGGAGTTCAACATCTATTCCACCATCGAGAAGCATTACCTGGCAAAGCTTCCCGATGAAGAGAAGGCGATCATCACCGATGTAACCAAGGTTACCCAGACATTAAACTCGCTCACCAAGGAGATGGACGACCGCTACGAGTTGCTGATGCGAGCCCATGTCCGCACCATCAAGGAGTACAACGAGAAGTTCATCAAGCGTCGTCTCAACCCGAAAAACGGACACAGGTACCTTCCCTATATCGTGGTGGTGATCGACGAGTTCGGCGACCTCATCATGACTGCCGGCAAGGAGATCGAGATGCCCATTGCACGCATCGCACAAAAGGCGCGCGCCGTGGGCATGCATATGGTGATTGCTACGCAACGTCCCACCACCAACATCATCACCGGAACCATCAAGGCAAACTTCCCGGCCAGGATGGCTTTCCGCGTCACCTCACAGATCGACTCAAGGACAATTCTCGATGCCACCGGTGCCAACCAGCTGATCGGAAGGGGCGACATGCTCTTCTCGCAGGGAAGTAACCTGATCCGGATCCAGTGCGCCTTTGTCGACACTCCCGAGATCGAGGATATCTCCCAGTACATCGGCAAACAGCGCGGATATGAATCAGCGTTCGCCTTGCCGGAGGTTACCTCGGCCGAAGGTGAAGAGAAACCGGGCACCGTGGACCTGAACGATCGCGATCCGCTGTTCGATGAGGCGGCACGTCTTATCGTGATCCATCAGCAGGGATCCACCTCGCTGATTCAACGGAAATTCTCCATCGGCTACAACCGGGCTGGAAGGCTTATGGACCAACTGGAGTCGGCCGGCATCGTGGGGCCCACACAAGGGAGCAAACCTCGCGACGTATATATTTCTGACGAATATTCGCTGGAAAAACTGCTCGATTCCCTGAGGTGAAGCACCGAATAAACCCGCAACTCTTTTTGGAGTCTAACCCGTCAAACAAACCGGTTAAAAGAAAACTGCATGAAAAAGATCATACTCACTTTCACCGCACTGCTGGCCCTCGCTCTCTTACAGGCCCAGACTGCTGCTGATGCGCGGACCGTTCTCGACAAGGCGTACAGTGCCTACGAAAACTCCAAGGGCATCAACATTCTCTTCACCATCACCACAACCGGGCAGGACGGAACAAAATATCCGCCCCAGAAGGGGAGTGCACAGGTGAAAGGTAACAAGTTCAAGATCGAGACCTCCACCATCAACACCTGGTTCGACGGAAAGACACAGTGGGTACTGATGAAAGAGATGAACGAAGTGAACATCAGCTATCCCTCAAACGAAGAGCTGGCCACCATAAGTCCGCTGGCGTTGCTGAGCATGTACAAGACCGGCTTTACCCTCAACCCGCCGGTCTCGAAAACGGTAAACGGAAAGAGTGCCTTGGTGATCGAGATGGTACCAACCGGGAACAAGAGTGATTTCAAGAAGATTTCGGTGGCGATCGACGCAAGAGACAGCTCCGTGGTGCAGGTCGATATCACCCTGAAAGACGGGATGAGGAACAGGATCGATGTCAACAGTTACAATACCAACTTCAATTACAGTGATGCCGAGTTTCTCTTCAACATTGATCAACACAAGGGAGTTGAAATTGTAGACCTGAGATAAGGGAAGAGGGGGTACAGGCATATGTTCCATTTACCTCAAATAGAAATTTACTATATCGATTTCATGTATAGTGGAATAGTCGTACCTTTGATTCATAAATAAATAAACACCACATTATAATATAGGTTATGAGAAAAAAAGTAAGATGCCTGATTATCGGATCCGGTCCTGCAGGGTACACCGCTGCAATCTATGCCTCGCGTGCCAACCTCGAACCCGTTCTGTTTGAAGGGTTGCAGCCGGGTGGACAGCTGACGACCACCACCGAAGTGGAAAATTTTCCCGGATATCCCGAGGGGGTTACCGGTCCCGAACTGATGGAAGACCTGAAAAAGCAGGCTCAACGCTACGGAACCGAGATCTATCCTGGAAGAGCCACCGCTGTCGATTTTTCTGTTCGTCCCCTGAAAGTAACGATCGACAACGAGCATCTGATCGAAGCCGATACGGTGATCATCTCTACCGGAGCTACCGCAAAGTATCTGGGACTTCCCGACGAGACCAAATATGCGGGACAAGGGGTCTCGGCATGCGCAACCTGCGATGGGTTCTTCTACCGCAAGAAAACTGTTGCCGTGGTAGGTGGAGGAGATACTGCCTGCGAAGAGGCAACCTACCTGGCAGGTCTGGCCAGCAAGGTCTATATGATCGTACGCAAACCCTACCTGCGCGCCTCGCAGATTATGCAGGAACGGGTAATGAACAATCCGAAAATTGAGATCCTCTTCGAACACAATGCCGTTGGACTCTTCGGCGAGAATGGTGTAGAGGGCGTACATCTGGTAAAACGGATGGGACAACCCGACGAAGAGAGGTACGATCTCGCTATCGACGGTTTCTTCCTGGCCATCGGCCATACCCCCAATACCGAGATATTCAAGGATTATCTCGAACTCGATGAAACGGGATACATCAAAATAGCCAATCCTTCATCAAGGACCAACGTCGAAGGTGTTTTCGCCGCCGGTGACGTTGCCGATCCCCATTATCGCCAGGCCATTACAGCTGCAGGCATGGGATGTCGCGCCGCCATCGATGCCGAAAGGTATCTGTCGGAAAAAGGATTGTAATTCAGCCTATCCTGAAAGAACCACCTCTCCAGTATTTAAATTTTTTAATTTCAATGGGAGTATTTTAAATAGTTGTTTGGAAACAAGCAACTATTTTTTTATATATTTTTATTGATAATATAATAGAAAAGCATATCTTTGCAGGCATTTTGAAACATCCAAGTTTCATTTTTAACACTTAATATTAAATTTTACGCAATTAAGTAATGTTAAACGAACATAAAGGCAGTTTGGATGTTTCAAATGTAAATTATTTTTTAAATAGTTTATTAAATCAATTTAAAATTAGAGGGAATGAAAAGTAAGAATCTTTTTTCAATGAAGGGCTTTTTTATACTCTTATTGAGTTTATGCGCCTTTTCTATTTCTGCTCAGACTACCGTGACCGTGAGCGGTACGGTGACTGACGACACGGGACTCGAAGTGATCGGAGCCACAGTCATTGTGGTGGGCAACGCCACTCACGGTACTGTAACAGATTTTGAAGGAAAATACACGCTGAGCAATGTTCCTGCCAACGGATCGTTGCAGATCAGTTATGTGGGAATGGTTACTCAAGTCATACCGGTCAATGGCCGCACAACCATCGATGTAGTACTCGCCGCCGACACCGAAATGCTCGACGAGGTGGTAGTTACCGCACTGGGTATCAAGAGAGACAAGAAAGCGCTCGGTTATGCCATCCAGGAAGTAAAAGGGGATGAGATCATCGCTGCCCGTGAAGTCAACGTAGCAAATGCACTTTCCGGAAAAGTATCCGGTTTGCAGGTCATCCGTTCCGGTAACGGCCCCGGTGGTTCTTCGAAAATTGTAATCCGAGGTAATAATTCGGTAACAAATCTCAATCAGCCCTTGATCGTGGTCGACGGTGTCCCGATGGACAACTTCACCGGTGCAAAAAATAACGACTACTGGAATCCAAGTGCCGACATGGGAAATGGATTATCCGACATCAACCCCGAGGATATCGAAAGCATGTCAGTCTTGAAGGGTGCTTCTGCTGCTGCCCTCTATGGTTCACGCGCAGGTAACGGGGTAATCCTTATTACCACAAAAGCCGGTCGCAAGAATGACGGATTGGGCATAACTGTCTCCTCATCAATTTCTGCCGAGACAATCTTCATGAATCCGGAACTGCAAAGCACGTACGGACAGGGAACAAATGGAGCTTACGACCCATTATCCTCAAGCAGCTGGGGACCTCAAATTACCGGTCAGGAATATACAAAATGGAACGGCCAGAGTGCCAATATGAAGGCGTACGACAACCTGAACGCCTACTTCGACAAGCCGGGCATCAACCTTACAGACAACATTGCATTTTCTCAACAGTACAACAATGTTTCCGTATACACCTCGCTGGGCCGTACAGACGATTGGAGCAAGATACCCGGTGCCGACCTGAGCAGGACAAACTTGACAACGCGCGCCACCACGAAATTTGGTGCCGACGACAGGTGGAGTACCGATGCAAAAGTACAGTACATCAAGACAAACGCTCAAAACCGTCCTGTTGGAGGAAGAAACTCATCCAACCCCTTCTTTACCATGTATGCCTTCCCCCGTTCGCTGGATATCCGCGATTTCAGCAATCCGGTGGATGATGCCGGCAAAATGGTCTGGTATCAAAGAACCAGTCCGCAGATTAACCCCTACTGGTTAAGCAAGTACAGACTCAGCAACGATGTCAGGGAGCGTTTCCTGATGTCTGGTTCACTCAAATATCAGTTTACCGACTGGTTGTCCGGTGAAATCAGAGGTGGAACGGACACATACTTCACCGAATACGACAACAAGACGTATGGTGGCAGTCCCCTGACCGAAACCGGACGTTATAGCTTTGGCCAGGATAAGTTCTTCGAGAACAACTTTACCACACTGTTTACAGCCCAGAAGGACAATCTCTTTGGAAACTGGGGATTGGGCGGTTCATTGGGAGGAAACCTGATGCACCGGAAGAAAACCGGCATTAGCGGTGGTCCCGATGAACTTCTGGTTCGTGATCTTTTCACATTTGGAAATGCAAAGAACAATATCAATGCCGAGAGGGAATACAGCGAGAAGAAAATCAACTCGCTCTTCGGAACAGTACAGTTGAACTATGGAGGTTATTTCTTCATCGACGGCACCTTCCGTAACGACTGGTCATCGACCCTGCACCCCGATAACCGCTCGTTCTTCTATCCGTCGATCAGCTCATCGCTTGTGATCAGCGATATGGTCAACAGCCAAGGCAATGGAATGCCAGACTGGTTTACATACGCAAAAGTTCGTGCTTCGTTTGCACAAGTGGGTAACGACCTCGATCCCTATCAGCTTTACAACACCTACTCGATTGGGAAAGACCCTGAAAACAATGCAACTGCAGGTACCAACAACACGCTCTATGATCCCAGCGTAAAGAGCGAATTGATCTCCTCTTGGGAAGCCGGGACCGAACTTCGTTTCTTCAACAACCGGTTAGCTCTTGACTTTGCCTGGTACAAATCAAACGCACTCCGTCAGTTATTGAACCTGCCTATGGACCCGCTGAGCGGATACAGCTCACGCAAGATCAATGCCGGAAATATCCAGAATCAGGGTATCGAGTTGATGATCAATGCACGCCCTGTTGAAACCAAAGATTTTGCATGGAACATCCAGGCCAACATCTCAACAAACAAGAATACCATCGTAGAGTTGACCGACGATGTTAAACTCTACTCCTTGGGAGGTTATGACAACCTGCAGGTATATGCAACCGCTGGAGGTAACTACGGCGAAATCTACGGTTCCAAGTTCAGACGTGTAACCGACAAGGAGAGCCCCTATTACGGTAAACTGATTGTTGACAGCAATGGTCTTCCCAATGGTACTGCCGAAAAGGAGAAAGTTGGAGATCAGCAGGCAGACATGCTGGTTGGTGTAACAAACACGCTGCAGTACAAAGGATTCTCATTCAGCTTCCTGATTGACTCCCGCATTGGCGGTGAAATCTTCTCGGGAACCAATTTCTACTTGCAAAGTGCCGGTACGGCAGCCATAACCGCTCCGGGTGGAAAACGCGATGAGTTTGTCGTTGACGGTGTTTATCTCGATGCCAACAATCAATATCAGGTAAATACAATCAAAGTGACACAGCAGGAGTATTGGAACAGGGTTACAGGCGATACGGGCAACCTGGGTATCACGGAAGCAAATATCTACAATGCGACCAATATCCGTGTACGAAACGTGCAGCTGAATTACGACTTTGCCCGCGCTACTTTGAAGAATACTCCGTTTACACGCTTAAGAATGGGGGTTTCCGTAAATAACGCATTGATGCTCAAGAGTCACCTGAACGGTGTGGATCCCGAATCGGTATTCGCTATTGGAACAAATGCTGTAGGATTTGAGAACACCGCTCCGCCTACCTCACGCACTTACCTGTTTAACGTTACTTTCGGTTTCTAATAATTTAACAAAAGATTAAAAATGAAAAAGAACAATATATTATTGGCATTTCTGGCAGTTATCCTGTTTTTTGGAGCCTGTTCCGACTTCGAAGAGATAAATAAAGACCCAAATGCTGCCAACGAGGATGATATCAAGGTGCAATATATAATCAACAAGGCCATAACCGATGCGCAACAAGATCCGCATATCGCAGAACGTGCTTTTGTATTATATTGGAGACGTGCCGGAAGACAGGACCGTTCGAGCGGTATCAATCTTGGGACATACAACAACGACTGGAGTTCTGACTACTACAGCTACGTTTCGGGCTGGATGAAATCTGCAACGCAAGCAGTAGATCTGGCGGATAAACAGCTTGAGAAAGATAACTTTGCCGTGGAATACGATCGTCAAATGACCAAAAACCTCAAAGAGGTGGCCAGAATCTGGCGAGTTTATCTGATGAGCGAGTTTGCCGACAATTTTGGGCCGCTTCCCATCGAGGCATTCAAAGGGAAAAACCCCGAGTTCGCCAGCGTCAAGGATGTATATTACTTCATGCTCGACGAACTGAAGGATGCAACTCAGAACATTGATCCCTCGCTACAGGTTCAGGATATCGACAAGAAATTCGACCGTGCATATCAGTTCGACTTTACGAAATGGACCAAGTATGCCAACTCGATGCGTATGCGCCTTGCCATGCGTCTATCTGAGGTTGATCCCGAAAAGGCAAAATCAGAGTTTGAGGATGCCGCCAAGGGCTCTCTGATTTTAACTGAAAACGACATGTTTGCAGTTCAGGAACGCGACGGCTGGGATCCATTGGCCGGTGTCATGTCCCGACCATGGAATGCGTTACTGATGAGCAACACCCTGAACAATCTCATGATCAATCTGGGTGGTGTCAAGTCGGAAGATATGCTGGACGCTTCCTACGCTGCCCATATCAAACCGGAAGGATATATGGGTATCCGACTCCAGAACCAGTTCTCCACATACACCAACGATCCTTCAATCGGCTTCTTCTTCGATGGACTTCACAATACCATCGACCCCAGAGCCTATAAGCTCTATGCCATCCCGGGTGATTTCAGCAGCCCCGATGCGGCATTTACATCCGAAGACGACCTGGGATCGCTTGAAGTCTCCGTCTTTGCCGACAAGGAGCAGACCCAGGAGATTGGCAAATTCAACATGGCCTTCACCTGGAACACGATGCCCGGAGGCAGCTGGGGCGACAAGAGTGCAATGAACCAGATGATCTCATCCCTCTACAATCCGATACTGGTGAAGAAATACAGGAACCATTCACAGAAACGTGTCTTCTTTGCCGCATGGGAGACCTACTTCCTGTTGGCAGAAGCATCACTGAGGGGATGGAGTACTCCAATTGCGGCAAAACAGGCATACGAAAATGGTATCAAGGCCAGTCTGGAATATCATGGCGTTGGAGAGTACTTTGACACCTATATCGCATCAACAGACTACAACCGTGTTGGAACATCGGTTAATTGGGACCATACGGCCGAACCTCCTACAACCGTCGAGGTAGACATAATCGATGGCTATACCAAACAGCCTGCAAAGTATGCATACAAGTTCCCCACGGCAAGCCAGACATCCTACCAGAAGGCACTGAACGATCAGCTTACAAAGGTGATCACCCAGAAGTTCATTGCTCAAAATCCGTGGTTGCCGCTCGAGACATGGAGCGACTATCGCCGCCTGGGACTTCCGTTCTTTGAAAATATGGTTGTGGAGAATCCGTTGACAGACCTGCCGGCCTTGACAAGAGCCAATGCCAGCACAACCCAGCAACCCAATTTCTTCCCGCAACGGTTGAAATATCCTGCTTCGCTTGAGAACAGCAACCCTGATGGATATCGACAGGCTGTCGAACTGCTTGGCGGAAGCGATGCAGTGTTGACTCCGCTTTGGTGGGCAAAACATTGATAAGATCAGCATCTCGTCAAAAGAGGCAGTTACATAAATAATTGAAGAGGGTGACCCACATTTGTGAATCACCCTCTTTCCATTCAGGTACGCGACTGAAACGAGATCGAGGTATCCTATCTACTCATTGAGGATTTCGAAATGGGCCCCGATCCGTTTAACGTTTATTTATTTATTTTTTTCTTTAATCTCGTGATAAAGTAGTAATTTTGAATCCCGAAAGAGTATCAACTTTTAAATATATTGATTATGAGCTTTTTAACAAATGAAAAATTGACCATCGTTGGCGCTGCCGGCATGATTGGTTCTAACATGGCGCAAACTGCGGCAATGATGCGTTTAACCCCGAACATCTGCCTGTACGACCCCTTTGCACTGGGCCTCGAAGGTGTTTACGAAGAGATGCGTCACTGTGGGTTTGAAGGTGTGGATTTCACATTCACTACCGATATCCGTGAAGCATTTACCGGTGCAAAGTATATGATTTCATCCGGCGGTGCTCCACGTAAAGAGGGCATGACCCGTGAAGATTTGTTGAAAGGCAATGCGGAGATTGCAGCACAACTGGGTAAAGATATCAAGACATACTGTCCCGATCTGAAACACCTCACCATCATTTTCAATCCTGCCGACATTACCGGGCTGGTAGCACTTATCCACTCAGGGTTGAAACCGGGTTGCGTAACCACGCTGGCCGGCCTCGACAGCACCCGTCTCCAGAGCGAACTGGCAAAACACTTTGGCGTAAAGCAGAGCCAGGTTACCAACACCCGCACCTATGGAGGACACGGCGAACAGATGGCAGTATTTGCCTCCACGGCAAAAGTTGACGGAAAACCGTTAACCGACCTTATCGGCACACCCGCGCTCACCAACGAAGATTGGGATGCCTTGAAACAGCGGGTTACCAAAGGTGGAGCCAATATCATCAAACTGCGTGGCCGCTCGTCGTTCCAAAGCCCCTCTTATGTATCGGTTGAAATGATCCGTGCAGCCATGGGTGGAGCTTCGTTCAACTGGCCTTCGGGTTGCTACGTGAACACACCCGAATTCCCGAACATCATGATGGCGATGGAAACCGACATCACCACAGAGGGTGTAGTCATCAAGGAGACCAAGGGAACTGAAAGCGAAATGGCAGCCTTGAAAGAGAGCTATCAGCACCTGGCAAAATTGCGCGACGAGGTAATCGCCATGGGAATCATCCCGCCGGTAGATCAATGGAAATCGGTCAATCCGAATCTCTAAATAGAAGACCTCAAAAAAAATTCCGGGATATCTTCCCGGAATTTTTTTACCCTTTCCCCTCGGTTAGAGCAGGCTCCAGGCCACTGTCAAGCCGGCCATTACGATCGAGACCATACTCATCAGCTTGATCAGGATGTTAAGCGACGGTCCAGACGTATCCTTGAACGGGTCACCCACCGTATCGCCCACAACGGTAGCTTTGTGTACATCACTTCCTTTTCCGCCCAAATTGCCCTCTTCGATATATTTCTTGGCATTGTCCCAGGCACCGCCAGAATTGGCCATAAAGACGGCCAGTACGAAACCGGAGCCCAACCCGCCGACCAAGAGCCCCATAACACCAGGTACGCCAAGCACGACACCGGTAACAATCGGAATGATAATAGCCAGCAGTGAAGGCAACAGCATCTCACGCTGCGCACCTTTGGTAGATATGGCAACGCATCTGGCGTAATCGGGCTTTCCGTTACCATCCAATATGCCTGCAATCTCACGGAACTGGCGACGCACCTCCTCCACCATCTTCTGGGCTGCCCGGCCTACAGCATTCATGGTAAGACCGCAGAACAGAAATGCCATCATCGAACCGATAAAGACGCCAACCAGAACCTTCGGGTTCATCAGCGTCACCTGATAGTAGTTCATGAAATCGGCGAAACCGGCTTTCCCGATCTCAACCGCTCCCCTGCCGTCGGCAAATTCAAGTACCGTCTGACCCAGTCTCAACATGCCGATCTTGATCTCCTCGATGTAGGATGCCAACAACGCCAGTGCTGTCAATGCCGCAGAACCGATGGCAAAACCTTTACCGGTAGCCGCTGTCGTATTTCCAAGGGCATCCAGGGCGTCGGTCCGTTTACGAACCTCTTTCCCCAGGCCACACATCTCGGCATTTCCGCCGGCATTGTCGGCAATCGGCCCATAGGCATCGGTAGCCAATGTTATTCCAAGGGTTGAAAGCATCCCCACAGCCGCAATCCCAATACCGTAAAGTCCCATGCTCAGGTTCTCGCCCGACATCATCTGGCGCACATCGAACCCGGTAGCACACAGATAGGAGAAAAGGATGGCCAACGCAATGGTAACCACAGGAATAAAGGTAGATATCATCCCTGCACCCATACCCGAGATAATAACGGTGGCGGGACCGGTCTTCCCGCTCTCGGCAATCCGTCGGGTCGGCCTGTAGGAGTGAGAAGTGAAGTACTCGGTACCCTGACCGATAACGATGCCGGCCAGCAATCCTGAAATTACGGAGAATGACAATCCCATCCAATTCTCAAAGCCGAGCAGGTAGAATATGACGAAAGTGAGTACCGCAATCAGTATGGCACTTACGTTGACGCCACGGTTCAGTGCCGACATCAGTCTCTTCATGTCGGCATTCTCGCTCGTACGTACCAGAAAGATGCCGAGAATCGAAAGAAAGACACCGATTGCGGCGATGATCATGGGAGCAAAAACAGCTTTAGCCTGCATGGCCGGATTCAACACAAAGGCCGAGGCTCCCAATGCGGCCGTTGCTAGGATAGAGCCGCAATAAGATTCGTAGAGGTCGGCCCCCATTCCGGCAACATCACCCACATTGTCGCCCACGTTGTCGGCAATGGTAGCCGGGTTCCGCGGATCATCCTCCGGAATGCCCGCTTCCACTTTTCCCACCAGGTCGGCACCCACGTCTGCCGCCTTGGTGTAGATTCCACCCCCGACACGTGCAAACAACGCCTGAGTGGAAGCTCCCATACCGAAAGTAAGCATGGTAGTGGTAATCATCACAAGCTTGTGACCCGGTTCCGCGCTCTCTACAAACCGGTCCAGTATCAGATACCACAACGATATATCCAACAGAGCCAGCCCAACCACTACCAGCCCCATAACAGCTCCCGAACGGAAAGCAACCTGCAACCCCTTGTTAAGCGACTCCTTGGCGGCATTGGCCGTACGTGCCGACGCATAGGTGGCTGTCTTCATACCGAAAAAGCCTGCCAATGCGGAGAAGAAACCTCCGGTCAGGAATGCAAAGGGCACCCAGTTGTTCTGCAACCCAAAATAGGCCATTACAGAAAAAAAAGCGGCTAAAATTACAAAGACGAGAGCAACAACCTTGTATTGCTGCTTCAGATAAGACATGGCACCTTCACGTACATATTTCGCGATGGTCTTCATCTGCTCCGTACCTTCACTCTCCTTCATCATTTTCTTGAAGAAGTAGTAGGCAAATCCCAAAGCAAACAGCGATGCAACAGGAACTAGATAAAAATAATTCATTGGTAATTAAATGTTTATTTGTATGTCAATTTTATGATATTAAAACTCCAGTAAAGTTATAAAATATACCCGAAATATCATTTATAACGCCTCTTTATTATAATTTTTAAAAGAATGCTGCTTTTTTGTCTAGTCAAGACCCTTAAATTTTTAATTTTTAGTATCTTTGCTTTACTTATTATACAGATTAAGTAATCAATCAAAAAGTAGCTTGTGTTTTTAATAACCTTCACACTGGGGAACAACAAGATTTTAACTAAACAAGAGATGAGATGGAAAAGAGTTTCTTCCTAAGTAGCGATAAAAATCCAAAAAATATTCAGATAAAGAAAGAGATTATCAACCATTTCGTTAACAACGGGAACGACACGATAGCTGAGCTCTCCAAGGGTCTCGACCTGAGTGTGCCGACTGTAACCAAGCTTATCGCCGAACTTACAGAAATGGGTCTGGTCGCTGATTTCGGGAAGATACAGACCTCCGGAGGCAGATACCCCAATGTTTACGGACTAAATCCTTCATCTGTCTATTTTGTAGGGGTAGACATGACACGGCATCACCTCAACATCGCCCTCATGGATTTTAAAGGCGATATCGTCAAATATGAGATGGGAATCTCCTACATGTACGAGAATACCACCGAATCGTTCGATAGGCTCTGCTCCCATATCCAGGATTTTATCAACGGAACGGGCGAACTGAAACAGAAGATATACAATATCTGCCTCAACATCTCGGGGAGGGTAAATCCCGAATCGGGATACAGTTACAGCAGCTTTTACTTCAGTGAAGAGCCGATCAGCAACACCCTGGCCAACCGGCTGAACTACAGGGTAACAGTCGACAACGACACCCGTTCGATGGCTTACGGCGAATTCATGAAAGGGTCTGTACAGAGCGAAAACAACGTCATCTTCGTAAACGTAAGCTGGGGGCTGGGCATCGGCATCATCATCGACAAAAAACTCTACTACGGCAAATCGGGATTCTCTGGAGAGTTTGGCCATTTCCCCGCCTTCGACAATGAAATTATCTGCCATTGCGGCAAGAAGGGTTGCCTGGAAACGGAAGCATCGGGACTTGCCATTCACCGCAAGGTGCTTGAACGGATAAGAAAAGGTGAAAGCTCCATCATCACCCAACAGGTAAAGGATCTGAACAAACTCACCCTCACCGATATCGTTAGGGCCACTAACCTCGAAGACCCGCTCTGCATAGAGATAGTGGAAGAGGTGGGACTCAAACTGGGCAAGTACGTTGCCGGGCTCATCAATATCTTCAATCCAGAATTGGTGGTTATTGGAGGTCAGGTAGCCGAGACCGACGCATTCATCATGCTTCCGATACGGAGTGCCGTCAGGAAGCACTCCCTGGGTTTGGTCAATAAAGATACTCAGATTCTCCTCTCGAAACTGAAAAACAAAGCCGGAGTGGTAGGCGCATGCATGATTGCGCGCAGCCGCCTCTTTGACAATTAAAGAAATTTCAACAACAATATCAGACTATGAGGAAATTACATTTTGAAACCTTGCAGATCCATGCAGGACAGCACCCCGACCAGATAGAAGGGTCGCGGGTTACACCCATCCATCAGACAACTGCCTACGTATTCAAGAATGCCGAGCATGGGGCCAATCTATTTGGCTTGAGGGAGTTCGGGAATATCTATACCCGTTTGCAAAACCCCACGACAGATGTTTTCGAGAAACGGATGGCGGCGCTGGAGAAAGGAACCGCAGCAGTTGCCACAGCCTCGGGGCAATCTGCAGAATTCATTGCCATCAACAGCCTGGCTGGAGCCGGCGACAACATAGTCAGTACCTCTTACCTCTATGGGGGCACCTATAATCTTTTCAAGGTGGCTTTTGCCCGGCTGGGAGTTGAATTCCGCTTCGCCAACGGCGATGATCCGGAAAGCATTGAAAGCCTGATCGACAACCGGACGAAGGCGATCTATCTCGAGATGATCGGCAACCCCGAATACAACATCCCCGATGTGGAAAAGATCGTTGAACTGGCCCGCAAAAAAGATCTTCCGGTGATAATGGACAACACCTTCGCGCAGGGTGGCTACCTCTTCAATCCCATCGAATGGGGCGTTAACATCGTGCTCCACTCCGCAACCAAATGGATCGGCGGGCACGGCACCTCCATGGGCGGTATAATCATCGACGGAGGCAACTTCAACTGGAACAACGGCAAATATCCTGCCATCAGCGAACCGTCAGAAGGGTATCACGGACTGAACTTCTGGGAAGTATTCGGCGAGCACTCCCCTTTCGGCAACATCGCATTCGCCATACGTTGCCGTGTTGAGGGGCTTCGCGACTTCGGCCCGGCAATCAGCCCGTTCAACTCCTTCATGATGCTCCAGGGATTGGAAACCCTCTCGATCCGGGCAGAGCGGATCAACGCCAATGCGTTGGAGATGGCCCGCTGGCTCGAGAGACACCCGAAAGTGGAGAGAGTAAACTATCCAGGTCTCGAGAGCAGCAAATACCATTCATTGGCCAAGAAGTACCTGAAGAATAATGGTTTTGGCGGAGTACTCTCATTCTTTATCAAGGGCAACGAAAAACAGACCGCCAAGGTTATCGACAACCTTTCACTGATCAGCCACGTAGCCAATGTGGGCGACACCCGGACACTGATCATTCATCCGGCAACCACTACCCACGAACAGCTATCGAAGGAGGCTCAGCTTGCATCTGGCGTCTACCCAAACATGCTGCGGCTCTCGCTCGGGCTGGAACATATCGACGACATCAAGGCGGAACTCGATGAAGCCCTGGCGAAACTTTAGCCACAGAAAAGCGGGTTGAATTCCGTCAACACAACAAGAAACCAAAAAGAGCGTGCGATCAGACAGATTTGCACGCTCCTCTTTTCAATTGGTCAATAAGAGGTCAATCGATTACTTTCTTCACCACATTGGGATCTTTCACCAACGCCCTGAGCTCCTGTTCTAGATCTACACGGCTCACCTCCATGTCTTCCAGCTCCAACCGTTGCCAAATCTCCTCAACCCACTGATTCTGGTTATTACCGAACTCGTCAACCGCCTGGAACCACTTCAGGTACATGAACCTGGGGCCAGACAGCCTTAGAATCAATGGATTGTCTTTCCCAATCTGCGATCTGTTGAAAGAATGGTCAATCTCTTCGATGTAAAGGGAATCTCCAACCAGCCTGTATTTCCCGTCAACAGTGATCATAGCTCCCTCATCTGTTGTCATGAAATTTACAAACCTGCCGTCATCGACAATCAACTTGAACATTCCGTGAGGCACCTTCTTGTACCCTCCCTCGTTGCTGTTGTGGATGGCCTTCACCTCCCACAACCCAAACAGACGCTTTGCCGTTTCACTTTTCAATCCTCTTTGCGCTGTTCCACATCCGGCCAGTAATGCAATCACGCAAACAAATAGAGTACAGAGATGTATCGTTTTCATGATCACCATATTTTTATGGGATTAACCCCATACAAATATATGATCATTTTCACCGATTTATACCCAATCGGGCATATTTTTTTACCGGATATCCATCTCCTCGATCAGATGCGTGGCCCCCGCATACTTGTCGATAATGAAGAGGACGTAACGGATATCCACGATAATGCTTCGCTGGTAATCGGGCAGGTACTGGATATCGCCACCTACACCCTCCCAGTTCCGGTCGAAATTGATGCCGACCAGCTCACCCCTGGCATTCATGACCGGACTGCCCGAGTTGCCTCCGGTGGTATGGGTGGAGGCGAGAAAGGCCACCGGCAGGTTGCCGTCGGGTAAAGCATAACGCCCATAATCCCTGTCATTATACAACTGTTTCAGTTTTTCCGGCACAACAAACTCCCAGTTGAGTGGATCCTCCTTCTCCATGACTCCCTCTATCGTCGTTTGCGGCAGATAGTAGACGGCATCGCGGGGAGAGTATCCCTTCACCTGTCCATAGGCCAGCCTCAAGGTAAGGTTGGCATCGGGCGCATAGGCAGTTGCGCCGTCCATCTCGAGTATCCCCTCCAGGTATGTGCGACGGGCAAGCTGGCAGGCACGGTTAAATGCTCCCTGCCGGGCAATCAGCGCGGCCTCCTCGGCCCTGACCGACCTGGCAAAGTTAAACATCGGGTCGCTAACGAGCGCCTCGGCCGAAGGTGCGGCAAGAAACCCCTCCAGGTTGGCTTCACTTCCAAAAATTGAATTCTCGAAGATCGAATCCACAAACCTGTCCACATCGCCGCCAAACTTATCGTGCAGAACAGAAAAGACCGAAGGTTGCTTCTCACGTGGAATCAACCGCACATATTCCGCAATCATCGCCTTGGCCACCCTCCTGTCCACCGCCGCGCTGTAGTTTTTATTGGCAAAGTTCCGATAGTCACGGGCCAGCAATCCGGCAAACTTCCCGGCATTCGCCTCATCCTTTTTCTGCAGCGCAACGATCAGCGAGTCGGCATTCGCCACCGGCACCGACGCAAACTCAATAGCCCGGACAATACCTTCGTTCAGCATCCGCTCCCTGTAACGAAGATCGCTTCGCATCTCCACAATATGGCGGATAGTGTCGAGCGCCGAAAGATAGTGTAGCCTATTCTTTCTCCTTGCCCACTCGGCAAGCCTCTCCTGCTGCACCTTTTTCACCTCCACAAAATTGTGCTTGTCGATCGCCCAGTTCGAGCCGATCGCACTCTTATAGGCGTTGGTCGATCCGGAGTATTTCGATGCGTACTGGATCTTCACCTGCGGATCGGCCAACATCTCTTTCAGAAGGGTCTCCTGGCGAACCTGCCGCATATTGATACGCACCTTATTGTCGATATCGCGCCGCTCGGCAACCTCCCACGATGTGGAGAACTTCTGGGTCGACCCGGGAAAACCGAGGATCATTACAAAATCGTTCGCCTTCACACCTTGTGTCGAAACGGTAAGCCAACGTTTCGGTTTCAGCGGGACATTATCCGGTGAATATGGCGCGGGATTCCCCTCCTTGTCTGCATAGATGCGGAATAGGGTAAAGTCGCCCGTATGGCGCGGCCACATCCAGTTGTCGGTATCGGCACCGAACTTTCCGATCGAACTGGGGGGCGCACCCACCAGACGGACGTCGGCATAGATCTTCTTGATAAACATGAAATATTGGTTCCCCTCAAAGAAGGGTTTGATCTCCACATCGGTTCCGGCATTCTCCTCCAGGAAGGCACTCCCCACCCTCTCCACCGCAATCCTTTTCAGGTAAGCGGGCGAAAGGTAGAGCACCCCGTCTTTATCGAGCGACCTGTCCCGATCGAGACACCGCTTCACATAGTCGGTCACATCCACCACCTTGTCGATAAAGGTGACCGTCAGTCCCGGATTGGGCAGCTCCTCGGCCTGCGACCTGGCCCAGAAACCATCCTCCAGGTAATTGTGCTCCAGCGTACTGTGGCTCTGGATCGTTCCGTAACCGCAATGGTGGTTGGTCAGCACCAGCCCCCGGGAGGAGATCACCTCGCCCGTACATCCGCTGCCGAACTGGACAACCGCATCCTTTATCGATGCCCCGTCGGGATTGTAAATGTCGTAATCTTTCAGTTCCAATCCCAGTCTCTTCATCTCGGGATATTTCTGTTGCTTCAACAGGTGCAGCATCCACATCCCCTCATCCGCGAAAAGCGTGAGGGTAGAGAGGAACAGCAGCAGTAGCATGAACGATCTTCTCATCTTCAGTATCTTTGTTTGATTGTGTAAATTCTCAGTAATAACTCTCTCCTGTTTCGGAAGGTGAAGATAATGATTTCTCTATTAACGGTCAATTTAAAAGAGATATTTGATTAATTTTGCATCGTGTTTCCAACCGAACAACAAGGTTATTGAGACAGAGCACACCTAAAAAACCATCAATCATATGTCAACACTCAGGTTCAAAGCGGTAGAGGAAGCTTCAAAAAGAGTTCCCGTAGAAATTTCAGTTCCCGACAAGTTCCCGTCGGAATATTTCGGCAAATATGTGTTCAACCGGACACAGATGTCAAAATATCTCTCCAAGGAGACGATGAATACCGTTCTCCGGGCCATCGATCAAGGAGTAACGTTGCAACGGGAAATTGCCGATCACGTCGCTGCCGGCATGAAGATGTGGGCGATGGAGATGGGAGCCACCCACTATACGCACTGGTTCCAGCCCCTCACTGAAGGTACTGCTGAGAAGCACGACTCATTCATCGATTATCTGAACGCTCCAGGCGGAGATATCATCGAGCGGTTCTCCGGAAAACTGCTTGCTCAACAGGAGCCCGACGCCTCAAGTTTTCCCAGCGGCGGCATCAGAAACACCTTCGAGGCCCGCGGCTATACAGCCTGGGACCCGTCCTCACCGGCCTTCATCATCGAAGACACCCTCTGTATTCCCACCGTCTTTATCTCCTACACGGGCGAAGCGCTCGACTACAAGACCCCGCTGCTGAAATCGCTTTCGGCAGTGGACAAAGCAGCGGTGGAGGTTTGCAAGCTGTTCGATCCCAACGTGAAAAAGGTCTACTCCTACCTGGGTTGGGAACAGGAGTACTTCCTGGTGGACCAGGCCCTCTACGCGGCCCGTCCCGACCTGAACCTGACCGACCGGACACTGATGGGACACGAAAGTGCCAAAAACCAGCAGCTGGAGGACCACTATTTTGGTTCGATCCCGCCCCGGGTAGCTGCATTCATGAGGGAGGTGGAGTTTGAAGCCTATAAATATGGCATTCCGTTGAAGACCCGTCACAATGAAGTAGCACCCAACCAGTTCGAGCTTGCCCCCATCTACGGCGAGACCAACCTGGCAGTCGACCAGAACCTGCTGATCATGTCGCTGATGCACAAAATCGCAGCCAAACATCACTTCAAGTTGCTGCTGCACGAAAAACCATTCGCCGGCATCAACGGATCGGGCAAGCACAACAACTGGTCGCTGGGAACCGATACGGGCGTTGGGCTCTTCACTCCCGGCAAGAGTGCCAACGAGAACCTCCGGTTCGTAACCTTCCTTGTCAATACGCTCATGGCGGTATACAAACACAACGCACTGCTCAAGGCCTCCATCATGTCTGCACAGAATGCACATCGTCTCGGTGCCAACGAGGCTCCTCCGGCAATCATCTCCGTTTTTCTCGGTTCACAGATATCAGCCGTGCTCGACAAGATCGAGGAGAGTTCCGATGACAACGATATCACGATGGAAGATCTTCGCAAGATGAAGCTGGGTATCTCCCATATCCCCGAGGTTCTGATCGACAATACCGACCGTAACCGCACCTCTCCCTTCGCATTCACCGGAAACCGGTTCGAATTCCGCGCCGTAGGCTCGTCGGCCAACTGCTCACCAGCCATGAATGCGCTCAATGCAGCAGTGGCCAGCCAGCTGATCGAATTCAAGAATGAGATCGACCGGAAGATGAAGGAGGGCATGAAAAAAGAGCAGGCCATCTTCGACACCTTACGCCTCTACATCAAAGAGAGCAAACCCATCCGGTTCGACGGCAACGGTTACAGCGAAGCGTGGAAAGAGGAAGCTAAAAGGCGGGGACTCGATTGCGAGACAAGCGTACCGTTGATCTACGATGCATACGTCAGCGAACAGAGCATCAAGATGTTCGAGGGCATCGGCGTGCTAAACGAGCGCGAACTTCACGCCCGGAACGAGGTAAAATGGGAAACCTACACCAAGAAGATCCAGATTGAGGCCAGGGTATTGGGCGACTTGAGTATGAACCATATCATTCCTGTGGCTACACAATATCAGTCGTTGTTACTCGACAACCTCTACAAGATGCGCATGGTTTTCGACAAGGAGAAGGCCGACCGGCTCTCACGTGAAGATGCGGCGCTGATCGAGGAGATCGCCACCCATATCTCCGCCATAAAGACCAATGTCGACGATATGGTAGAGGCACGGAAACGGGCAAACAAGATCGAGGATGCACGATCCAAAGCCATAGCCTACCACGATACCGTCGAGCCCTTCCTCTCCGTTATCCGCTACCATATCGACAAACTGGAACTGATTGTAGACAATCAGATGTGGCCTTTACCCAAATATAGGGAGTTGCTGTTTATCAGCTGATACTAGACATACTCATCCCCGAAACGGAATTTTACGTCGGTCACAAAATGTTTAATGCGTTGCTCTTCTTCTTTCTTGCAGATGAGCAACGCTTTTTCAGATTCTGCAACAATATAGCCTTCAAGGCCCTGTATCACCACCAGCTTATCGTCGCTCATCGCCACCACGTTGTCGTTACTCTCAACGTATAAGGTCTTGCAATGCAAGCTGGCATTGTTGTTTTCATCTTTCGGGGTGATCTCGTGCAGTGATCCCCAGGTACCCAGGTCGGACCATCCGAAGTCCGATCCGATAACATAGACGTTATCGGCTTTCTCCATAATACCGTAATCGATGGAGATGCTTGAACAGAACGGGAAGGCCTGATCGATAAACTCCTTCTCGCGAGGGGTATTGAAGAACTCCCTGCCCTCGTTGAACTTGTTCACGATATCGGGCAGATGGATCTTGAACGCCTCCAGTATCGCCTTCACATTCCAGAGAAAGATTCCCGAGTTCCAGACAAACTCGCCGCTTTCGTAGAAAACACGGGCCAGCTCCAGGTTGGGTTTCTCCGTAAATGTCTTCACTTTACGGATACCATCCACCTCCTCGTTGCTCTCCTGGATGTAGCCATAACCGGTCTCCGGTCGGTTCGGCTTGATGCCCAGTGTCAACAGAACCGGATGCTTCTCCACAAAATCCAGTCCACGCTCAATCTCAGAAAGGAATAGATCCTCCTTCAGGATAAGATGGTCGGAAGGAGCCACAACAATGTTGGCCTCCGGGTTGATTGCCTGAATATGAAAGAGGGAGTAGGCGATAGCCGGTGCGGTATTCCTTCTCAAAGGCTCAAGCAGCACCTGCTCTTTCGACAACTCGGGCAGCTGCTTAAGAGTCAGCTCGGCATACGCATCGTTGGTCACAACAAAGATATTCTCAACGGGGATAATCTTCTTGAACCTGTCGTACGTGCTCTGGAGGAGCGAACGCCCTGTACCAAAAAAGTCGAGAAACTGCTTGGGCCTGTCTTCCTTGCTAAAAGGCCAGAACCGGCTGCCGATCCCGCCTCCCATGATAACACAGTAGTTGTTGTTCTTCATAACAAAATCTTAGCGTATAAAATGATATTCCTCTTTAGGGTAATATTTGTTCAATCCGTATAACGCTTTCCAATGGCTGATTGTTTTAACAATTACACAATAAATTTCAACAGCCTGAAACTTGTCAATATTTAAAAAATTAATGGAACAAACCGTTTTGATTTCTGATTTTTTTATGTACTTTTGCATTCGCGTTTTCCACAATATGCCCAGATGGCGGAATTGGTAGACGCGCTGGTCTCAAACACCAGTGGATTCACTTCCATGCCGGTTCGATCCCGGCTCTGGGTACGGTTTAAACTTCGTAATCACCCTATAATCAATCGGTTATGGGGTGTTTATTTTTCAAAAGTATCAAAATAGTAACGTTAGGCAACCGATGTTATTGTTTGCAGGTGAAAATGTATCTGTAATTCATAACCGTTACATCATCAGAAAAAAACATCATCCTTGGGGTAGTAATAAATTGACTATTCTGCTCCCGCCAGCATCAGGGGGGGGGGGATGTTAAATACCCCTCTCGCTTATTTTCAGCCCCTCTGTGGCATTTATATGGCTCTCCGCATATCTACCTACCCAAAATAATTATCGTGCCTTAAATCGCCTTAAAATGCATCGTTTTCCCCGATGGATAATTTTGTCCCGCCAGGAGCCTTAAGTTATAAGCATGATTTAAGAACACATTCAGATTAACACCACACCAACTACCATCCAGCCATGAACAACGCCTGAAATGCCTCCGTACGGCCGTCAGGCAGTCAATATTCATACGGTCGCATCTCATCATTCGAGAGAAAACTCATGTATTTTTTACGGGGAAAAAGCGCTGTACATTTGCCATCAATAAAAGGGTATGGGATTAATTAACAGCAATCAAGACAGTTAGGAATTAACTGCCGTGCACAATATATTTTTTCTATCTACATATAGATATTATTTATATCTAATAGGGTGATTATTGATGAAAGTGATGGGTTTTTAATTTTCGGTCGGCTCTCAGTTGCAAGTGTTGTGCCTGCAAATAGCTTTTTTGAAAAAAGGGGGATGGAATTACCCACCCCCCGAACAAACAGAAATAAAAAAGAAAAGAGTGAACGAACCGTTTGACGGGCTATTCTATCGTTATATTCTCGGTCTTTAAATTTATGCCATACTCATCAAACAATACTTCTTTCTTTTTCATTTTCTCCTTTTTTAAAAATTACTTACTTAACTCCAAATCGTTCAGCAACGCTCTGAACCTGTCATCAACAGGCTTCTTTTCGCCTTTGGTTGGTTGCCCTTGTATCTCGGCATTCAAATCCAGCTCCGCTCTCAAGGCAGCAAACAACGGCTTCTCTTCCCTTTTTTCTTCGAGTTTTTTTTCTAACTCGTCCAATCTACTCATCAATCTCTCTGCCCACACGGGTGCTTTTTCTTCTTCCATAATTAAATCAATTAAAAATTATTATTCTCTTTTTCGTTCTCCCACATACGAATTTTTTCTTCCGTTTGTTCAAGTTCACACATAAATAGGTGAAATTGATAATCCGTAAATTCATCATCCCAGTCATCGTCTATCGTTTTGGGTATTGCCGAAGGCGGGGAAAAAGAAGCACTAAGTTTCAATTAAGCACCGCAGTAAGCAAAACCATTTTTTTATTTGCTAATTTACATTTTTTAACAGTATCAACCGACTAAAATCAAAATCAATCGGTCCTTATTTTTAAACACCTGACAAGTAAACCATTAAAGCTCCTGTCTTTCATTTCCAAAAAGTGCTCCCCCCCCCTCAAAACAGTGATAATTGGGCGGCCGTGGGACTTTTATTGCGACTTTTCAGTCGTCTGGGATAAGTGCGCCTGCCTTCGGTCACCACCCACGTCAAATCTAGATGGCTTATCAAATGCATCCTCAACAACGCGGCTATGGTTGAAAACGCCTTTTCGCTTTCCGACTTCGTCTGAATCACCTGTAAAAGCAAATACGCGATCAGGGTACACCATACTTGGGTCTTTATCCCGTTTTCAGTGTCGGAATAAAAATAGGTGAGTTGGAAGTTTTGCTTCAATTTTTTGAATCCCGTTTCGATAGACCACCTATTTTTATAAATCAAGGCAACTTCCTCGTCTGTTATTTCCCAAAATGATTATCCGCAGTTATTCCTAAAGAATTTAACGGGAAAAAGTTATAAATAAGTTTCAAAAACACTTGCACAATTCACTGATATTCATTATATTTACATCGCTAACGATATAAAGATTCAAACTATGAATATCCTGGATTTTGCTATAAATTACCCCGATGAGGAATCCTGTCGGAAAAAATTCAAAGAACAAAGAGACCAAATGGGAGTAACCTGTCGTCATTGTAATTGTAAAGAACATTATTGGCTGGAAAACAAGCAGGCCTATGAATGCAAGCGTTGTCGCGCACGCCAAACCTTGCGTTCAGGCACCGTCATGCAGCACTCCAACCTGCCTTACCGTTACTGGTTCGTGGCCATGCACCTGCTCACGGCGACCAAGGGCTCCTTTTCCGCGGCGGAGCTGCAGCGCCAGCTGGGGCACAAGCGTTACCAGCCCATATGGGAAATGGTCAATAAACTGCGTGACGTGATGGGCAAACGCGATGATGAGTACACCCTCGAGGGAGCCATCGAGTTGGACGACGCCTTCTTTTCCACCGAAATATCCCTTGAAGAGAGGGACAAACCGTTGAAGCGCGGCCGCGGGAGCCAAAAAAAGACCAAAGTGCTGGTAATGGCTGAAAGCAAAACGGTTGAAAACCCCAAGCCGGGTAAGAAACCCAAGAAGGTTAGATACCTGAAAATGAAAGTGATCAGTGACTTGAAGTCCGGTACAATTACAAGGAATGTCAAAGAGCACGTTGAAAGCACGGCGGATCTGACCACCGATGACTCAACATCTTACACTAAATTGAAAGAGCATGTTCATTCACATACGGCATCTGTTATTCCACACCAGGATCTTTCCAAGGTGCTGCCCTGGGTGCATACCGCGATCAGCAATGCCAAACGACAGCTCCTGGGCGTGTATTACAAGATAAAACCAGAATACTTGCAATATTACCTCAACCAGTTCTGTTATAAATTCAACAGGCGTTACTTCGGGGAAAACCAGTTTGAAAGACTGTTGATAGCCGCTGTAACGTATGCTCCTGATTTCAAGTCAAGAATTTACAATAGGAACTATTGCGGATAATCATTTATATAATTATATAAGTATATAATTAACCCACATTGCAGCACGATTATAAATAGAAGTTAAACTTACCCTCTATTTACGTTAAATCCGCTTGTTTTACGTCTGTTTGCTGACCATAAATTTTTGTATCAGGCTGATATTCAATGTCGGTTTATTTTAAAACACGAATGTAGTCCCCCATTTGATGTTGAAAAAAACGTATCCCTTGATTACTTTTGCGTTGTATGTTTTTCAAGACAAGCATAAAGCAAAAGGATGGGGGCCATGAGTATACCCATTACCGGTTGTGTGAGAGCTACCGGGAAGGCCGCTTCATCCGTAATCGCACGCTGCTCTCTTTGGGTGACCTGGAATCAGTTCTTCCACCTGAAAAGATTCCCTTTCTCTGTCAACGCATCAACCAGGTTTACTTCGAGGGCAAAACATTCATCATCTCATCGCTTCGTGATGACAAGGTGGAAGCCCTGTGCACGAAATACGTGGGACTACTCCATGAAGCGCAAAAGATAGAAAAGGCAAAGAAGAAGGCGGCTGGTATCGAGCAAGTGTACATTGACAGGACAACGAACAGTGATATCCGGGAGGTTGGTGGCGAATGGCTTTGTCTTCAAGCTTGCCGCCAATTGCTCCTGCCGGAGTATTTAGAGACTTTCGGCTGGGAGAAACAAGATATCGCCCTTGCTTTAACCCAGATCATCGCCCGGGCTGTTTACCCCGCATCGGAGTATAAAACCAGCCGTTGGTTGAAGGAGAACTCGGCGCTTTGTGAACTGACCGGGGTTGATCCTTCGGCCATCACCAAAGATAAGCTTTACCAGATGGCTCACCGGCTTTATGGTGAGAAGGATGGCTTGGAACGTCATTTTTCTAACCGCACGAACGATCTTTTTTCCTTGGATGACAAGATTATCATCTATGATTTAACAAATACCTATTTTGAGGGAACCATGCGAGAGAGTCGGATAGCTAAGTTCGGGCGCAGCAAGGAAAAGCGTAACGATACCAGACTGGTGGTGCTGGCTGTGGTGGTCAACCCGGAAGGTTTCCTGAAGGAGTCACAAATCTTTGAAGGCAACATGACTGATCCTGAAAGCCTGCAATATATTCTTGACAAGATGAAATCCCATAGGGGGAGATCCGATAAAAAGCAGGTGGTGGTCATGGATGCCGGCATCGCCACGAATGATAACCTGAAGATATTGAAAGAGGAATCCTTCGACTACATCTGTGTCTCACGGGGTAAACTCAAAGAATACCGTGCAACAAGCCTTTCCCCTGTGGAAATACGGGATAAATCCAACCAGCTCATCGAGATCAGTCAGGTAGAAGTGGATGGCGAAAGTGACAGCTTCTACAAGGTGAAGAGCTATAGCAAGGGTCTCAAGGAAGCGTCCATGGAAAACCGTTTCACGCGGGCCTTTGAATGTGGACTGAGCCAGGCAGCCGAAGCCCTGAAAAAGAAAGGAGGCACCAAAAAGCTTGAAAAGGTGTGGGAACGCATCGGCCGGCTAAAGGAAAAATACCCTTCGGTACACCGCCTGTATCAGATCCATGTGGAGCCCGACGAAAGGGGGATTCATGCCACATCCATATCCTGGGAGAGAATCGAGGCAAAGAGCGAATCAAGACATGGGGAATACTTCTTGCGTACTTCCCTGTCGGTACATGGAGAGGAGATCACCTGGCTGATTTACAACACTATAAGAGAAGTAGAGTCGACGTTTCGTTGCCTGAAGACTGATCTGAACCTGCGTCCCGTGTTTCATAAAACGGATGAGGCGACAATGGCTCATCTTCACCTCGGGCTGTTGGCCTACCAGCTGGTAAGCACGATCCGTTTCAAACTGAAACAATTTGGGATTACCCATGAGTGGAGAGAGATTGTCCGGATCATGAACACGCAGAAAATGGTGACAACGCACATGGTAAATACCGATGAAGAGTGTGTGTCGATTAGAAAATGTTCACTCCCTGAATCCAAAGTAAGAATCATATATAAGGTGTTGGGATACGATGAAAAACCATTTATCAGGAAAAAATCTGTAGTCCCCCAATTGAACCTTGAAAAAAATATATACGCAGGGATACAGGGAATTAGCTCCGGTTAGCTGCAATGTGGGTTAAGTTCTGTAGTTGGGTCAGAGTTTTAGGATGCTCCATCCTTATGAATAACTATAACCTCTTTGGGATTGATAGTTTCTATTACTTTTTTTAGCGTAGATTTGTCAGCATGACCGGACGTATGTATATCAATGACATTACACAATAGTCCGTTAAAAATTTACTATATGAGTCATGCAGCAATGGCTGCAAACTCCACGAGTTCTTTAACAAGTTTATCATTTAATCTTCTGTTCGGTTTTATGCCAGACACGCAAATAAATCGCTCAAGCAGGTAGGCATTGTGTATCATTGTTTTACATGATGCCATCGAAAAGGGGATGCCTTTCTCCTTTGCCAGCACCTTTGCCAGGTTTATTGAGGTAAGAGACGCATTAAAGTTGAACGATAGCTTTGCTACGTCCCTTGCCTGCGATTGCATCAGTCCTGTGAAGCCTTTGGCATCCCTGAAGCAAAACTCGATCTGAAAACGGGTGCGGTAAAATTCTATGACATCTTTTCCACTCATCTCAGGATTGGTAGAGAAGAACAGTTTTGGTTTTTTCCCATCTTTGAAATACCAGATGACAAGCCTGACCATCTGTTTAAGTGATTTGGAATAGGCTACCAAGGTGTAGAGATCACCGTTATCAATATTGATCTTTTGCACTCTGGTTGTATCCAGGTTGGCCATGTCAATCTTTCCGTCGTAGAGTTTAGGCCTGCCTTTCTTGCCTGTCGGTTTCTGCAGTGTTGGATAATAAAGTGCGGCGTCATCCCTGAAGCGGCTGACCAGATCAAACTTCATCTCTTGCAGACCCGTAACGAAGTTGTTCTTTGCGAAGTAGGCATCGGCAACCACGTGACGGCTTGCCCGATGGAGTTTCTCCCGCATCGATTTAATGACCAGCAGGTACCAGTCAATCAGGTTGGCATCACGACTCTCCAGGGTTTGACGGTCCGGAGTCTGAACGGCCTGTAGACTGATGCAATCCTTGTTGTCGACGTCTATAAGGCCCACTCCCAGGATTTCCAATCCTCTTTTCGCCTGACCGGCTGCACCCGACCAGAAGTAACCAATCCAAGGGGTATTCTTTCCTGATTTGGATATATAACTGGGATCAATGGCAATTGCCTTGCGATCTCCGGTTAATACCCTATCAGACAAAGACAAGTTAAACTCCAGCCAATCAAAATCCTTCGAGAAGTTCTGGCGAAATCGCTGTTCACACGACTTGCCATATCTCCCCAATTGTAGGAAATTAATCCTGCCGGGAATGACCAGATACAAAATAAGCGTCTCCATAAGGAATGATTTGAAACTTTTGTTTAACTTCGTAGTTAGTTCACCTAGAACATCACTACAGATACCTTTATATTGGTTAAGTATGCTGGTTCTATCCATCTTTATTAGGTTTTGATTAGCTATAAAGATACTGATAATCAGCTACTTAACCATCTTTTTTATGTTAAACTATGTTATGTAAATCATTGAATTTTAATTGGTTAATTGAATATTTACCGAAGTATTAATTACAGAAAAGTTCACGAAAATTCTTATAACCAGGATTTGCAGCTACTTGTTCAGGAATAGTATAGTAACCCTCCCAAGACGAGTAAACCAGAAGTGTCTCTTCAATGGGCAGCTCTTTGGTGAGTTCTTCAACACGAGATATTTGAGATGTCCCGGCAATAAGAACAAAACCTTTCTTTTTGATTCTCTCCAATCCATTAAACCGTAGCATACGGGGAGAGAAACTAAATAACCCATGAGATAGTTCCGATTCCCGCTCTGTGAAAAACTTCATAGTCGATGACATGAATTTTGAGCATACATATAGTGTTTTCTTAGCTTCTAAAGCTGCATTTTTGATAGAAGCCAATCTTTCTATGTCTGTAGCTGAAGCCAATACAAAAACATACTTGAATGATTTCATCACATTGGCCATCTTTTCCGACACTTTACATTCATGGATGCATTCATCATTTCGACTCAACATTGTACCTTCCGTGATAAGGGTATCAATGTTTGTAGCATACTTCCTTAATGTTGGTATCAACCCTTTGCCCATATAACCATGTGCTCTATAGTCACCTGTATGCCAAATGCGTTTCCCATCAGCCTCAATGAGAAACATGTGTGAATCATAAATGGAATGGCAATTAAAGAAGGGAGTAATTGTGATATCTCCAATGGAAATAGAATATGGTTTCTTGCGAGGAGGGGTCCTACCCCATGAGTTCATCTTTGTAATTATCTTAATCTTTTTTTCTGCATTTGATTTTTGAACGATTACTTCCTCTATGTGTTCTTTTGTTGAATTTGCATCATTCTGTAATTGTTCAAGACTAAGTTCAACTCCTTCTTTTAGTGTTCTATATTTTATAAGCAAAAGTTCCTTTGTACCATCACTCATATATTGTGGAACACAGGTAGGTATATATTCGAACAATCCTACATGATCTTCATGACCATGAGTATAGAACACTGCTTCATGCATTTTAGCATTAGTGGCAAAGATGTTTTCCACCATTAACCTATCTTGTTCTGGTGTTGTAGGTTCACCATTGCCTGGTAAGTTCTGTCCAAAATCTATAAAGACTCGTGAAGTTGCAGTACTGATTTCTGTTATGCAACCTCCTATTTGTTCTAATCCTCTATGTACCTTTATGTCCATTATTCGAGATTATTTGATTTTTCAATTTCCTTTTCAATACTCTGTCTTACCCACCAAATAGCATAGGGGATGAATTTAAAACCGCGACTTTCATCAAAATTTTCAGCAGCTAACACCAAGCCTTTATTACCTGCTTCTATCAGTTCATCCATAGACAGATTATTGTTGGCGTACCTCTTGGCTACAGCAGTCACAAATCCAGTCACAAATCGTAGTCTGGATTGTGCAAGCTTTTCAATAGCAGTATTTCTTTCTTTTCCTCCTTGCTGAATAGACTTTATTATCTGTCAGTACTGACCGACTAAAAAATGAAGAAAATATAGGGACTTAACCGAAGTCTCGTCCCTAAGTTGTAAATTTGGATTGTCAAAAACTAAATTTCCAACCATGGGCAAAGTTAGCGAAAATAAATTTGTCGGTCAGCCGATCTTAAGACAAATAGTGAATATTCTCCCGAGGGAAAAGTTCGATGAGCTGGTAATAAGGCTCGGCAGTGATAAATATTACAAGGCGTTTTTTTCCTGGGATCAATTGATCGTGATGCTCTTTGGCATTTTTTCCCGTTGCGATTCGATGGGTGAAGTCTGTGACGGCATGCGTGCCTTGGGTGGCAAGTTGAATTACCTGGGCATGGAGAGTTCGCCTGCAAAAAGCACTGCCGGAGATGCATTGCGTGACAGGGACGAGGAGCTGTTCCGTCTGTTCTACTTTGCACTGATCGCCCATTTTTCCCCGCTTTTATCGGTCAGCCGCAAAAAAAAGTGCCGGAAGCAGGGTGTCAGTTTCGAGGAGTTCTATGCCTTTGATTCGAGTACGGTGACGCTGTTTTCCGACGTGATGAAAGGCGTGGGCCGGAACCCTAAAGGCGACGGGAAAAAGAAAGGCGGCCTGAAAGTCCACATGCTGACCGACGTCCATGCTGACACGCCGCGATTCGTGAAGATAAGCGAGGCGAAAATGCACGACAAGAACTTCTTGCAATACCTGAATTTAAGTGAAGGCAGCATGGTGGTCTTCGACAAGGCATACAATTACTACCTGCAGTTCGCCAAATGGACGCGACAAGGCGTGAATTTCGTTTGTCGGCTGAAAGACAATGCAAGGTACGAGGTTCAGGAAGTCCTTCACGAGAAGAAGCTGGAAAAAGGGGAACATGCCGTTTACAAGGTGAAACATATCCACGTTCAATATATCGAGAAGGTCGAGACGGGGACCGAAGGCAAGAAAAAAAGGAAGAAAGTCAGACAGACGAGGACATTATGCCTTCGTTTAGTTTGGTACAGGGATGAACAGGGGCGTAAATACAAGTTCATCACCAATAATTGGGAAATAACAGACGAGGAAGTTGCCTTGATTTATAAAAATAGGTGGTCTATCGAAACGGGATTCAAAAAATTGAAGCAAAACTTCCAACTCACCTATTTTTATTCCGACACTGAAAACGGGATAAAGACCCAAGTATGGTGTACCCTGATCGCGTATTTGCTTTTACAGGTGATTCAGACCAAGTCGGAAAGCGAAAAGGCGTTTTCAACCATAGCCGCGTTGTTGAGGATGCATTTGATAAGCCATCTGGATTTGACGTGGGTGGTGACCGAAGGCAGGCGCACTTATCCCAGACGACTGAAAAGTCGCAATAAAAGTCCCACGGCCGCCCAATTATCACTGTTTTGAGGGGGGGAGCACTTTTTGGGAATGAAAGACAGGAGCTGTAATGGTTTACTTGTCAGGTATTTAAAAATAAGAACCGATTGATTTTGATTTTAGTCGGTTGATACTGATTATCTGTAATTCCTCCTCAATAGAATAGCGAGCCACTGTATCTACTTCTTGTTCTTTTACTCCATTCATTTTGATAATCATTGCTTTCTTTTCCATATATACGTTCTTTAAAATATTACTCTATACCTTAAAAATCTCATTTAAAATTCCCAACTCAAGTTAATAGTTTTCAAAGCGGAATTTCTCTTTTTTTTCGAGAGATACCGTTTTATTTTCTTTTCATCTTCACTGTTTCTTGCACGTTTAACGTGTTGATTTACTTTTTATGGTGGCGTTTTTATATGTATTAACATTACCACTCTTCCAAGGCATGGCAATTCCTTGTCATAAACCCTTTTACGACACGAAAGATGGCGATGGACGATTAAGTGAAAATCCGTCATCCGGTCATCGTTGTCGTTATTCGCTGCTCAAAATCACGCCACCCCGCTTTTCGGTAATACTCCTTTGGCATTTTTACCGTGACCTGCCTGCCGGATTTCACCACTTTTCCCGGCACTCGGATAAACCATTCTCGGAAGGTAGAGTGCTCTTGACGCCAAACCCAAAAGTCGCCCCGGTATCGCATGAGCACCGATAAACTGTAGGCAAATGACGAAAGTTGCCAAAGAATATCGTTTACCCAAAAATCATGCGTGATGGTTTTTCCCGCACAAAGCGAGTTTTTGGTTTGCTCGATCCAATTCTCACTCTCTGATCGGGATCCATAAAGGGTATGGAGCTGCAAGGCATCCAATCCTTTCAGGTTCGAGCAATAGCAAAAGTACTCATACTCGGGTACAAATTGTTTTTCGCCAAAATAATCGACTTCAACCATTTGCTTTATGATGCGCACGGCATAAAACATGCGGGGATTCCTCCAACCGCTACATTGATGTGTAAACTGACAGGTCGCCGTCCGTGGGCCAATCGGCTGCCAAGTCTGCCCGGCAAGTAAATCTTTCAGGTTTTTCAGCTTTACTTTCACCAAATATTCATGTTTACCGTCTTCTAACAAATTAAATAATCCACCATTGAAAAAACCGCTGTCGGCCCTGAAAAACACCTTCTCCACCTTTTGGGGAAGAGCGGCCAAGGTTTCTTTGACAAACTCACAAACTCCGTTTGAGGTGTAAGCTGAACCCGGGCGGAGCCATGAATTGACAAGCAGTTTCATCTCCGTGACAAAACATAAGATGGGGTGATAGCTTTTCGAACCCTTCTTATGCGAGTTATAACCCACCTCAGCCCCTTGTTGGTTGCCGTAAACGGTAAATGTGCTTGAGTCGCAATCAAGTGTCAAGCGGCTTAAACCGCAACGGGAAACTTGCATGCCTGTAAAACCCAACAACAGCTCGTGAAGCGAACGGGCGCCCCTTTCACCCAAACCTGTCAAATGGCGGCGTATGGTGTCCTCGTCAATGTTCTTGGGTAACTTCAACAAGCGGGCAACCAAGGCGTCAAAGGTGAAGTTTTCAATCCGCTTCAAACGGTGAACACCGCACAACGATGCCAACAGGATACTTGAGAGTATTTGGGCTGTGCTGAAACGGCTTGCATTGTGGCGGATGGTTGGAAAAAGATGTTCCAGCTTGCCATAAATACCGCAATGGTTGATAAAATCAGAGGTTACGCTTAACCCTGAATATGATGTTAATTGTTCTGAACTGAACTTTTTCTTTACTGAACAGGCAGTAAATGAGATTTTTTTACTATTTTTGTCTTGCATGTGTCGGGTGAATGTTTGTTTTTGTATAACACTTTAAAGATAAATACTTTACCTGACATATGCAACTTTTATTTGAGACTTTTAGGTATACTATTATACGAAAAGAAAAGAAAAGAAAAAAATAGAGTAAATCGCCACAGGGTATGCAAAAACTTTGCACACAGCGCTAAAAATCTGATTTTATAGAAAACTTGACATCCTCCTTAAGTAGAATTTCTCGCAATCTTCGACGGTGTTCATCTCTACCTTTTGTATTCTTTTCCCAGCTATCGAATATCAATAATTCGGGAATAGGATTGATACATACTGGTCGAGACTCAGGAACAGGTAATTCTAATGATTTCTTTATGTCATATAACTTCTGATAGTATTCAAGAAGTTGAGAAGAGTATTTTTCAATAAACTGCTTGTATCTATTCATCTGATATACGACCTCTGGAGTTGCATCAGTTTCATGAAGCATTCTGTTATCTCTCATTCGCTTTAGCTCAACAAATGTGATCATACCGTCAGAGCATTTTACTAAATCCATCCTATTGTTTGTTTCTCCATCAATATATGCAAACTCTGAATCAAGATGATACAGGCGAGATTGTACTATTAATGTTCCTTGGATGTACTTTTCCGACCATTTTTCTTTGGGAACTACACCATCGACACTGCTTTTTTGAGAATAATGAGTTTTTATTCTATCTAACACATCATCCAAACAAGAGTCAATAAAATCACTACACTCAATATACAAGCTACTCTTTGAAGGAGCAGGAAGCCCCAAGTATTTATGATGCGTAAAGACTTGCAGTTTCTTATGTTTGCTACAGTAGTGTATTCGGGCAATGCTTCCACCTTCAAAGTAAACATTCACCTGATTATCTTTTCTCACTTCTATGTATAATGAAGAGTCTTCCTTAAATTGTTTCCACCAATGTGGATTATTATTTAGTTCATGGAAAATTCTTGCATCTGGTTTTAATGTATCAAATGTTACTGCCATAAATTCATTTCATTTATTCAACAAGTCTATAAAATCATTCTGATCTGATTTAATAAATTTGAAAAATGATTATCCGCAGTTATTCCTAAAGAATTTAACGGGAAAAAGTTATAAATAAGTTTCAAAAATACTTGCACAATTCACTGATATTCATTATATTTACATCGCTAGCGATATAAAGATTCAAGCTATGAATATCCTGGATTTTGCTATAAATTACCCCGATGAGGAATCCTGTCGGAAAAAATTCAAAGAACAAAGAGACCAAATGGGAGTAACCTGTCGTCATTGTAATTGTAAAGAACATTATTGGCTGGAAAACAAGCAGGCCTATGAATGCAAGCGTTGTCGCGCACGCCAAACCTTGCGTTCAGGCACCGTCATGCAGCACTCCAACCTGCCCTACCGTTACTGGTTCGTGGCCATGCACCTGCTCACGGCGACCAAGGGCTCCTTTTCCGCTGCGGAGCTGCAGCGCCAGCTGGGGCACAAGCGTTACCAGCCCATATGGGAAATGGTCAATAAACTGCGTGACGTGATGGGCAAACGCGACGACGAGTACACCCTTGAGGGAGCCATCGAGTTGGACGACGCCTTCTTTTCCACCGAAATATCCCTTGAAGAGAGGGACAAACCGTTGAAGCGCGGCCGCGGGAGCCAAAAAAAGACCAAAGTGCTGGTAATGGCTGAAAGCAAAACCGTTGAAAACCCCAAGCCGGGTAAGAAACCCAAGAAGGTTAGATACCTGAAAATGAAAGTGATCAGTGACTTGAAGTCCGGTACAATTACAAGGAATGTCAAAGAGCACGTTGAAAGCACGGCGGATCTGACCACCGATGACTCAACATCTTACACTAAATTGAAAGAGCATGTTCATTCACATACGGCATCTGTTATTCCACACCAGGATCTTTCCAAGGTGCTGCCCTGGGTGCATACCGCGATCAGCAATGCCAAACGACAGCTCCTGGGCGTGTATTACAAGATAAAACCAGAATACTTGCAATACTACCTCAACCAGTTCTGTTATAAATTCAACAGGCGTTACTTCGGGGAAAACCAGTTTGAAAGACTGTTGATAGCCGCTGTAACGTATGCTCCTGATTTCAAGTCAAGAATTTACAATAGGAACTATTGCGGATAATCATTTTAAATTAAAATGGTATACTTTTGGATTGAAATACTGGTATACTTTTGGGGTGAAATAAACAGATGGTTCTAGATATATTTTCTCGTATTTTAAGTTTCGCCAAAATCTTTCAATAAATATCACTGTTGTCCGATAAAACTTTTTTCTGAAGAAGTACGAGGGCAAATCTGAGTTTGCCCATCGTACTAATAATTGTAGCTTTGTATTTAGCACAAAACAAGACTACAATGAACAAAAGTACTTATTTTTTCGGACAATCGGTTTTCTCCACAGCTCATATCTATGATAGATTCAGGAATCATCGCTCGAAACAGCAAACGCCACAAGGCTGATCATTACGTGAAACGTTTCATGGCCAAGGATCACCTCATAAGCATGTTATTTTGTGTTTTCGCCAAATGCTCCTCCCTGCGAGAGGTGGCGGGCGCAATGCTCGGTCTTTCAGGCAAGACCAGGCATTTCCAACTCGGCCACATACCCTACAGGAGCACATTGTCGGACGCCAACAAGCGCCGGAGTGTTGATTTCTTCTCGGGCGTGTATCACGATTTGCTCCGCGAGTATCAACACGTGATCTCGGACACCCGGTTCAAGGCCGTGTTGAACAAGCAGGTCGAGATCTTCGACAGCACGGTCATCAGCTTGTTTCAGGACATCCTGAAGTGCGTCGGCAGAACACCCTCTAACGGTAAACGCAAAGGGGGGATCAAGGTGCACACCGTCATCAATGTGGACGAGCCCGTTCCCAAGATGGTATGGTTCACGTCCGCCGCCACGCACGACCACGCGCTGTTGAAGAAACTCAGCCCCGACGACAACACCATTTACGTCTTCGACAAGGGATACAACGACTACAAGGCCTTCAAGCTGTTCGGTAAGAAGGGAGCCGGCTTCGTCACCCGCATCAAGGACGACGCCGTTTACAAGGTGGAACAAGAGCTTCACGTTGAAGAATGCATTCATAGCGGCGTGCTGGAGGACACCATCATAGAGGTGACCGTCAAGGAGGGCGATGGGCAGGGCAAGCTGATGTTGCGCAAGGTGGTGTTCTACGACAGGGTGTTGAAACGCAAGTTCGAGTTCCTCACCAACCTGTTCGACCTTCGTCCCGACATGATAGCCGCCCTTTACAAGATCAGATGGCAAATTGAGCTGCTGTTCAGGCAGTTGAAAGGGAACTTCCCCTTGAAGTACTTCCTCGGGGACAACGAGAACGCGATAAAGATACAGATATATTGCGCCTTGATCGTGAACCTCTTGCTCACGGTTGTTCAAAAGCGGTTGAAACGGCCCTGGGCATTCTCAAACCTGGTATCATTTTGCAGGATACACCTGTTCAATTACCTGCACCTGATGAGATTTTTAGAAAATCCTGAACGAGACTGGCAACGGGATGACAAGAATTTAGAGATGCTCACCCTTTTCAGGGGGGCTTACTTTTGAGAATAATAGAAAACTAAAAAAACATGTCTGATAATATGATGGTTGGAAGTCAAGCAAAATTAAAACCAGTTTTTATCGGACGGCAATGATTATTTGCTTAGATTTGTAGACCAATCAACATATTTTATTTTTGATGAAAAGAATTTTGGTTACCGGTGGGGCCGGGTTTATTGGTTCACATGTATGCGCTCGATTGGTGAACGAAGGGCACCATGTAATTTGCCTTGATAACTTCCTCACGGGATGTAAAGGAAACATCGCTCATTTAATGGATGGTCCGCGTTTCGAACTCGTGGAACATGACATTGTACATCCCTACCCGATTGGCCCCGTTGATGAAATATATCACTTGGCTTGCCCTGCATCGCCCGTGCATTACCAACGAGACCCGATTAAAACCATGAAGATATCGGTGCTGGGCACGTTGAACGTGCTGGGGATGGCTAAAAAACACGATGCTAAGATCTTGCTGGCCTCGACCAGCGAGATATACGGGGACCCGCTGGTACACCCACAACCCGAGTCGTACTGGGGAAACGTTAACCCGATCGGGATACGTTCGTGCTACGACGAGGGTAAACGTTGCGCCGAAACTCTTTTCATGGATTATCACCGACAAGAGAAAGTGCGGGTTAAAATTGTTCGGATATTTAACACGTATGGCCCCGGTATGCTGTCTCATGACGGGCGGGTTATCTCTAATTTTATCCTTCAAGCGCTGGAAGACAAAGATATCACCATACATGGAGATGGAAGTCAAACGCGTAGTTTCCAGTATATCGACGACTTGGTAGAGGCACTGGTAAAGACGATGAACACGGGCGATGATTTTTTGGGCCCTGTCAATATTGGAAACCCAACGGAGTTTACGATCAAAGAGTTGGCAGAGCTTGTCGTGGAATATACCGGTTCTCGCTCCAAGTTGATTTACCTGCCGTTACCTGAAGATGACCCCAAGCAACGCCGCCCGGACATTTCCCTTGCCCGGGAAAAATTAAACTGGGAACCCACCATTAACCTAAAAAAGGGGTTATCCCGGATGATCGCGCATTTTAAAGAAAAAGAATATACCCACGAATTGAAATAATAAGCATGATAAAAGATTTTTCGGGATATAAAATACTGGTCGTGGATGATATCCCGGCCAACGTTTTGTTGTTGAAAATGATGCTCGAACAAAGCGGGTTCGGGGTTCTCACCGCGCAAGGCGCAGAAGAAGCATTCTCCCGTCTCGAGGAGGAGCAGGTCGACCTGATCTTGATGGATGTCTTGATGCCGGGTGTTGATGGCTTTGAACTGGCGAAACAGTTAAAAGAGCATTCCGATTACCAAGAAATACCGATTATTTTCTTGACCGCGTTAAACACCTCCACCGATGTTATCAAGGGATTCCAGCTGGGTGGGGATGATTTCATATCTAAGCCTTTCAACAAAGAAGAGCTCCTCGTGAGGATACGCTATCAATTGAACATGCTCGAAGCTAAAAGAACCATTAAACGCCAAACAGCAGAGCTCGAAAAAACCATTGCCGGTCGTGACGCGCTTTATTCGGTCATCGCGCACGACCTGCGGGTTCCCATGTCTTCGATGAAGATGATTCTTAACGCACTTGCTATCAAAGCGAAAGAACAACACGGAAATGAGGCAGAGCTGGTGGATATGTTGCATAGCGCCAACGAGATATCGGAACACCTATTCGTTCTGCTCGACAACCTGTTGAAGTGGACAAGCAGCCAATTGGGACGGCTAAAAGCGGTGCCTCAAAGCATTAACCTCCCCGAACTGGTTGAAGGCATCGTGGAGGTTTCCTCGATTATCGCCGCGACAAAAGACATACAACTCAATTTTTACCCCTCTTCGATGACTGGCATGGAGGTATTCGTTGATATCGATATGATCAAGACCTCCATCCGGAACCTGATCAGCAATGCGATCAAGTTTAGCTACAGGGGGAAAGAAGTTGATGTAGTAGTCAAATTAAAAGATGGTAAAGCCATCCTCGAAGTCATTGATCACGGTTGCGGGATAAGCCAAGAGAATCAAGCCAAGCTGATGAATTTATCCAGCCATTACACGACGTTCGGCACGGAGAATGAATCGGGATCTGGATTGGGACTGCTGTTAGTGAGCGAGTTTCTGAAACTTAATAACGGGCGTGTATTCTTCACATCGAAAGAGGGAGAAGGCTCTACTTTTGGTTTTGCTCTTCCCGTGCAGGATTTTTCCGCGAACGAGTCACCGGTATAACGTCCAACTTCACAATTACCGGCTTGTGATCACTATGCTCCAGTTCCGGGGAAGCATAATGTACTGCCCTGATACCCTCCCGGGAGTAGAGGAGGTAATCGATCCGGAATAGTTTCCGAAGGTACCGGTAGGTGTATCCATACCCTTTCCCTGCGGAGCGGAAGCTATCTCCCCTATCCCCTCTTATTCTTTTGTAGGCGTAGGAAGCAGGCGTGTCGTTGAAATCCCCGCACACGATAACGGGGTGAGGGCTTTCATCTATCTGGTCGCGAAGCAGGTTGGCTTGATTAGCTCTTATCACGCTATTCTCATCCATCATGTCTTTTAAACGAATCAGCCGCGATGCCGTGGCATCCATATTGTCCAAAGGATTGATCCTGTTTTGGTTCAGGTTTGTAGTCTGCAAATGGGCATTGAATACCCGTACCACTTGCCCGTCGATATCGAGGTCCGCCCATAGGGCCCTCGTGCTGTTTTCATCCGGGAAACGTATCTCGCCCGATTGCAAGATGGGGTACCTGCTAAACAGGGCTACATGCATACCGTCCGGGGACGACGAGGTAACCTTGTAATAGGGAAAGAGCCTGAAAATTTTCGTGATGGCCTTCAATGCCGCCCCGTTGGCCACGGGAAATTCCTGAAAACAGAGAATATCCACTTTCTTTTCCTCCATGAAGCGTGCAATTTCTGGCCCCGTCACCTGCAGCCCCCCTCTTCCCCCTCGCTGGATGTTATAGGTGGCCACGTTCAACTCGTTCATCGGTGGCTCCACCTCCTTTACAGGCCATTGGATGGTCCCGGCAAGGTAAGGTATATTGAGTAGGATGCCAAGCATGGGAAAGAGGAACCACCCCTTCCTCCTGACCATCCAGTATAGCATCAACACCAAGTTTATCACCAACAGCAGAGGCAAGAACAGCCCCATCCATTGCAGCCCCGCGTGTTGGGCGGGATGAACATGTCCGGCGAACGCGCCCCCGGCAGCCAGAAGTGCCGGGATAATAGTGATTACCCCCGATAGCGTATCAAAGAGATGTAAAAGCACCCGTTTTCCCATATCTTTCCTCTATTTCCCTCGCGTCTTCCAAAGGTATCCTGAACGAGAAAACCGATCCCACGCCCACCTCCGACGTCACCGAGATATCCCCACCCATCCGTTCCACGATTGACTTGCAGATAGACAAGCCTAAACCCGAACCGGGTATAAAGTGGTCGACTCTCTCGAAACGATCAAAAATCACCGTTAACTTGTCGGGCGAGATCCCGATACCGGTATCCTCCACGGAGAACTCCACGAAACCAGGTATTGCCCGGTAACCCAAGGTAACCGAGCCCTGCTTCGTGAACTTGAGGGCATTGTCGATCAAGTTTGAAATCACTTGCATCAGCCGGTTTTTATCCGTCCACATATAAAAATCCTCATCCGGTAACTCGAGACGAAGCGGGACGAATGTTGTGTTAAACTGGTAGTTCACCATGACTTCGCGACACAGGCCGTTGAGCTCTTTGTTGGAGTAGCTAAGCTCGAATATTCCCGCCTCGATTTTTGAAAGGTCGAGCACTTCATCAATCAGCATCAGCAAGCGTTTATTGCTGGATTCAATGATGCTGAGGTACTGGTCGCGCTCTTCCCTCTTCTCGATACCGGCCATGATGGTCGAGAAGCCCACGATGGAATTTAACGGTGTCCTTATCTCGTGGCTCATGTTGGATATAAATGCCGATTTTAGCCGGTCTGACTCTTCTGCCTTCTCTTTCGCTTTCTTCAATTCGATTTCATGCCGTGACCGTTCCGACACGTCGCGGCACAGGTGCCATATCAGGTCTTCGTCGTACTCGTTGCGGAAAACAAAAGCAGAGCAGTCGTAACTGATTATTTCCGGCCTGGGGTTGGGGGCGTTCCAGATATACTGCAACGCGTTATCGTTATCCCGCAACTCCCGGGTAAAATTATCCCATGCCTCTTTGTTCTCGAACTTTTCAAGTACTTCATAGGCTTTGTATGCCATGATATCGGTTCCTATCGCGATATGGCACTTTTTCCTACAAAACCGGTTAGCAAAGATAATGGTGCCGTCCATCTTGGTCGCGAAGATGCTATCATTGGAGTTATCGAGCGCCAACGACAACATTTTCAGCCTATCCCACCCCGAGATGATATCATCAATATTTTGGGTATACCCCTCGACGATGGCCTCTCCATTTTTCCCGCGAAGGACATCGATAACTTTGAGTTTCACGTAATACACCTTGTCCTTTACAATCCGGTATTCAAGCGTATCCTCCCCTGTTGTCCGCTCAAGCACATCCACCAGTTTTTGCCGGTCCGCGGGATAGACATGTTCCAGGTATTCTGCAAGCAGTACGATCTCTTCGGTTTCGACACCCCAAACCACCCCCACGTATCCCGTGTAGCTTATCATCTTGGTTACCGTGTTATAGCTCCAATACCCTATTTTTGCTTGCCTCCCGGTCTCTGTCAAGCGTTTGTTAGCCTTCTCCAACCTTCGCTTCATCTGGCTTCTTATGGTAATGTCGCGGTATTGGCAGAGGAGGTGCTCGTCGTCATATTTATGAGCAATAAGCTTGAAGAAATACATTCTGCCGGGGGCAGGCAGATTATAGTTGGCGTTGGAAACCTCCCCTTTTTTCGCTACTTGTTCCAACGCGGGTTTCAATTCTTGGACGGTCTCTTCGGGGAAAAAAGTAAAAATATTCTTCCCGAGCAGCGTGTACTGGTCGTTCACGTACGGGTTATTTTCCGTTTTCACGATCATGTCCACGCACGTTCCGTCATTTTTCAAAAACAGCAGCGTGTCGCAGGTCATATTCAATAAGCGGGCAGAATGCTTTTCATCGTGTAAAACACCTTTTGTTTCCATGTGGGTTTCTTATTAAACTTCGTGAAACCAAAGGTAGCGAATAAATCCAAACAAGTTAATCTTAATCCTCGCGAGTGACTTCGATTTAACAAATAACAACACTCCTCCATCCTTCCTCTCTCTTCCCTTCATCCCTCCTTCATATTGTTGGCTTCTCCTTCCTTTATCCTCGTCTTATTCTTATCTTGTTCTATTAGGAAAGAGAAATAAAAGAGCAAGGTAAGAGTGAGGTAAGAGTGAGGTAAGAGTGAAAAAAGACTCAGGTAAGAGTGAAAAAAGAGCAAGCACCAGCGAAGTAAGGGCGAAGTAAGTAACAAATACTAATTGAAAAGGGGAGAAACAAATTGAAAATATAGCTAACAGCACCTTCAATTAGTTAATACGGGATATATCCTGAATATCGGGTATTACCAAATATCGCGACAGTGAAACGCGACTCATGCTCTTTTCGCTTTTTCCCAAGCAGCGTTTCCCTTGAAGTTTCTCAGGTAAATCATTCCTTTGAACACGTTGAGGTTCATGAACAAGAAATAGTAGGGAATAAACGTGATCTTATTTTTAAGGGCATGATGAGCCAGGTACCACCCGGTACATGCCGTCAGGTAAAAGAGCCCTTGTCCCGCGGCGAGCAGCTGGTACAGCCACACGGGTTCAGCCGGGAAGGCCAGTAAAAGAACATTTAGCGGGACCAACAAGAAGAGCGCGACGGGGGTAATGGTCCATCTTAATACCCGGTGAGAAATATACTGGAAGCTAAGGCACCCATGACGAAAGATGTTCAGCAGGGGGCGCAACCTCCCGATTGCCTGTACCCCCCCCGCGGCAATCCGTACCTTTCTTTTTTGCTCCTCCTTCATGTTCAACGACCCTGTCTCCATGGCGTACGCGTCTTTGCAATAAGCAATCCGGTATCCCCTCGACGCGATACGCAACGACACGATAAAATCATCCAGCAAGGTATCGTCCGGCATCTCCTCGAACAGGCTCGCACGTATGGCAAAGAGTTCGCCGGCGGCTCCCACGGCCGAATAGAGGCGGGAATCCAGGTCTTTAAGCGTCGACTCGTAGCGCCAGTAAGCCCCTTCTCCTCCTGACGAGGCGGTATCTTTCTCTTTTACCGCGATCCGTTTTTCCCCGGCCACGCACCCGGTTTCGGGATTGGCAAATTCCCTCACGATCTCTTTCACCGCCTCCTTGTTAATGAAAGTATTGGCATCGGTAAAGACAGCGATGGACGTTGTCACGAACGGCATCCCCCGGTTAATCGCGGCTGTTTTCCCTCTCCGTTCGGGCTGGAACAACACGTTGACGCCCGGGTAAGCCGCCAGTTTCTCGTTTGTTTTATCCGTGGAACCGTCTGTCACCCACACGATCTTTAGCTTATCTTTCGGGTAATCGAGCGACAAGCTGTTTTCCATCTTCTCGTCCACCACCTCCTCTTCGTTGTATGCCGTGATAAAGAGGGTCACCTCCGGCAAGGTTTCCGGCAGTTCAAGTACTCTCCGCGGGGAAAACAGTTCCTTCACCTTAACCGCGACCCACAGGACTATCCCGTACCCGATATAGGTATAGAATACCAGAAAAAGACAAATCCAGAAGAGTATTGAAATGGTGTTGTACATCTTGTCGTTATTTTCCGCTATCCTTTTTTAATTAAATTCGACTCCTCGTCCTTGGGTGGCTCGGTCTGTTTGGTAAAAAGGAATTTAAAATTTCTCACTGCTCGCGCAACCCTCACTTTAAAGCTGTTGAATAATGAACCATCGGCATCCAACGTATTGCTGGCTGTTACCGCACGAGCTTTCCGGGACGTGATTAATCTTATTTCCCCATATCTCTTGAGACCTAATGCCATCGAGCCATCTTCTCCCCTGATTAGTTCCACGCGATAGCCCACCTTTCTGCCATATTCTGCCACGTAGGCAAAAACCATTCCACGCACTCCTCTTTCCGGGCGTCTTATATATATCGCGCGAATATAGAGGTCCCTTGCAAACTCGTACAATTTAAGCCCCCATTTGGAGTGGTTAGCATCCGGGATAAAACTCCAAAACGCGGATACCCCAACAATTCCCGGCTTCTCCAACTGTTCGATCATTGTTTCCAAGTAAGCGGGAGGATACATCGTGTCCGAGTCAATACAGATATAATATTTTCCTTTGGCGTTATAGAGACCACGTTGACGAGCGTATCCACAACTTTTTTTCTCTTCAAAATAGGGCGTTATGCCTACTGCTTTAAAAACTTCCTCTGTTTTATCACTTGAATTGTTATTTACCCCGATAATTTCAACCGGGTATCTGCATACCATATCACTTAACGACCACAGGCAGCTTAATAAGCGAGTCTCCTCGTTATGAGCGATTACTACCACGGAAGCCAACGGTTCATCGCTTTTCATCCAGTTCAACTTGTCCCTTATTTCCTCCACGGTCTCACGAGGAACAGAAGAGAACGGCTTTTCAAAAATCGACAAATATTTCGCGTACCAGTTCATAATTAAGTCTACTACTTGTAACCCGGGATTTTCTTGCCAAGCTCTTCTTTAACGGGGGAATCTTTCAGTTTTTTCACAAAATAGACAGCATCTCTCTTGTTCGACTCGGTGGGCGACTCAAGATACTTGTCCACGAAGTGCTCCGCATGTTCAACGAGAAATTTACGGCAATCGATGTTCAACATAATACCCTCTTCATAGGGAGCGTAGGAAAGACCCGTGACGGAACTTCCCGACGAGATTTCGCTTATCTCCTCATAGTTGATTCCCGTGAGGTTTAGTGTTATGGAAGGATAATAGAAGTATTGTTCCGACGGCAACGACACCCGTAGTTTCACCGTTTTTCCATTAACTTCCTTATCAATGGAAGCATTCACCCTGTAATAGTTGTATTCATAATACTCTTCCAAGGAAGGGAACCACACGGAATCATCGCCATCTTTGCCGTACTCGTTGTTCAGCCAATGCAAGAGCTCGACAAATGTCATGCCCGTACTGTGCATTCCAACATGAATAGCCTCCCGTTCTTCTTTCTCTTTTTTCAGTTCATTCTCTATATGGGCAGGGATATCAAAAACACTATTATAAAACGTTCGTTGCAATATCGTTTTACTCAAGTCGGTTTCAACGCTGTACGGATAATGGCGCTCTACCGGCAGGCCTCCTGCTTTCGTGTTCTGCGCGGTCATGACCTGTATCGGATCATACTCCTTTCCGGCCTCTAAATAGATATGGTTACCATTTGGCTCCGCGAGCACTTTTGCTCCCCTGCCGGATAATTGATCGAGGATAATCGCTTGTGCAATTTTAAAATGTTTCACGAGGGAGTCTTTCTGGTTTACCGCGTTGGTGTTCACGTCGTGAAAAGCAATGCCCGTATCGTAAGCCAACATTTCGGACAAGTTATTCCACGTTAATTGAGCATCTTCCTGCCTGAAAACGGAGAAATCGGGCTTTAAGTACATGGATATTCCGTTGTCCGGTGTTTCTTCTGCATAAAGAGTGGTCGTGAATGCAAATCGAACCTCATTCCCCGCGCCATCGGTACTGCCCAATGTTTTATTCAATGAAAAAGCATCGGGAGGCAGGTATTCCGCGGCAAGTTGTTCGGTGTGGTAATAATAGTTTCTCGACAGCGGCTTTCCATTGATTGCCGCCCAGGTGGTGCTGTAAGCTGAATGCCGGTGATCATCCTGCGTGAGCATGAATAGCCAGGATTTGTTGAACTTTAGTACAGGTATTTCAATTACCACGCTTTCCGCGTTTATTTCAGAATTAGTTTTAATAGTAATTTCAGCTACCATATTACTCCCCTCGTTTGCATAAGGATAAAGATAGTTGACATACTCTGTTCCCACACCATCCCCCTCGTTAGGCTCGTATAGGTCCTTTTCTATACATGAGATACACAGACAATATAGGAATAAAGAGCAAATAGAAAGTTTTTTATACCAATGTGTCATGTTCTTTGATTTATTAAGGGTTCATTTCTCTATCATTTAACAATTTATTGAATAGATCATCCCATTTTGTCATAATTACCTCTTTGCTGAATCTTCTCACGTTTACCCGTGCGTTACCCCCCATTTGTTTTCTCAATTCCTCATTTTCTATCAGATAGGTAATTTTATCAGCAAGCATTTGAATGTTCCCATTTTCCACGAGTAATCCATCAATCCCATCGGTGATAATATCCCGTGGACCAGTGGGACAAGCAAATGAAACGGGAGGAACACCGCATGCCATCGCTTCTACCAGTACCATGCCAAACCCCTCGTACCGAGAACTAAACGCGAAGATAGAACTTTCCGTGTATTTTTGATCGATACGGGCGCACGGGGGGTGCAAAAAACAACTACCTTGTAAATTCAATGACTCCACTTGCCTTTGTAATGAACTTCTATCTCCTTCGCCATAAATATCCAATTTCCAATCTTCATGTTCTTTCTGAACAATATCCCATGCTTGTATCAACAAGTCAAACCCTTTCTGGTAGGTATATCGTCCAACCGCGATCACCTTCTTGTTATTTCCTGTACTTACTTCCGACGGGTAGAAGGGGAGTGGGTTATGAATAACTTCCATCTTAGATTCCTCTATCTCTTTCCATTTCGCTTTATCTTCATACGTCAAAACCACGAAGCAGCCTAATTGCTTGATTTTTGATATGAATTGATTCATCCATAATTTCTGAAGTATTCTTTTGGCGTAACCAGGTATTCGCTCGTGTTGAAAGCCCCTGTAATTATTACGATTAACATGAATTTCTCCCACCTTAATACTGCCATCCTTGATAGAGTTAATGAAGTTTATCTCTCTCCGCAACGTGGATATCGTTATATCGGGTTTTATTTTTTTCAAGCAACCGGATAGCCTTTTTTTAAAGAGTCGTTGCTTGTAAATATACAAGGTCAGTTTTTCATGGAAAGGTTTTCCATGTAGTTGGTCATAATCGATATTTAAATTTATAATGCTAATTTTCGGTGATAGTTCATAAAACGGTTTTTGACCTTTCCCGTCAGTGATTATAATATAAACTTCATACCCGAGCTGTTCAGCAAGATAATTGGCCTTAAACGAGATTACTCGCTCCATTCCACCTGCCCAGTACAATGATGGCATGCAATATGCAATCTTGATTTTCATCTGATTAAAATTAGTTAGCTTGCTTCACACGATAAAACGTTTTAGACCCGAAAAATTCATGATAAAGCTATGAATAATGGGTGTAAAGTGCTATCTTTGAAATGATTAAAAGCAAGGATTAACACTTTAACTTACACCCATATATGAGCCATAAAGATACAGCATTTTATAGAGGAAACAAATTAGTTAGCTTTGATTTTTCAGCAGAAAAGATTAGTAGTGATGGTTCAGTATTGCTCCTTGAAAAACTTGAACGCAAACACAAATTAATCAATTACTTCAGCAATATAATACCAGACATGCGTGATTCTTCTCGCATTACACACAGTGTAAGCAAGTTGCTAAAGCAGAGAGTTTATGGAATAATGTTAGGATATGAAGATGCCAATGATGTGAAATATTTAAAGAATGACCCTTTGCTTCAAGATATTTTGGAAGGTGATTTGGCATCCCAGCCTACCATTTCACGTTTCGAAAATACAATGGATAAACATGCAATTTTTAAGTTGTGCTATGCATGGGTAGACCAATACGTAAGAACACTGAAAAATCGGAAAAGTATTATTATCGATATTGATGCAACCGATGATCCTACTCATGGCAACCAGCAACTCTCTATGTTCAATGGTTATTATGGGCAATTTATGTATAATGAGTTGTTCTTTCACGATGGTGGAACAGGACAGATTATCCTTCCTGTTCTGCGTCCTGGCAACAGCCATTCTAATAAATGGTATGTGTCTATATTAAAGCGTATCCTGATTAAAATAAAAAATGCATACCCTGATATTGAAATCACTATTCGTGCCGATAGTGGTTTTAGTGGTCCATCATTCTATAAACTAGCTGATTTTTACAACCTAGAATACACTGTAGGTCAAGCCAGTAATGAGGTGCTAAAAAGAGAGGTTCTCAGTGTTGCACAGGAGGTTCTTAGAGAGTATGTTTCTAAAGGAATTAAGCATCAACAATTTATCAGCTTTGAGTATCAAGCCCAAACATGGGATAAACCTCAAAAATGCTACTCGAAAATAGAGAGCACTGGCAAAGGTTTGAACGTGAGACATTTTATAAGCAATATAGATGAAGAAGATGCCCGTTCGTTATATTTTAATTTTTATGTAAAACGAGGAGATACCAGTGAGAATAGGATTAAAGAAGTTAAGAACATGTGTTATTCCGACAGGTTATCAAACCATGCCTTCTGGGCCAACTTTATGAGATTAATCTTGAGTAGCATGGCTTATGAAATGTTCCTTTTATTGAAACAGGCAATAAAACAAACAAAATATGAAGAAGCTAAGAGATGGCAGGTAAACACTATACGAGTTGCATTGCTAAAAGTAGGTGCAACAATAAAGAAAACTAAAAGGCGTATTTACTATCGCTTTTCAAGAGCTTTCCCACACCAAGATTTATTGAGACAGCTGATTCTACAGTAAGTACCTAGAAGATATATATCAAAACTAAAGTTTGAAGGGAGAGTTATGCTTTGACGTGAGAAAAACTAGTTTTTAAGCAATACAAAGAAAAGTTTTGCGCTTTATTTTCGGATAATATGCCCAAAGTAACTCATGATTCAGAAAATTATTGGAAGAAAACCAATATCATATGAAACTTTGATCATTTAACCCACATTGCAGCTAACCGGAGGATACTGTTCCAAAAAGTGTGTCTGTACCTGTAAAAAAAGAACATAGTCTAAAAACTTTATTAGTTTTGCAAATAACCATAACAAACAATAAAATTCAAAGACTATGTTACTATCAAAGGAACAGCTTTCTTCCGTAATGGCCAAACATTCAGAGCGCGAAAACGGGTTACACGATTTAATGGAAATCATGCTTGAGAGTATGATGCTGGCAGAGCGTCGCGAGTTTTTAGACCAGTCAAAAGGTAACAAAGGGAATGGTTACCGTCAGGGTCGCAGTTTCGGGCATGGCCGTGTTCTGGAATTCAGGATTCCACGTGACCGTTACGGCAACTTCCATCCAAAGATTCTTGCATTGTTGCGTGACCAGGAACTGGAGTGCGAACGTTTGGCCGGCAGCCTTTATTGCAGGGGTTTGACCCAGGGGCAGGTCGGCGAGATCTTCGGTGAGATTTACGGTGAGCATTACAGCAAAGCCAGCATTTCGCGCATGATTGACTACTTGCGCTCCGATGTGCAGGAGTGGCTGAACCGTCCGTTGGAGGGTTATTACCCGATTGTATTGGTGGATGCCATCCATATCAAGATCCACCGTAAACGTTCAGTAGCCACTGAGGCTTTCTATGTGGTCCTGGGGGTGAAAGAGGACAAGAAGCGTGAGGTGCTGGGTATTTACAACCGCCCCACGGAGAGTGCCGCGGGCTGGGAAGATATCTTCCGGGATGTCCAAAGTCGTGGGGCAGGTCATATAGGACTGCTGGTAAGCGACGGGCTGACAGGCCTGGACTCGGCCCTGTCGGTCGTTTATCCGAAGACCCTGCTGCAGCGGTGCGTCACCCATTTGAAGCGCAACATGCTCTCCAAAGTGCGCCATGGTGACAAAATGGAGCTGGCGGAGGATTTACGCGAAGTGTTCCGTACGGGCCAGAAAGACTACACCAAGTGCGAAGCCTGGCAAAACTGGACGGCACTTTGCCAAAAATGGGGAAAGGATTACAGGAGCATCAAAAGGATGGGGGAGGATATTTCCTACAAATATTACTTCACCTATCTGCAATTCCACCCCCGTATCCAGTCAATGGTCTACACCACAAATTGGATAGAGCGGCTTAACAAGGACTTCCGGCGCGTATTGAAGATGCGAGGGGCAATGCCCAATGAGGAGTCGGTACTGGTACTCATCGGTAAAGTGGCGATGGACAAGGATGCTTATAACAGGGAATTACCCGGTATTGACAGGGACAAGACGTTGTTCCCCGGTGAGTGAAGGTATTTCCCGCCAACCCATGACAAAGGTCCTTAATTCCTCTTACTTGCACAAGGACAAGCAAGTTGCATGCTGCGCATGTAATCCTTGTGCAAGTATCGGAATTAAAAAATACATGTCATGGATTAGGTGAAATTAAAAAAAAGAAATAAATTTGTTATAAGACTGATAAAGCAATAGACTAGAGACACACTAAATGTAACACTACCAACCGGAGCTAATTCCCTGTATCCCTGCGTATATATTTTTTTCAAGGTTCAATTGGGGGACTACAGATTTTTTCCTGATAAATGGTTTTTCATCGTATCCCAACACCTTATATATGATTCTTACTTTGGATTCAGGGAGTGAACATTTTCTAATCGACACACACTCTTCATCGGTATTTACCATGTGCGTTGTCACCATTTTCTGCGTGTTCATGATCCGGACAATCTCTCTCCACTCATGGGTAATCCCAAATTGTTTCAGTTTGAAACGGATCGTGCTTACCAGCTGGTAGGCCAACAGCCCGAGGTGAAGATGAGCCATTGTCGCCTCATCCGTTTTATGAAACACGGGACGCAGGTTCAGATCAGTCTTCAGGCAACGAAACGTCGACTCTACTTCTCTTATAGTGTTGTAAATCAGCCAGGTGATCTCCTCTCCATGTACCGACAGGGAAGTACGCAAGAAGTATTCCCCATGTCTTGATTCGCTCTTTGCCTCGATTCTCTCCCAGGATATGGATGTGGCATGAATCCCCCTTTCGTCGGGCTCCACATGGATCTGATACAGGCGGTGTACCGAAGGGTATTTTTCCTTTAGCCGGCCGATGCGTTCCCACACCTTTTCAAGCTTTTTGGTGCCTCCTTTCTTTTTCAGGGCTTCGGCTGCCTGGCTCAGTCCACATTCAAAGGCCCGCGTGAAACGGTTTTCCATGGACGCTTCCTTGAGACCCTTGCTATAGCTCTTCACCTTGTAGAAGCTGTCACTTTCGCCATCCACTTCTACCTGACTGATCTCGATGAGCTGGTTGGATTTATCCCGTATTTCCACAGGGGAAAGGCTTGTTGCACGGTATTCTTTGAGTTTACCCCGTGAGACACAGATGTAGTCGAAGGATTCCTCTTTCAATATCTTCAGGTTATCATTCGTGGCGATGCCGGCATCCATGACCACCACCTGCTTTTTATCGGATCTCCCCCTATGGGATTTCATCTTGTCAAGAATATATTGCAGGCTTTCAGGATCAGTCATGTTGCCTTCAAAGATTTGTGACTCCTTCAGGAAACCTTCCGGGTTGACCACCACAGCCAACACCACCTGTCTGGCATCGTTACGCTTTTCCTTGCTGCGCCCGAACTTCGCTATCCGGCTCTCTCGCATAGCTCCCTCGAAGTAGGTATTTGTCAAATCATAGATAATGATCTTGTCATCCAAGGAAAAAAGATCGTTCGTACGGTTGGAAAAATGACGTTCCAAGCCATCCTTCTCACCATAAAGCCGGTGAGCCATCTGGTAAAGCTTATCTTTGGTGATGGCCGAAGGATCAACCCCGGTCAGTTCACAAAGCGCCGAGTTCTCCTTCAACCAACGGCTGGTTTTATACTCCGATGCGGGGTAAACAGCCCGGGCGATGATCTGGGTTAAAGCAAGGGCGATATCTTGTTTCTCCCAGCCGAAAGTCTCTAAATACTCCGGCAGGAGCAATTGGCGGCAAGCTTGAAGACAAAGCCATTCGCCACCAACCTCCCGGATATCACTGTTCGTTGTCCTGTCAATGTACACTTGCTCGATACCAGCCGCCTTCTTCTTTGCCTTTTCTATCTTTTGCGCTTCATGGAGTAGTCCCACGTATTTCGTGCACAGGGCTTCCACCTTGTCATCACGAAGCGATGAGATGATGAATGTTTTGCCCTCGAAGTAAACCTGGTTGATGCGTTGACAGAGAAAGGGAATCTTTTCAGGTGGAAGAACTGATTCCAGGTCACCCAAAGAGAGCAGCGTGCGATTACGGATGAAGCGGCCTTCCCGGTAGCTCTCACACAACCGGTAATGGGTATACTCATGGCCCCCTTCCTTTTGCTTTATGCTTGTCTTGAAAAACATACAACGCAAAAGTAATCAAGGGATACGTTTTTTTCAACATCAAATGGGGGACTACATTCGTGTTTTAAAATAAACCGACATTGAATATCAGCCTGATACAAAAATTTATGGTCAGCAAACAGACGTAAAACAAGCGGATTTAACGTAAATAGAGGGTAAGTTTAACTTCTATTTATAATCGTGCTGCAATGTGGGTTAAAAATAATTTAGTATAAATATTGTCATAGTTTGCTATTCTAAATATCCTTTAAATACAAGAACTTCATTCGTGTCAAGAACTATAATCTCAGCAGTGAATTTTACGGTTTAGATCGAGTCCAATACTACTTGCATTTGATTTTTCCACGATAGATGCTTTACCGAATCGCGAATTTCTTCCGGTGTACCCTTTTGGCGATGGTAAAAATCAATGATTTCTTTAATATTCACGGGCGACTCGTCCGCGGGAACTTTCATTATATAAGGCATGTCTTCAAAATCACTATCTACTTCAGCGTAAATAAAGGGGATACCTCGAGCAGCATATTCCCTGTTTTTCAACGTTTTGATATAGGTTATATAGCTGCGGTGTCGACCTAAACTACCTATTCCCATATCCGCGCGATCAAATAACATATCCAAGTTTTCACCAAATAAGCTACCGTGCAATATCACGTATCTTTCCAGTCGATTTTCTTTAACCAGTGGAAGAATTTCATTTCTTTCCCGCTCTCCACTAAATTCCCCCACGATATGAAAGTACACGTTACAGTTATGTTGGTTGCTCCTGTAATAATCCCGTAAACCTGTCACCACTCTATCAAATCCATGCCAGTAATGTATCTCGGCGACCCCTAGCAAATGCAGTTCTCCTTTTGTCGGATTCTTCTCTTTGAGTTTTAACGATGAAAAATCTATGCCATTAGAAATCCGGATAGTACGCTGCCCGAATATCGTGGACTCATTTGAAAAAGTCACGATAGCACGTAGCTGTTTCGCTAATTTTCCCCGGAACAGCCTGTCAATAAACAGGCGGCACTTGCTTTCAAACGTGATATATTCTTGATCGTAAGGATAGGTAGGTATCTCCATCACCACGGCTACCTTCTTTTTCTTTAACTGCTTCACGAAGTGAATCAGGAACGGGTTGGCATTATGATCGGAGCGCATGTATACGAAGGATACCCGGTTCTCCAAGATATAGGCTAGCAAGGGACGGTAGTCGATCCTCTTCCTTACCTTCGCCCAGGCTCCCGTGCCCAAATCAATCAACACCTCATCATCTACCATCCATTTCCGATGCCCGTTACGGGGGTTCACGGAATAGTAGCAGTTAACGACGTTACATCCGCATTCTTTCAGCCCCTTGACCTGGGCCATTTTTTTCTTACTGATTCCACTAAACTCGGAATCACCACTAAAGGACAAATAAATCGCATTTATACTCATGAAGACCTTATTTAAAGGGACATACCGACATCAATTCACGCGCGTCAACCTTCGGGGGTTGCCAGTCACCCGCGAGACTTTGCAATTCATCGAGCGGTATGAATGTTGTTAATTCAACAGGAAAATTATCGAACGAGCGCTGCACGGACAGAAGATAATCGATGAATTTAAAATGCCCTCCCAAGATCCCGGAGGAGAATTCCACCCATGTATTTGGAATCCCATATGAATCGGAAATAATAAGCCCGTGCAGTGAGCTGGAAATAACACATTCGCACGAGCAAAGCGTGTCAATAAATAGTTTATAGTTTCCGTAATTCTGCACATCGAAGACATACACTCCGCTGTATTTTTTATAAATATCCAATAACGGGTTGTTTTTATCTGTATAATGGGGAATGATTCCTATTTTATATTTCTTCTTGTAAGAAACCGGCTGGTAATATTTCGAAAGCAACAAAGCCGGATCTCCATAAATCTCCGGACAGTCTACTCCATTTTTCACAAGATAATCTCTGCTTAGAGGCCCCCTGACTGCTAAAACTTTCAATGGTTTGTGTTTTAACGGCAATTCCGGCGATAAAACCCCACTCCCCCAAATCACGGTCCGCTCGTTCGTTAATTGGCTAATAACACTCCCGATACATAGGTAATTGACACTCTTCTTTAATCTCGAGATACTGCTGAACGTGTAAGGAATCACGGTTTTTCCTGAAATAAGCCCTACTAAATCACGGTTTAAATCATCTCCAAAATTATAAAATTCCGGATCTGATTGAGGCGGAATCCAATAATTCACGACAACCTTATCTCGGGAGATAATATCTTTCAAAAAATAATGAAGGCCGTACCTTTCACGCTTGATTATTTTCCTTAGCTTATTTATTATTTTATTCTTCATATGCAACCACTGTTGTCCGATAAAACTTTTTTTGAAGAAGTACGAGGGCAAATCTGAGTTTGCCCATCGTACTAATAATTGTAGCTTTGTATTTAGCACAAAACAAGACTACAATGAACAAAAGTACTTATTTTTTCGGACAATCGGTTTTCGGACAGCTCATATCTATGATAGATTCAGGAATCATCGCTCGAAACAGCAAACGCCACAAGGCTGATCATTACGTGAAACGTTTCATGGCCAAGGATCACCTCATAAGCATGTTATTTTGTGTTTTCGCCAAATGCTCCTCCCTGCGAGAGGTGGCGGGCGCAATGCTCGGTCTTTCAGGCAAGACCAGGCATTTCCAACTCGGCCACATACCCTACAGGAGCACATTGTCGGACGCCAACAAGCGCCGGAGTGTTGATTTCTTCTCGGGCGTGTATCACGATTTGCTCCGCGAGTATCAACACGTGATCTCGGACACCCGGTTCAAGGCCGTGTTGAACAAGCAGGTCGAGATCTTCGACAGCACGGTCATCAGCTTGTTTCAGGACATCCTGAAGTGCGTCGGCAGAACACCCTCTAACGGTAAACGCAAAGGGGGGATCAAGGTGCACACCGTCATCAATGTGGACGAGCCCGTTCCCAAGATGGCATGGTTCACGTCCGCCGCCACGCACGACCACGCGCTGTTGAAGAAACTCAGCCCCGACGACAACACCATTTACGTCTTCGACAAGGGATACAACGACTACAAGGCCTTCAAGCTGTTCGGTAAGAAGGGAGCCGGCTTCGTCACCCGCATCAAGGACGACGCCGTTTACAAGGTGGAACAAGAGCTTCACGTTGAAGAATGCATTCATAGCGGCGTGCTGGAGGACACCATCATAGAGGTGACCGTCAAGGAGGACGATGGGCAGGGCAAGCTGATGTTGCGCAAGGTGGTGTTCTACGACAGGGTGTTGAAACGCAAGTTCGAGTTCCTCACCAACCTGTTCGACCTTCGTCCCGACATGATAGCCGCCCTTTACAAGATCAGATGGCAAATTGAGCTGCTGTTCAGGCAGTTGAAAGGGAACTTCCCCTTGAAGTACTTCCTCGGGGACAACGAGAACGCGATAAAAACACAGATATATTGCGCCTTGATCGTGAACCTCTTGCTCACGGTTGTTCAAAAGCGGTTGAAACGGCGCTGGGCATTCTCGAACCTGGTATCATTTTGCAGGATACACCTGTTCAATTACTTGCATTTGATGAGATTTTTAGAAAATCCGGAACGAGACTGGCAACGGGATGACAAGAATTTAGGGATGCTCACCCTTTTCAGGGGGGGCTTACTTTTGAGAATAATAGAAAACTAAAAAAACATGTCTGATAATATGATGGTTGGAAGTCAAGCAAAATTAAAACCAGTTTTTATCGGACGGCAATGATTTCAAAAATATGAAATGAAATATTATTGCGTATATTATGACGAATAAGTGATAAAATAGCAATTCCTGCATGTTGACAGAAATTATCATCCGTTGCCATTACGATGTGAATCATTTGATGGGAATTTAATTTCATTAATTACAATACTCATTTGATGAGACCAACTTAAAAATTTAACGCTCTCACGAATCTCACTCGGGGCGATGGTATTATTATCACAATATTTCATGATTTTTTCAATATCAATGGGAGACTCATTTGCCGGAAATTTCATCACGTATTCCTTGCTATCAAAATCATCATCTGTCTCAGAATATCCAAAAGCAATACCCCGTGCCGCGTATTCCCGGTTTTTTAATGTTCGGATTACATCTATTCCACTCCGATGGCGTCCCAAGCTTCCGATACCAAAATGCGCTTTATTAAACATTTCATCCAGTTTCTCTCCCCAAAGTGGTCCATACAACAAGACATAAGATGCCAAGTCATTCTCATTGATCAAGGGTAAAATATCCATCTCTTCCCTTTCACCACTAAGTGCCCCAACAATATGAAAATAAACCTTACGGGAAGGATTCGATTTATAATACTCTACCATTCCCGCGATAACCCGGTCAAATCCATGCCAATAGTGAATTTCGGCAACGCCCAGCAGATGAATTGCGCTATCTGTTATTTTTACCGGGCTTCGAAGAGGTATAGAATCAAAATCAATTCCATTAGAGATTCGTATTGTCCTCTGTCCAAATATACGGTCCTTATCAGAAAATGTGACGATTGCATCTAAATATTTAGCTAACTGTCTCCGGAAACAGCGATCGATTAATAAATTTAGTTTCTCCGTACTCCTAAATATTCTTGATCGTACGGGAAAGTCGGTATTTCCATAACAATTTTTACACCCCTATCTCGCAACTTTCTGACAAAATGTATTAAAAATGGATTGGCATTGTGCTCAGATCTCATGTAAACGAACGACATCTGTTTTTTTTCTATGTAAGTAAGAATGGGTGCATAATCAATTCTTTTTTTGATTTTTGCTTGGATACCTCCACCTAAATCAACCAATATTTCGTCGTCAACCATCCATAAGCGATGCCCATTCCTAAGGTCGATCGTATAATAGCAATTGGTTACATTGCAGCCACATTCCTTTAACCCTTTTATTTGAGCTAATTTTTTTTTACTAATGCCACTGTACTCTGAATACCCGCTGAAAGACAAATATAAAATATTTTTTCTATGCATCCCGTGATTATTTTTAATCTACATCCATTTACCTTTTATTATTTATTAAACTCGAACTGATTTTTTTCACGATATTGAAAGTGTTTGTGATTTGTACATACACTCCCCAAATGATGAAACTGATGGTACTTTTAACTATTAAAGACAATAATAGATTATTTATCGAGATAGAGTTCGAATAGAGAAATAGAACAACAAGCAAGATTATCGAAAGAATAAGAGGCGATACAAATATTTTGAAGAATTGAGTCATTTTCGTCTTAAACGTTACAAAATACATTTGAATATAACATTGGAAAAAATTGATGGAGAATGAAATCAATATCGCCCAAGCCACCGCGCTAAGTGTTTCAAAAACAAAAACTGCAATAAGCAATCCGACCACATTCAATATCGCGGAGAAAAGACCCGCGATAAACAGGCTTCTTGTATCACCTGCCGCCTGAAATATGGAGCCCGATGTAGAAAGAATAACTTGGCTGCCCACGGTGAGCGACAATATACGGAATACTGGCACAGAAGCCTCCCATTGCATACCAAAAATCAGTAGCATGAGTTCCTTTGAAGTAAATAGCAAAAAAATGGACAATGGAAATCCAATAAAGGCAAGTAATCGTACCACTTTACGATAAGATGACTCTAATTGGTGGAGATCGTTCTGAAAATCAGAAAACACAGGATGCATGACAGGAGTAATTACATGCGTGATATTCTGCAAGGGTAACATCATCAATCGATATGATTTTTCGTAAAACCCCAACATACTCATTCCAAGATATTTGCCCACTATTAATTTATCCAAGTTCCGGCTGAAATAATTGATTAAATTAAAAAGAAACTGGAAGGATGAGTAAGAAAATATTTTTCTAAGTGAGCTTAGGCCCAGAGTCCATCGGATTTGTTGAGGATACCGTCTAAAAGTGATAATAAATATAACGATTGCCGACACAACCGGGTTGATCAATAAAGCATAAACCCCCGCACCGTAGAAAGCAGCCAAAATCGCGATAGTTCCAACAACAAATTGTACTGCAACACTACGTTTCGCCAAAAATTTAAACGCCTTATCTCTATAAAGGAGGGCATTGGGAACAATACTCATCGTATTGAACAATAGGCTTAATGACAGTACCCGGCAAATAGATTTTAATATAGGAGAATCATAATAACGGGCGATTAATCCTGATGATAAAAAAAAGAAAAAGGATATAGTAATTGCCAACCAGACTGTAAAAGAAAATAGATTTGACAAGTCTTTTTTGTCCAGTGTTTTATCTTGTATAATAGCCGGCGCGATTCCTAAATCACTAAAAACGCCGAAAAAGGTTATAATAACCATCGCTACTGCTATAATACCAAATTCAGATGGGGTAAGCAACCGGGACAATACAGCAGTAATAATCAAAGAAATGATCATTCCCGCGTATTTTGCAATAGCTGTAAATGCTATTCCGGAAAAAAGCTGTTTTCTCAATGAGGTCATTACAAATTATTTGATGTCTTAATTTTTAAATCATTGAACACGCTTTCCCACTGTATTGCTATTTTATGGATTGAAAAATGATCCGAACAGCCAAGGGCATTATCGCTCATTTTTTTAAAGCTTAGACTATCCATCTGGGCTATTTCTGTCATTTTAATACTAAGATCAATGACATTCTCACTCTCGAAAAAAAGAGCAACATTTTTCCCATCCAACAATTCTCTCGTTATCGGTAGATCTGATGCAATGATTGGAAGCCCGTAAGACATGGCTTCAATTAACACGAGCCCGAATCCCTCCCAACGAGAACTTAAAATAAAGACAGAAGCTCTATTATAATAAGGCTCGATATGCTTTGTAAAAGGAAATATTTCGACTCTAGCTTCTAACTCTTCCTCGTTTATAAGAGATTGCAAATATTCTTTCTCTGTACCCTCCCCCACGATTTTCAAATCCCATTCTTTATTTTCATTTGCAAATAGGGCAAAGGCCTTTATCAAAATATCAAATCCTTTAGTTTTACGAGAAAGTCTCCCTACAGCTAAAAATGTTTTACTTTTTATCTCTGCTTCCTCATTATTATTAATCGTCAACGGATTATATATGACAGACGACTTGATATTCAAATCCCTTGAATACCTGGTTTGGTCTGATTTTGAGAGAACTATTAGTTTATCAAGATTAGGCAATACATGAATAAAGAAATTCTTTAAAATCCCCACGTAAGGATTTTCTATCGTAAAAAAAGCATCGTACGAACTATGCATCCAACCTATTGTTTTGGAAGAAATTTCCTTGGTGATAACAGCTAAATGATATGACATAAAAACATGAACTCCAATCACAATATCATAATCACCCCTCTTCAATGTATTGATCAGGTGTGATCTTTTGCTTTTAGGGAATGAACTGTACCCGTACCATTTAGAAAACAGTCTATTTTGAGGCAATATGTTTTTATATAAAAAACTATATATTTTTGACGGTATAAATTCATACATAGGGCTTTCTGGATATTTCAGGAAAGTGTATTTTATATTCGCGTCACTCAAACCATACATGGTTGTATCTTTCAAAGAAGGGTCGTCTAAAGTGAGTATAGATATCTCATGTTTTTTCGACAGTTCTTTTGCCAAGACTGCTAAAACCCGCTGTACCCCCCCAAAGGTAAAGATAGAATCGCAATAAAAACAAATTTTCATTCTTTATGCACTTTAACCCATGTCTGTTTTTCAACATCGTATTGTTTTATAACCCTTGCCGGATTTCCCACGGCTACACAATAGTCGGGAATATCTCTCGACACGACACTTCCAGCCCCGACGACTACATGCTTTCCGACGTGAACCCCCGGCAGCACCACGCTATTGGCACCTATCCACACGTTGCTGCTGATAACAGTATTACTGGTGCTTACCCCCTGTTCCGCGATGGCTTTTTCAATATCTTCAAAGTTGTGATTTAACCCCGATATAACCACGTTTTGGGCTAAATTCACCTTATTCCCTATCGTGACCGGCCCGATAATCGTGTCTCCTACCCCTATTCGGGTATGGTTGCCAATCAGGATATCACCAACAGCATTGTTAATGACGGCATAATCTTCGATCACGGAGTAATTTCCCATAACAAACGTGTTGAAAGGAACAATATCTTTCCGTACACTCCGGTAGATAACCGATTTTTTCCCCTTCTTCATGTACAGGAACCGGAAGCATCGCAACCAACAACGCGGGCGGGTTTTTACCGGATGCATTGCCAAAAATAACACCCGTTTTTTAAGCACGGGGTTTGCCTTTATTTTATCTGTGATAGAAGAGAACATTCCTACACCTGTTTAATTTGATGATACATTTCCAGTACTCGAGCCGCCGTCTGTTTCCAAGAGAATAGCGAAGCCCGGTGCAACCCGTATTGAACTTGTTCTTCATAAAGAGAAGCACTCTCTTCCAGCTCGATCAACTGCCGCGCGATTGCTTCCGGATCGGTAGGATCCACCAGCAATGCTCCTTCGCCGGCAACCTCGGGAATGGCAGAGGTGCGGGAACTCACCACCGGCACCCCACTGGCCATCGCCTCCAACAAGGGAAGCCCAAAACTCTCGCGTAACGACGGGTAAAGGAACGCGAAAGAACCCGCGTAAATGTATGGCAAGTCTTTATTGGGAATATAACCCGGGTAGCACAAGTAGGGCTTGATCTCCTGTAAGTTCTCCCTCGCGAGCAGGGCATCAATTACCGGCTCTTCCAGATCGGCAACCAGCAGCGGCAACTGTCGCTTAGACCTTTTCAAGTAAAGGCCATACCCTTTTAACGCGTTGGGTGTATTTTTCTTGGGGTCGGTGTTTCCCAAGAAAAAGAGATACGATTCCGCCGGTATGTACCTGTCAACAACAGCTCGATCTTTTTTGGAGGGACTAAACGCGGGGCTCAACCCGTTATGTACGGTGACGATGGAGTCGGGATTCAACGAGAGGCTCCGCGTGATATGTGCTCGTTCGAAATCGGAAACGGTAATAATTAACTTGCACTTGGGAAGAACACGGGGTACCACCCACCGCCGGTAAACACGGCCTAACCGCTGGTACAGGGAGCGGTAGTTGCCTTTTTTCTTTTCGAGGAAAATTATATCGTGAAGGGTCAGCACCAACGGGTAGGGGCAATAGAGGGGAGCGGTATTACTGGTACAGTGAACCAGATCGGGCTTTATCTTGGCAAGCGACAGCGGTAAAGCCACCTGCTCCCATAAGAAGTAGGTGGGACATTGAACCTCCACGATATGAAAGTTCGCTGTTTCTTGCAGGCAGCGATCTTCACCCGGTTGCACCAGGATGAAGTATTCGTTTACGGAATCCAATTGTTGCAATGCCCGTATCGTCTCCAGCGCGACGAAATCCATCCCATGCTTCTTTTTCCTCCTAAAAGTCTCAAATAAAAGTTGCATATGTCAGGTAAAGTATTTATCTTTAAAGTGTTATACAAAAACAAACATTCACCCGACACATGCAAGACAAAAATAGTAAAAAAATCTCATTTACTGCCTGTTCAGTAAAGAAAAAGTTCAGTTCAGAACAATTAACATCATATTCAGGGTTAAGCGTAACCTCTGATTTTATCAACCATTGCGGTATTTATGGCAAGCTGGAACATCTTTTTCCAACCATCCGCCACAATGCAAGCCGTTTCAGCACAGCCCAAATACTCTCAAGTATCCTGTTGGCATCGTTGTGCGGTGTTCACCGTTTGAAGCGGATTGAAAACTTCACCTTTGACGCCTTGGTTGTCCGCTTGTTGAAGTTACCCAAGAACATTGACGAGGACACCATACGCCGCCATTTGACAGGTTTGGGTGAAAGGGGCGCCCGTTCGCTTCACGAGTTGTTATTGGATTTTACCGGCTTGCAAGTTTCCCGTTGCGGGTTAAAACGCGTGACGCTTGATTGCGACTCAAGCACATTTACCGTTTACGGCAACCAACAAGGGGCTGAGGTGGGTTATAACTCGCATAAGAAGGGTTCGAAAAGCTATCACCCCATCTTATGTTTTGTCACGGAGATGAAACTGCTTGTCAATTCATGGCTCCGCCCGGGTTCAGCTTACACCTCAAACGGGGTTTGTGAGTTTGTCAAAGAAACCTTGGCCGCTCTTCCCCAAAAGGTGGAGAAGGTGTTTTTCAGGGCCGACAGCGGTTTTTTCAATGGTGGATTATTTAATTTGTTAGAAGACGGTAAACATGAATATTTGGTGAAAGTAAAGCTGAAAAACCTGAAAGATTTACTTGCCGGGCAGACTTGGCAGCCGATTGGCCCACGGACGGCGACCTGTCAGTTTACACATCAATGTAGCGGTTGGAGGAATCCCCGCATGTTTTATGCCGTGCGCATCATAAAGCAAATGGTTGAAGTCGATTATTTTGGCGAAAAACAATTTGTACCCGAGTATGAGTACTTTTGCTATTGCTCGAACCTGAAAGGATTGGATGCCTTGCAGCTCCATACCCTTTATGGATCCCGATCAGAGAGTGAGAATTGGATCGAGCAAACCAAAAACTCGCTTTGTGCGGGAAAAACCATCACGCATGATTTTTGGGTAAACGATATTCTTTGGCAACTTTCGTCATTTGCCTACAGTTTATCGGTGCTCATGCGATACCGGGGCGACTTTTGGGTTTGGCGTCAAGAGCACTCTACCTTCCGAGAATGGTTTATCCGAGTGCCGGGAAAAGTGGTGAAATCCGGCAGGCAGGTCACGGTAAAAATGCCAAAGGAGTATTACCGAAAAGCGGGGTGGCGTGATTTTGAGCAGCGAATAACGACAACGATGACCGGATGACGGATTTTCACTTAATCGTCCATCGCCATCTTTCGTGTCGTAAAAGGGTTTATGACAAGGAATTGCCATGCCTTGGAAGAGTGATAATGTTAATATATATAAAAATGCCACCATAAAAAGTAAATCAACACGTTAAACGTGCAAGAAACAGTGAAGATGAAAAGAAAATAAAACGGTATCTCTCGAAAAAAAAGAGAAATTCCGCTTTGAAAACTATTAACTTGAGTTGGGAATTTTAAATGAGATTTTTAAGTATGAAAGTGGAAAACGATTTTATGGAGGTATTCATCTCAAGTAAATCGGAAAATAATCCTTACCATGTTGGACATAAAGAGCATTTGAATGGCCTCTATTGCGAAACAGTCATAAAATCGCAGAACAGGTTAAAAGTGATCAATGCATTAAAAGATGAGAAGTGGGACAAAAACCCCGACTTGAAACTGGGCATGGTTTCCTATTTGGGTTTTCCAATAAATTTTCCAGATGGAGAGCCGTTTGGTACCATTTGCGTTCTGGACCGGAACGAGAACAACTATTCCGAAGAATACGAACAGTTGTTGGACCAATTCAGAAGAGTTGTCGAGCTAGACCTCTCCATCATCAAGTCACTGAGAATCAAACATAATATCTCGAAAAACGAGTTGATTGACGAGCTGTTGATTCAAGACAGGAGATTAACCGAAAGCGAAGAAAAATTTTTAACATTGGCCGAAATCGCCGCCGACAGCATCATCCTGTTCGAAGGAGAAAGAGTGGTATTTGCCTCACGCCGTTTTTATGAATACGTTGACATTGAACCGGAAAACATTGACAAGCTTACCGCCTTCGACGTTATATCGCATATTCATCCCGACGACAGGGATCTTTATAGTCGAGAAATGCAGGCAGCTTTAGCTCAACAGAAAACCCAGTATACCATCGTATTCAGGATGCTCAACCCGGAAGGCAAGTATGAATGGCTTCAAAACAATACAACCGCCACCTATGATGATAACGGGAAGGTGTTACGCCGCATTGTACAAGCCCGCAACATCACCAAGCAGGTTGAACTGGAGAATGAACTCAGAAGACTGAATGCCGACAAGGACCAGTTTATTCGGATTCTAGGGCACGACTTACGATCACCATTCAGCTCACTCATCGGTTTTTCAACTCTACTACTCGAAAACCTGCACGAATACGATTTGAAACAGATTGAAGAACAGGTGAGGATCATCAATCAAACATCACTTTCGACATTCGAATTGTTAGAGCAGATCCTGCTTTGGGTCAAATCGCAATCGGGGAAGCTGGAACTCGATATTGTGCAGTTGGATTTTCGGCAGGAGAGCACCCATGTAATCCGGACCGTTGAGAACTTGGCGGTAAAAAAAGGGATAAAGATAGATATAGTCGAAACCGAAAAAATTTGCTTGTCGGCCGATCTGAACATATTCAAAACAGTGTTGCGGAATCTTGTCTCAAATGCCATAAAGTTCACCAACCAGAACGGACATATTGTCATCAGTGCGGAAAAACAGGATCAAACTGTATTGATAACCGTTTCTGACAATGGAATCGGTATGGACGAAAAAGTTTTGGCTAAAATTTGGGATATAAACAGCTATTTTAGCTCAACAGGAACGAATGGCGAACTCGGTACGGGATTTGGTTTAAAACTTTGCAAGGAACTTGTTGAAAAACATAAAGGAAAGATATGGGCCGAATCAGCTCCCGGTAGAGGCTCAAAATTTATATTCAGTCTATCGGCGTAGGAGTTACAACTCCAGAAAACCGTTATCTTTGTCACCATTAACACCTTTGTCCTGAAAAGAGAGGGTGAAGCGGTCAAAGGGGCTATTGACTATGGTAGATTAAAAAAGAGATTAAAATGGTTGAAAAAGCTAGCAGAAGATACATCGCCCTGCTGAGGGGGATCAACGTGGGCGGCAACAACATCATCCGGATGGCCGACCTGAAACAATCGTTCGAGGAGCTCGGATTCAGCGAGGTTACCACCTATATCCAGAGCGGAAATGTGCTGTTCAACAGTAGCGAAGGCGACAAACAGCTGCTCACCGGAAAGATCGAGGCGCACCTCTCGGAGCGGTTTGCCTACCAGTCGAAAATCGTCCTTGTCACACAGGACCAGCTCCGGCAGATCGTAGAATCGGCGCCGCAAGGATTTGGAGAAGAGCCAGGCGAGTACCGCTACAACGTACTCTTCCTCAAGGAGCCGCTAACCGCAGAGGAGGCGATGCAATCGATCACCATCCGTGAGAGGGTCGACCGGGTATGGGCGGGTGAAGAGGTGCTCTACTTCTCGGTACTGACTAGCCGGGCCACTCAGAGCCGTCTCTCCCGGATTGTGGGACAACCTATCTACCAGTGGATCACCATCCGCAACTGGAACACGACCACAAAAATGACAACGATGTAGAATACCTCTCCATCTGTGCACCCCACTCCGACTACTTAGCCTGAACCTTTGTCGCGTTTATACAATACCAGATCTTTTAAACCGACTATCTTTGCGAAAAAAAAGCAGACATGAAGAGAGAAGAGATCATTGAAAAGGCAACAGCGCACCTGCAGCAGTTGTGCACTGTGATTGGAGAACGGCGCGTAGGCAGTGAAGCCAACCGGGTGGCCTCGCGATACGCCGAGAAGGTATTGACCGGACAGGGCTGGCAGACCCGAACCACGCTGCTGGAGGTGATCGACTGGCAGGAGGAGGGGGCAACAGTTGCCTGCCAAGGTCGCAAGTTCGCGGTTTTCCCCTCCCCATACTCTCTGGGATGCTCGGTTACCGGTGAGCTGACAGCAGTCAGCAGCATGGAACAGCTGTCGGCTACCGATATCAGCGACAAGATAGTGCTGCTGCATGGCGAGATTGCGGCTCAACAGATCGCACCGAAGAAGTTCCCCTTCTGGAACCCGGAGAAGCATCGGCAGCTGATCGCCATGCTTGAGCAGGGCAAACCCCTGGCCCTGCTCTGTGCCACCTCCCACAATGCCGCCCTCGCCGGTGGAGTATACCCCTTCCCGCTGTTCGAGGATGGCGACTTCGACATTCCCTCCGTCTACATGAAGGATATCGAAGGGGAGAAGCTGCTGGTTCACGTCGGCGAGACTGTCGAATTGATCTCCCGGGCAAGGCGCATTCCCGAAACCGCCTACAATGTGACCGGGAGGAATAGCGACCAGTCTCAGGGGAGGATCGTCATCTCGGCACACGTCGACACCAAGATCGGGACGCCGGGTGCGATCGACAACGGGACGGGCGTCACCGTACTGCTGCTGCTTGCCGAGCTGCTGAAGGAGGATAGCGGCAAACAGCCCGTCGAACTGCTCTTTCTGAACGGCGAGGATTATTATGGAGCACCGGGACAGGTCAAGTACATGGAGCAGCATGCCGGAGAGTTTGGCGACATCCTGCTCAATATCAACATCGATGGGGCGGGATACAAGGAGGGTCCGACCTGCTTCTCCCCGTTTGGATTACCGGAAAAAATGCAAAAGGTGCTGCAGGAGATCATCGATAAGGAGCCGGAGATCGTGGAGGGACTTCCCTGGTATCAGGGCGACCACAGCATGTTCCTCCAGCAGGGCTGCCCCGCCATCGCGGTCAGCTCGCACTGGTTTATCGAACATATGGAGACGCAGGAGATCACCCACACCCCCAAGGACAACCTGGAGGTGGTCAACTGTGAACGGGTGGCGGAGGCGGCGATGGCCATTGCCCAGTTTGTCAGGAGGCTGGAGGCGATCTGAACCTCCAGCCCAGAATGCGACAAGTGAACGGACCCTAAAAAGTAGACAAAAAACTTTTTGGGGTCACTGCATTTTGAGACAGCCCATTTTTAATAACGGAATTTCCATTATGCATCTTTCTATTTATATGCTTGCCTCTTTTCCTCATATACCCCATTGTTTAAAAAAGAAAGCTGCCCTTGGCTAAAAATAAATACGTTTCACTCAAATTTCACCATATCTGCTAACTGCAAAAAGTAGTCATTTGACCAGATTTCCAATTCGTCCGGATTTTTAATAAATGGCAATACGTCACGCTTGACCATTTCAATATCGGTATTTGCAAGTCTCTCTTTCAATTCGTTTATGAATTTTTCTTTGCTCATTTCAACGCCATCAAACTGTTTAATTCGCTCTTGTAAATGATTGAAGTTTAGTCTCACTCCATTTCTAACGAACCATTCAAAATCGTACCAATCACGCCCTTTTACTCGCTGTTTCCATTTTCGGAACACCACAGCGTGCATTTTTCCGGCATACAAATCCGATAAAACAAAACAACGCGTCATAAATGAGTAAGGGAGCAACAATAGTTTTTGTTCTGTGTCAAATTTCATCGGAGGATCAATATCCACTTCTATTTTGATTTTGATGGATTTTACGGTTTGAAATTTTAAATCGTAAACCGCTGTATTGTCTTTTAAAAAAGCGGATTCAACCCGTCCGAATGTGCTTTTTTCTTTCTTTGAAATAACAACCTCCTTTCCCACGGCATTAAATTCATTGATTATTGATGGGAAATATTCCTCAAGCTGAAAATCAGCATCGGAAGCAACAAGCGAAAAATCCATATCTTCCGAAAAACGTTTCATCCCGTGAAAAATACGTAAACAAGTACCACCGTAAAATGCTGCTTTATTGAAAAATCCACCCCGATAAAGCCCTGCAAGAATAATTTCCTGCATCACTTCATAGGTTGCATTTTTATTTCCATCCTCTTCACTATAACGTGCTAACATTTGATCAAATAGACTCATTTTCTCAATAACTTTATGATATTAGTAATCTCCGTTTTTTTCTTGCTCACTTTTGCACACTTTTCAAATACAGATATGTCCATTTTAAAAAATGCATCCATATCAAACCGGATATCCTCTTCTAAATAAGTTTGAAGCAATTTTATGGAACGAAGTTGCAGTTTTGGGGTATAAACAATTTGGTCGCATAACGCCTTTTCGGGCGTGGCAATCAGAAAAGCGTAATCCTCTTGAACGACTGGCGAAACTCCAATAGAGTAATAATTCGCAGGACATGATATGTAACTAAACAGACCGAACTGGTTCTTAAAACTCCGACTTCTCTTTAAGGTCATTGAGACCGTATTAAATACTCTTTCGGGTATTAATCCATAAAACCGTAACGCACTTTCCATAGATACGTACGAAGGTCCATAGAGATGGTTGGCAATCAACTCTGTAGATATGTGTTTTTTTGAAACTTGAGGAGAAACAACATACATTCCTCTCTTAAGTCGAATAATAGTACCCTGTTTTTCTAAATCGGAAATTTTATCGTTTAATGATTTATGAGCAGGATAAATACTTCGCAATGAGGTGTAATCTATCGGAATAATACCAAAATCGAGTAGCGAATTCATAGAGTAATTATATTTTACTTCGCAAATATAGCTATTATCTGCATAGTTAATCGACTTTTTCTCGATTTTCTATGCAAAAAGTTACATTTACTATTAATCAAGGTATTCAACTTTCGCAAGTATAATTACCCCTGAATCTTAGACAACAAGTATCGTTAAAAGGAAAACTTACCGTGCTGGCTTTAAAACAGAAGTTGTTCCCATTTTCTGAACACCAAGCGTGCATTTTAGGTATTGCGTCCTACACAAAAAAACGAGTCACCTGATTATTTTCGATAAAAAACCTGTTATCTTTGTCACTGCTAACAAGTTTGGATGTTTAAGAACAGTACGGATCGGGTGAAGTAAATAACCTTTGCGCAAGCAGCCAAAGGTTATCCATCAGTTTTTCCTCAGGCAGATTCCTGCCGGAGTAGTATTTGTTATATCACCATATTATTCAAAAACATCATGAGCAACGAAAACATTTCCATACACGACTTCGATTTCAACCTGATCTGTGAATATTTCACCAACCTTGAACGACAGGGACCGGGAAGTCCCGAAGTAACGCTGAAAGCATTCAGCTTCATCGAACCCCTCACCGACACTGCCTGCATCGCCGACATCGGCTGCGGCACCGGGGGACAGACCATGACGCTGGCACAACACTGCCCGGGGCAGATTACCGGCATCGACCTCTTCCCCCTCTTTATCGATCTCTTTAACCGGAACGCGACCAAACACAACCTGCAGGAGCGAGTGAAAGGGATTACTGGAGATATGGCTTCACTTCCATTCAAGGAGGAGGAGCTCGATTTGATCTGGTCGGAAGGGTCGATTTACAACATCGGTTTTGAAAAAGGATTGAACGAATGGCGGAAACTGCTGAAGAGAGGCGGATATATTGCCATATCGGAAGCCTCCTGGTTCACTGTGGAACGCCCTGCCAAGATCCACGATTTCTGGATGGATGCCTATCCGGAGATCGACACCGTCTCTCACAAGGTGGCACAGATGGAGAAAGCAGGCTATGTTCCCGTAGCTACCTTTATCCTGCCGGAAAACTGTTGGACCGACCATTTCTATGCTCCGCAGATTGCCGTGCAGGAGATGTTCCTGCAGCAGCATGCGGGCAACCCCACGGCCGAGATGCTCGTCCGGGAGCAACGTCGCGAGAAATTGCTGTATGACAAATACAAGGAGTACTACGGATATGTCTTCTATATCGGGAAGAAGATCTGACATCATTTGACGGAGGGTAAACCCTATCAAGGGTTACCCTCTTTTTTCATGCAACTCATCTAAGAGCAAATTTTAACCGGCAACGGCTTATGGACTTTGGCTATGGAACCAAAAATGCAACTGAGAGACCCGGAAATAATTCCCACAGAAAGGGTACTGAATGACGTATTGGGCAATTCAGTCTACAGCGTCCTGGCATCGTTCCTCGGAAGGATTACAAGCCCGGAGTATGGGCTGAACATCGAGTGGAGGTATTACAACGACGGGAAAGCATGGCTCGGAAAAATAACACAAAAGAAAAAAACCATTCTCTGGCTTTCCATCTGGGAAGGATTCTTCAAGATGAGTTTCTATTTCACCGAAAAGCATCTCAAATCCTTTGCTGAACTGGATATTTCGAAAACCAAAAAAGAGGAGTTAGCCACAGCGAAACCGATAGGGAAGTTATTCCCCCTGACAGTTGATATCAGCTGCAAGGAGCAACTTGCCGACCTGTTTACCGTTGTCGGTTTCAAGAAAAGCCTTCAAATCGCACCCATCCAGGCTACCACCTCCCGGGGCTCCGTCAGAGCATGCATAGCGAGCAACTGGTTGTAAAGGCGGATATGGAGCAGTTCGGAAGGTATCATACGTTTTCAGTTTAAAAAATCAAATGACCAATTTTTTTTCAACAAACCCGGTTGACAAAAGGCATATGCGTATCTTTGTCCCGATAAAATCAACTGTATGGATATACTTACACTTGCCGCAGAGAATCAACAAACGGCCTGGCAAATACTGAAAGAGACAGGGATTGTTCAAACCTGGGAAAAGGCAGGAGCGACCGTGAACCTGGTGGACTCACTCAAGTCGGGCCTGTTGATGAAAAACAGGGATATTGATATGCACATCTACACGGACAAACTCAGTGTAGCCGAAAGTTTCTCCGTTATCCAGGAATTGGCAGAAAGGTTATCTTTCAAGGAAATTCATTATAAAAACCTGATTGACACCGAAGAGGAATGTATCGAATGGCACATTTTATATGAACACAACAACCGGGACACCTGGAAATTTGACATGATTCATATCCGAAAGGGATCAAGATATGACGGTACGGTAGAGAGAGTTACAGATGCCATCACCGAACGCCTGACACCAGAAATTCGCAAGAAAATCCTTCAACTGAAACAGGAGATTCCGAACAGCATCACCATTCCCGGAACTGACAATCAATTTATAGCCTTCTTTCTCGATCCTTCTGCTCTTTCCAAGCAGACGATACAAACTGATAAAAGAGGCTCCCAAGCGCAACAGCATTATTCCTACACCCAGCCAATAAATCACAGTCAATGCCGTAACCGGGGAGACCGGCCTTCCAATGCTTACACCGGTCGTGTGCTGCGAAACAGCCGCTTCAGGGTTGGCACGCTCAACCCACTCATCTTCCGGCAATACGTATCGAGCCTCAGGGCCTTTAAGTTTTTCCGGTAACAGCAACTCTTCAAACTGAAAAACAGTTTGCTGAAGAGCATGCGACTGACTCAGTTTCAGTTTTACAAAAGGTAAGATTGTGCAGACGATTCATCCTGAAATCAACGTGAAACGCGTAAAAACGAAAGAAAGTCTCTCTCATCAACAACAACCGGAAGAATACGGAGAAAGCAATCAGGCAAATGGTTGCCTTGGCCAGGTATACCATAAGGTTTTCCATCTTCGGAAGAATTATTTTTTACCTCTTTCAATTTTCCTTATCAGGTCTTTCAATTCACTGATCGACAACCGCTCCTCTTCGATCAATGTAGAGACCACATGGGTATAAGAGTCATCAAAGTATTGGGAAATCACTTTCTTCAGTGCCCTGCCTTTATACTCATCCTGCGACACAACGGGAAAATACTGATACGTATTTCCATACGCTTTATGGCTTACAAAATTCTTTTCTTCAAGCACCCGGATAACGGTAGAAACGGTATTGTAATGAGGTTTAGGTTCCGGATAAACCTCAAGGATTTCGCGGACAAACAGAGGTCCTTTATCCCATAAAATTTGCATCACCTCTTCTTCTTTTTCGGTTAATCTCATCATAAGGCTTTGTTTTATACGATTCTCCTGCAAATGTAAACATACTTTCCAGAAAACAACTATAAAGATTAATAATATAACTATATATAACAGTTTTATATACTGTTTTAATAGTTGTAAACTATTAAAGAAAAATTAGATACCATTTACGCCCTTAAATATGCTCAATAACCGGAACTGTTTTTCTGAGCATCCATAACTTTTGCCGATCAACCAAAAAATTTAAAACAGTTTCTCAATAACTTACGAATTTTTCAATGAAAAAGCGTACCTTTGCACCCCAGAAAAAGATTGTTTAATGCAAAACATACGCAACATCGCCATCATCGCTCACGTTGATCACGGCAAAACCACCCTGGTAGACAAGATGCTTCTTGCAGGAAACCTGTTCAGGCAAAACCAGCTCACCGAGGATCTGATCCTCGACAACAACGACCTCGAACGTGAGCGGGGCATCACCATTCTCTCCAAGAATGTCTCCATCCAGTACAAGGGAGTAAAAATAAATATTATCGATACCCCGGGACACGCCGATTTCGGCGGTGAAGTGGAACGGGTACTGAACATGGCCGACGGCTGCCTGCTGGTGGTCGACGCCTTCGAGGGCCCCATGCCGCAGACCCGTTTTGTCCTGCAGAAAGCGCTGGAGATCGGTCTGAAACCGATCCTGGTCATCAACAAGATCGACAAGCCCAACTGTCGCCCCGAAGAGGTACAGGAGGCCGTTTTCGATCTGATGTTCAACCTCAACGCGACCGAAGAGCAGCTCAATTTTCCCACCATCTACGGATCTGCCAAGCAGGGCTGGATGTCGGACGACTGGAAACAACCCTCCAACAGCATCATCCCGCTGCTCGACGCCATATTGGAATATATTCCCGCCCCCAAGTCGCTCCAGGGGATACCCCAAATGCTGATCACCTCACTCGACTACTCCAATTATGTGGGGAGGATCGCCGTAGGCCGCATACACCGTGGAAGCCTCGAGCCCAACAAGGATTATGCGCTCTGCAAGCGCGACGGCAGCATCCGGAAGATCCGGATCAAGGAGGTCAACCTGTTCGAGGGACTGGGAAGGATCAAGGCCGAAACGGCATCGTCGGGCGATATCTGCGCACTGATCGGCATCGAGGGGTTTGATATCGGCGATACCATCACCGACCTGGAGAAACCGGAACCGCTCGACCCGATTGCGGTAGACGAGCCCACCATGTCGATGCTCTTTACCATCAACAACTCCCCATTCTTCGGACAGGACGGCAAGTATGTCACCTCACGCCATATCTACGAGAGATTGATGCGCGAACTGGACAAGAACCTGGCGCTGCGCGTGGAGACGACCGACAGTTCCGATTCTTGGATCGTTTACGGCCGTGGAGTCCTTCATCTGTCGGTACTGATCGAAACGATGCGTCGCGAGGGATATGAGCTGCAGGTGGGACAACCGCAGGTGATCATCAAGGAGATCGCCGGTGAGAAATATGAACCGGTGGAACAGCTCACCGTAAACCTCCCCGAAGAGTCGGCAAGCAAGATCATCGACATCATCTCCCGCCGCAAGGGTGAGATGATCAGCATGGAGAGCAAGAACGACCGCATGCACATCGAGTTTACCATCCCTTCCCGCGGCATCATCGGACTGAACAACCTCGTCCTCACCCTCTCCGCCGGAGAGGCGATCATGGCTCACCGCTTCCTTGAGTTTCAACCCTGGAAAGGGAACATCGAGAAGCGGCAGAACGGTTCAATCATCGCCGGCGAGTCGGGCAACGCCTTTGCATACGCCCTGGACAAGCTGCAGGATCGGGGACGCTTTTTTATCGAGCCGCAGACCGAAGTTTACGAAGGACAGGTGGTTGGCGAGCACAGCAAGGAGGGCGACCTGGTGGTGAATGTCACCAAATCGAAAAAGCTGACCAACGTGCGGGCATCTGGATCGGACGACAAGGCACAGTTGGCTCCGCCGATAATCTTCAGCCTCGAGGAGGCGCTCGAGTATATCAAGGAGGATGAGTATGTGGAAGTGACGCCCAAGGCGATCAGGATACGCAAAATCCTTCTGGACGAGAACGACCGGAAAAGAATGGCTAAAAAGGGATAAGGAAAAAAATCACCTGATCAGGGAGATAAACTCTTCGCGGGTCTTCTGCACCTGGAAGACCCCAGTAAAGTCGGAAGTGGTGGTAATGGAGTTCTGCTTTTCAACTCCACGCATCTGCATACACATGTGTTGCGCCTCGATCACCACCATCACCCCCATCGGGTTGAGTGTCTTCTGAATACACTCCTTGATCTGGGTGGTCAACCGCTCCTGCACCTGCAGGCGACGGGCAAAGACATCCACCACCCGGGCAATCTTGCTCAAACCGGTGATATATCCGTTGGGAATATAGGCCACATGGGCCTTCCCGAAAAAGGGAAGCAGGTGATGCTCACACATCGAGAAGAGGTCGATATCCTTGACGATCACCATCTGGCGGTAATTTTCGCGGAACAGAGCAGAACGCAAGATCTCCTCGGGATCCTGGTGATACCCCTTTGTCAGGTACTGCATCGCCTTGGCTACACGGTCGGGCGTCTTGACCAGCCCGTCACGGGCTACATCCTCACCCAGCAAGGTGATCACCTCTCTCATATGATCCGCTATGATGGATCTTCTCTCCTCTGATTGTTCGGGCAACATGCGGTATATTATTCTTGAAGTTGATTGACGGGAATTTTCACCTCGTCTATGACAATGTACATCTCCTTGCCAAAGGAGGGAAAAGCCCTACGCATCTCCTCCAGCACAGCGGTAGCCTCTTCGCGCGTCTTGAAATTTCCCACGCGCAGTCTCCAGAAAGGAGAATCGAACGTTACAACTGTCTCCATCTCCGGAAAGGCGTTGTTTATCAATCCCTGTTTGTGGTAAGCCTCATTTTTCGAAGAGCGCTGGTCGTTTCCCGAGAATGCCTGAATCTTGAAACCCCGCATCTTCACGAACTGGAGTGAACCGTCGCTGGAGGTGTATACCGTTCTTGGCGGAGCCATGCTGCGACCGAGTACATCGGCGATCGCCTTGTCCTCAAAAACCATCACCTTCCCTTCTCCGGGTCTCACCGCCTTCAGCTCCTCCAGTATCCCTCTCTGTTGCCTCTGTGTCTGGGCCGATAGTCCTAGACTCAACAGCAGCAGCGGAAGAAACAATATCTTGGTAAGAAATTTCATCATCTGTTAGATTTCTGCAAAGATAGAGATTTACCACAGACCTGAATCCAAATCTGTGGTAAAAAATCCTTAACGGCTCAGAAAGCCTCTACAATGGGCATGAACTTGTCCACTCCCAACGATGCGCCTCCGATCAGACCGCCGTCGACATCGGGATTGGCAAACAGCTCTTTCGCGTTCGATGCGTTGCAGCTGCCTCCATAAAGGATGGAGGTATTGTCGGCCACCTCTTCGCCATACTTCCCGGCCAGGGTCTTGCGGATAAATGCGTGCATCTCCTGAGCCTGCTCTGCCGTTGCCGTCTTTCCGGTTCCAATGGCCCAAACCGGCTCGTATGCCAGCACGATCTTCGAAAAATCCTCTGCCGAAAGGTCGAACAGCGACTCCTCGATCTGCGACTTCACCACCTCGAAGTGGCGACCGGCTTCACGCTCTTCCAGCACCTCGCCGATGCAGAAAATGGGCGTGAGGTTGTTCTTCAGTGCAAGCAACACCTTCTCCTTCAGGATCTCTGCCGTCTCGTGATAGTATGCCCTACGTTCGCTGTGTCCCAGAATCACATATTTCGCACCGGTGCTGGCCACCATCTCTGCCGACACCTCACCGGTATATGCTCCCGATGCCTTGTCGGCACAATTCTGGGCAGCCACCCCGATCTTCGTCGTATCCACTGCATTGACCACACTGGTCAGGTGGATGAACGGCGTACCGATAACCACGTCGCAATTAACCGTCTTGCCTTTCAAGGCAGCATCCAGCTCCTGAGCCAGGGCCAGACCTTCCTGCAGGTTCTTGTTCATTTTCCAGTTCCCTGCTACAATCTTTTTCCTCATAATTGTTGTTGTTTTTTATATAAAAATTAATGCTATGCCTATCTGGTCATTCTCGCCCTTCCCGGGGCAGGTACCGCCCCGATCAGCGCCAACGGAACAGTAAATATCAGGAGTATAACCATCAGTTTACCCCAAAAGTTCACTTTGAGCCCCCTGGCAACAAGCTGCTCCTCACCCCGCTGCGGCGTTAAATCGGGCACCTCGCTGTCGTCCCACTTGTTGATGACGGTACCCTCAGAGAGCAATATCAATCCGGGATTCGACCGGATCATCGTCTTGAGGACCCTCTCGTCCACATGTGCAAACCGGAAGCTGATGCCGTTGGCCGAACTCCACTCACCGATCACCTCTGCCGGGGAGGAGGTGAGGCAGTAAAAACCATATCCCTTTTCCGCCGCATAGGTGGCCGCCCGCATGAACTTGTCGAGATACCTCCGGTTCATCTCCTCCAGCGAATAGGATACCATCAGAAAGTGATATCCTCCATCCAACAGGAGCTGCTCCGTTATATCCTCTCCGGCAACAAAATCTTGTGCCAGGCTGTCATAGTCCAGTTCAAAAACCTGAAAATCGGATATCTTCGGCTTCTCGCCCTTCCGGATCACCCGGGTTTTCATCTCCACGAAGGTCCAGGTGGAGTCGCTCCACGGATAGTTCTCCTCGGTAAACTCCTGCTCCACCCCCTCCTTGCTGTAGATAAAAAGGTTCTCCACCACATCACCCTTTGCGGGATCGATATGGATCCCCTCCGGAATATTGGCCCCGATATGGTAGGGCCGAAAATCGAAAACCGGCAGCTTCACCACATTGTAGATGGAGAAGGTGAGTGCAAAAAGGGTCGTGTATCCGGCCGCCTTCCAGACGCTACCGGAGGTAAACAACGGAGTTATCTCCCGGTGACGGTTCAGCAGGACAAGGGTACAGAGGCCCAAGAGAATATTCTTGTAAAAAGTGGCCCAGTTACTGATCACCAGCGCATCTCCAAAACAGCCGCACTCCTCCACCGGGTTCTTCAAAGCAATCCAGAGTGTAAGCGGCAGAAAGAATGCCATGAAAAGGGCAATGAACCGGACAACCGTTTTGCGGTAAATCCCCATCAAGAGGAGGGTCCCCAGCAGAAACTCCGCAACCACCAGCAGAATGGCTGCCGGCAGCGCGAGCGACAAGAGTCCCGTCATCCCCAAGGAGACCAGGTAATCCTGTATCTTGTAGGAGAAACCGAGCGGATCCACCGCCTTCACAAAACCCGAAAAGGCAAAAGTGCCCCCCAGGATGATTCTGGAGAGTTCAGTCACAATTTTCAGAGATCTTGCGGGTTTGTTCATCGTCGATTCCCTATTGCAGGTTTAACCGTTTGGGTTGACTACTCCTCGCCGAAATGGAGTTTGATCAGCCCGAAGAGGGCATAATTGATGATATCCATATAGTTTGCGTCAATCCCCTCCGAAGCGATGGTTTTTCCCTCGTTATTCTCCATCTCCTTGATCCGGAACAGTTTTGCCAGAATCAGGTCGGTATAGGAACTGACGCGCATGCTGCGCCACGCCTCATCGTAATCGTGATTCTTGGCGTACATCAGCTCCTTGGTCGCCGCAATATGCTTGTCGAAAAGCTGCAATGCCTCCTCGCGAGAGATATCGACAGTGTCGGCATACCCGAGTTCGAGCTGTATCAATCCCATGATACCGTAATTGACAATCCCGATAAACTCTGGAAAAATCCCCTCGCCTACCTTGCTCTCCTTCTTGATCTCCAGCGACCGGATCCGGTTGGCCTTGATCAGCAGCTGATCGGTTACCGACTCGGGACGCAAGATCCTCCAGGTAGGTCCGTAATCGCTCGATTTCTTTTCGAACATCTCTCTGCAGATGGCGATTACCTCGTCAAACTGCCGGTTTGTCTCACTCATAGGAACAACGCTGTTTAAATCGTTATCGAAACGACAAAGGTAAATAAAAAAAGAAAAAGGTACAAGCTCAACCGCCTGTACCTTCTTCATTTAATGGGGTTATCCACATCACGAAACCCTCAACGATTTGCCTATCCGCAGCGTAGTCTTTGGTGTGATGTTGTTGAGACTGCATAGCTTCGATACGGATACGCCATATCTTCGGGCAATCGCTCCAAGCGTGTCACCGCTCTTTATCCGGTGATATTTCACTTCGCCCGAAACATACTTGTTATTGTTGGTTGTGGTAGGTTCCTTGTAGTTGCTGTTATAGGTCAGCACGCGACTGCTCTGCGATGTTTTCCGGTAACTCGTTTCAGTTACCAGATATTCGTCGCGGTGACAAACCTTGTTCTCGAAATCGATCAGGAAGTTCGGATTGATCGGCTTGCCCAGGAAACGGACCTCGAAGTGAAGATGCGATCCGGTGGAGCGGCCGGTGTTACCACCCAGTGCGATGGGTTGTCCCGAACGGACGAAGTCATTCTCGTTCACCAGGAATTTCGAGAGGTGGCCGTAAACCGTCTCCAGACCGTTCACATGACGGATCACCGTATAGTATCCGTATCCCCTCCGTTCATACTGCTGCACACGTACCTTACCGTCGAATGCGGCGTAGATCGTATCTCCCACCTGCACTTTCAAGTCGATGCCGTAGTGGTAACGGCGACTTCCCCGCCGGCCGAAGTTAGAGGTCATCCTCCCCTCGTGGGGCATGGTAAAATTGGAGAGATTCACTATAAAGGTGTCGGGGGCATTTTTCAACGAACCGTATACATTCACGTGGGCATTCTCCCAGACCCCACCGTAAATATCGTCGCACGGAATCCCCTCCATGTCCAGTTCACGCGCTGCCTCAGCCTCGTCGAGGACGGAGAGGTTCATCTTGAGTTTTATACCGTCGGCGAAAAGCTCTTCCTGACTCTTTAAACTTGTACTGTGCAGTTGCTTGTAATCGACCTCTGCCCTGGTACCGGAAGATCCCTCTTTCAACTGGGCAAAGGCACTTGACGCAAAAAACATCAAGGATGCAGAAAACAACACTATTCCCTTAGATAAACTCATATTTTTTTCCATCATAAGCTGTAGCTAGAATGGCCTTAAGTTACAATTTATACATTTCATTAAAGTCAAAGCTCATCATTAGCGTAGAGATTGGCGAAAGTCGGCCGTGGATAACTGAATATCTCCTCTTCCGTAAAAAAACGCTTCAACTCCACCGCTGCCGACTCAGGACTATCTGATGCATGAACGATATTCTCCTGCACACTGACGCTAAAATCCCCCCGTATGGTTCCTGGATGAGCTTTTCTTCCGTTGGTAGGTCCAGTCATCATCCTCACCACATCAACCGCTTCCAGGCCCTCCAGCGCCATTACGATTACCGGAGTGACCTGCATTGAATCCTTGATGCGTTTGAAAAAGGGTTTTTCCTTCAGATGAGCATAATGTTCTTCCAGAATCGCGTCGGAGAGAGAAACCATCTTCATTCCCACAATTTGAAGCCCCTTCTTTTCAAAACGCGAAACAACTTCACCCACAAGGCTTCTTTGTATCGCGGAAGGCTTCAGAATTACCAATGTTTTCTCCATGAAATCCGACAGATTATTAAAGAAAATGACCTTTGAATAACGAAATTTTTCCTTAATGCGCTTCAAAGTAAACAGATTCATTCTTTTTGACCAAATTATCTTTTGATAAATTTCGAAAGAGAAAGGGCGATAAAAATTAAATTTTGCTAAAATAGGGATATATCTCACTTATTCTTAGAATTTTATAGAATAACATGTTTTATAACATAAAAGAGTATGTTTAACTTTTAAATATATGTATTAACATTCATTTAAACATAAAGAGAGAACCGATCAAATCATCCCTTTTTATTCTTTTTAACACAATCAGCTGATTGTTTTTCTTACCTTTGTCCAGATTTTGTGTAGAGTATCGTTTTTATCGCTAAATAATGAAGAAATTCAATCTTATCAATACGATTTCAGGATGGGCCGTCTTTGTCGTGGCCGCCATTGTTTATCTAATGACCATCGAACCGACAGCCAGCTTCTGGGACTGCGGCGAATTCATCTCATCAGCGTATAAACTGGAAGTCGGACACCCACCCGGTGCCCCTTTTTTCATGCTTGTGGGTAACCTGTTCACCCAGCTGACCTCCGACCCGGGAGAGGTGGCGAAAATGGTCAACAGCATGTCGGCCCTGCTAAGCGCATTCACCATCCTCTTCCTCTTCTGGACCATCACGCACCTCACCCGCAAGCTGGTCATGGCTGAAGAGGGCGACAACTTCAACCTGGGACAAACCATCATCGTGATCGGCAGCGGGCTGGTAGGCGCACTGGTCTACACCTTCTCCGACACCTTCTGGTTCTCCGCCGTTGAAGGCGAAGTGTATGCCTTCTCCTCCATGCTTACCGCACTTGTATTCTGGCTGATCCTGAAATGGGAAGATAATGCGGAGAAGCCCGATTCCGACAAGTGGATCGTACTGATCGCCTACATCATGGGGCTCTCCATCGGGGTCCACCTGCTCAACCTGTTGTGTATCCCCGCCATCGTGATGGTCTACTACTATAAGAAATCGAACAACCCCACAAGGAAAGGGGGATTGCTCTCGCTACTCCTCTCGTTCGGCCTGATTCTGATACTGATGTACGGCATCATTCCGGGATTCACCAAGGTGGGAGGCTGGTTCGAGCTCTTCTTCGTGAACACGTTGGGCATGTCATACAATTCGGGTGTGATCGCCTATCTGCTCCTGTTGGTGGCCAGCACCATCTGGGCGCTGCTAGAAAGCCTCTCCGACAGGGGCGACATGAAAAGGGCACGGATCGCATTCCTGCTGAGCATCGGTCTCGCCGGCATCCTCTTTATCGGCAACAGCGTCTGGCTCTGGCTCCTGCTGATCGGAACAGCCATCTATCTCGTCTTCACCGGGAACCGGATGAACTTCAAGTTCATCAACCTCTCGATGTCGAGCCTGCTGGTGATCCTGATTGGCTTTTCGGCCTACGCCATCATCCCGATCAGATCGTCCACCAATCCCCCGCTCGACCTCAACTCGCCCGAAGATATCTTCTCGCTCGGCAGCTATCTCAACCGTGAACAGTACGGGCAGACCCCCATCATCTACGGAACCACCTACGCTTCGCAGATTGTCAGGGACAACCAGGGCCGTGCCGTGGTGAGCAAGGAGAGAAAGAGCTATAGCCGCGTCCTGAAAACTGACGAAAACCAGAAGGACCGCTACGTCGCATCCACGATCCCCACCTATAAATACAGCAACACCATGCTCTTTCCGCGTATGCACACGCATCCGTCGGAGCCGGGCTACAGCAACCATATCCAGGGATACGAGGTCTGGGGCGGCGTGACCGACCGGACCAAGAAACCGACGCTCTTCGACAACCTGAAGTTTCTCTTCAACTACCAGATCAACTTCATGTACTGGCGCTACTTCATGTGGAACTTCTCCGGAAGGCAGAACGATATCCAGGGCGACGGCGGGATCACCAAGGGCAACTGGATCACCGGCATCAAGTTTATCGACGGGCCTATCCTGGGACTGGGTCCGCAGGATAACATCGCTCCCGAGATTGTCGACAACAAGGGACACAATAAATATTACCTGCTCCCCTTCCTGCTGGGAGTCGCCGGCATCATCTACCAGCTACGGCTGCAACGGAGAGGAAAAGAGAGCTTCACGATCGTCTTCCTGCTCTTCTTCATGACAGGGTTGGCCATCGTGCTCTACCTCAACCAGACCCCCTACGAGCCCCGTGAAAGGGATTACGCATATGCCGGTTCGTTCTACGCCTACGCCATCTGGGTGGGCATCGGGGTAGCCGGTATCGGCCGCTACCTGCGCAACTACGTCAAGAACACCACCCTCTCGGCATCGCTCGTCACTGCAGCCTGCCTGCTGGTACCGGTCCAGATGGCGGGAGAGAACTGGGACGACCACGACCGCTCCGGGCGGACACTGGCACGCGACACCGGAATGAACTACCTCAGCAGCGTGGAACCGAATGCCATTCTCTTTACCAACGGCGATAACGACACCTACCCCCTCTGGTACGTACAGGAGACCGAAGGGTTCCGCACCGACGTGCGTGTAACCAACCTGAGCTTCCTGCAGACCGAGTGGTATGTAGACCAGATGTTGCGCCAGGCATATGAATCGGCACCGCTGCCCATCAGGTGGGAACGGGAGAAATATTGGGGCGATGCGGCAAGCGCTGCATTTGTGGTGACGAAAAATGAGATCCTGAATGTACTGAAACAGAACAATATTCCCTCCATCTCCTACGGACAGTATTACGATGCCAACGCTTACCGCGACACCATTCCGCTCCGGGAGACCATGGAGAAGCTGCGTACCGGGCAGTACAAGCCAGCCAACCCGTTCAACACGGGCGATACGCAGGTGATCCCCTCCAACCGGCTCTACATCGATATCGACACCGCAGCGCTCGACTGGGCCTCACTCGGTTCAAAGCCCGCGGAGAGGATGTATATCAACCTGGGTCAGAAATCGGCTGTCTACCGGCAGGAGATGATGATCATGGAGCTGCTCGCCAATATCAGCGACGACAACTGGAAGCGGCCGATATACTACGCCACCACGGTCGACAGGAACCTCTACATGAACCTGCAGGGGAGCAACTTCTCCCTCACGGGACTCGCCTACCGGATTGTTCCCGGCATCCCCGTCAGCGAAGGGGTCAACACCGAAAAGGCATACGACAACCTGATGAACAAGTTCCGATGGGGCGGACTGGAAGAGAATCCCGATATCTATCTCGACGAGACCTGTCGCCGGATGATCTCCACCTTCAGGCTCTACGCCAACCAGGTGATCGAGGCACTGATTGAGGAGGGCAAGAACGACAAGGCGATGGCCCTGCTCGACAAGATCACGACTGTGATGCCCGCTAAAGCGGTCGCCTACGGCAACGACGGCATCATGTTCGCCAGGGCCTACTACCGCCTGGGCGAAAAGGAAAAGGGCGAACAGCTGATGAACGAGATCGAAGAGCGGCTGCGTGGCAACCTCGACTGGTACGACCGGTTGTCGCCACGGCAGGTCGCCAACACGATGGTCGACATCTATTATAACATCAACTCGTTACTGCTGATGACCTCGGTCTACCACGAGTTCGACAACGAAAAATACAAGGCCTGCACCAGCGAGCTGCTGGAGCGTGCACAAGCCTACTACCTGACAGGTGCGGGATATGTGGGAGACGTGATCCTGAAAGAGGTCACCGACAACTCCGTCCGCGGCTATTACCGTTCGGCCAACGACTCGGTTCAGCGCTCTTCGGAAGAGGCAACCATGCAGCAGGCATTGCAGATGATGCAACAGTACAGCCCCCGCTTGCTGGAACAGTATAACAAACAGCCGTAAACAGAGTCACTCTTTTATGTTAATAGAGCAACCACCCCAGGCTTACAGGATGCTGTTTCCCGGCGCGGTCTGGCGAATCGGGGAGCCTGGACGGAAACGAGTTTTCCTCACTTTTGACGACGGACCGATTCCCGAGGTAACCCCATGGGTACTCGACCAGTTGGACCACTACGACATCAAGGCCACCTTCTTCTGTGTTGGCGACAACGTGCGCAAGCACCCCGACCTCTTCCGGCAGGTGATCGAAAAGGGACATCATGTGGGGAACCACACCTTCAACCATCTGCAGGGATGGAAACACACCCCCAAAAAGTTCCTCGAGAACACCGACCTGGCACGCGAGCTGATCAACTCACCGCTCTTCCGGCCCCCGCACGGACATATGCGGATAAAGCAGTGCCGGGAGCTGCAACAGGCCGGCTACAGGGTTGTCATGTGGGACGTTGTTACCCGCGACTACAGCCGGTTCCTCACCCCGCAACAGGTGCTGGGCAATGTGAGACACTATACCCGGAACGGCTCGATCATTGTCTTTCACGATTCACTGAAAGCAGAGAGGAACCTCCGCGAGGCACTTCCCAGGTCAATCGAGTGGCTACTGGCAGAGGGATACTCGTTCGGACTGATCCCGATGAGGGATACACTGGAATACCCGGTCGAAATGACCGAAGCGATCTGATCAAAGTTCTACATAATATAAAGTAAAAAGAGTATGAAACGGAAAGAGCTGATCATTGTGGCAGGATTGATCTTCCTGCTCCCTCTAAACGCACAGGAAAAGAAGTATCCAGAACCGGCACCCATGACCCCGGCGATGACCGAGTACTGGCAACCGCAACCACAGGTAGTAACCCCCGACCCCGTCCCGTCGGATGCCATCCTCCTCTTCGACGGCAAGGACCTTTCGCAGTGGGAGAGCGTCAAAGGCGGCCCTGCAGAATGGACGGTAGAGAACGGCGTTTTCACCGTGAAGAGAGGAACGGGCGATATCCAGACGAAACGGAAGTTTGGCGACTTCCAGCTGCACATCGAGTGGCGCATACCGGAAGGGATCCAGGGCGAAAGCCAGGGTCGCGGCAACAGCGGACTCTTCCTGCAGGGAATCTACGAGATCCAGATCCTCGACAGCTACAAGAACGAAACCTATGTGAACGGACAGGCGGCCAGCATCTACAAGCAGACACCTCCCCTGGTGAACGCCATGCGGAAACCGGGCGAGTGGAACAGTTACGATATCATCTATACCGCGCCCACCTTCAAGAAAGACGGCACCTACCGCACACCTCCCACTGTCACCGTGCTGCATAACGGCATCGTGGTCCAGAACCATACGATCATCCGCGGCACCACCCCCTATATCGGACTTCCCGAGGTAGAGGTACATGGCGACGGCCCCATCCGGTTGCAGGATCACGGCGATCCGGTCAGCTTCAGGAACATCTGGATTCGAGAGTTGTGATAAAAGAATCGGCTTTTAAAGCTTGCGAAGCTTGAATAAAGATTTTTTTCCACATTCTTCTTTTTTGAATATAAAACAGTTATCTTTGCACCCTGAACGGAAAATGGCTATCTTCCCTCACAGCTAAATTACAATAAACTCTGATTGACAGCTGTTTATCCCGGAAAAAACCCAACAGTTATTTATCAATTACATATATGGCTAATCGAATAAAAATCAAGAAAGGCTTGCAGATTCCGTTGTTAGGAAAACCCGAAGAGACTTTTCGTGGCAAAATAACAAGTGAATATGTGCAGGTGTGCCCGGAGGATTTTCAGGGCATTACGCCCAAACTTAAAGTTAAGGTGGGCGATGTCGTGAATGCCGGACAACCGTTATTCTACTCCAAGATGCACCCCGACATGATGTTCGCGTCACCCGTCAGCGGAACGGTCACTGCCATCAACCGTGGAGAGAAGAGGCGGATCCTGGACATCACCATCAAAGCCGACAAGCAGAACAGTTACGTAGACTACGGCAAGGCGGAGGTCGCCGCGATGAGTGCCGAGGAGATCAGGAAAAGATTGCTCGAAGCAGGCATCTGGTTTGTAATCAAACAGCGTCCCTACGACGTTGTTGCAGACCCTGGCAAAGAACCGCGCGACATCTTTGTCACCGGATTCGACACTGCACCGCTGGCACCTTCGTACGACTTCATCCTCGACGGAGAAGAGGCTGACCTGCAGACCGGGCTGAATGCATTAGCCAAACTCACCCCGGGGAAAGTTTACCTCTCCATCAGCCCCGACACCCGCAACGAAGGGTTGAGGAAAGCCGAAAACGTGGTTCTGACCGAGTTTGAAGGTCCCCACCCCGCCGGCAACGTCGGAACACAGATCAACCGTCTGGCTCCCGTCAACCGGGGCGAAGTGGTCTGGACACTCAACGCGCTCGATCTGCTCTTTATCGGACGGCTCTTCAACAAAGGTGTGGTAGACCTCACCCGCGCCGTTGCCCTTACCGGATCGGAGGTAAAAGAGACCGGATACTACGAGATGGTTATCGGCACCCAGCTGGGAGAACTCTTCGCCAAAACCGTCGAAGGGAAAGGCAACCTGAGATATATCAGCGGCAACGTCCTCACCGGTACCCGGATCGAGGCCAACGGTGTGTTACGCGCCACCCATTCGCAGCTGACCGTGATTCCGGAAGGCGACGACGTACACGAAGCATTTGGCTGGGCATCCCTCTCGCCAAACCGCTACAGTGCCGGTCCTACCTACCTGAAACTGAAAAAGGCCTACCGCCTCGACGCTCGCCTGCTGGGAGGTCCCAGGGCCATCATCGTCTCCAACGAGTACGACAAGGTATTTCCCCTGGATATCTTCCCCGAACAGCTGATCAAGGCGATCCTCGCTTTCAATATCGACAAGATGGAACAGCTGGGGATCTACGAAGTGGCACCCGAAGATTTCGCGCTTTGCGAGTTTGTAGACACCTCCAAGCTGGAACTGCAACGTATTGTCCGCACAGGGCTCGACATGCTCAGAAAAGAGATGGAGTAACCGGCATGATCCTGCGCAAACAAACAAAGAATAACAATAATTAAAACAGATACATTACATGTCGTTAAGAAATTTTCTCGATAAGATAAAACCCAATTTCGAAGAAGGAGGTAAGTTCCACTGGTTGAATTCTACGTTCGACGCCTTCGAAACATTCCTCTACGTTCCCAACAAGACGTCGAGATCGGGAGTTCACATCCACGACGCCAGGGATTCGAAGCGTACGATGGTTATCGTGATACTGGCACTTATTCCGGCATTACTGATGGGGATGTACAACGTGGGTTATCAGCACTACCTGGCAGTCAATGTTCAGGCAAGCTTTATTGAAACATTCCTCTACGGACTGCTGGCCATCCTGCCGCAGATCGTTGTCTCCTACGTGGTGGGTCTCGGCATCGAATTTGCCATGGCCCAGGTGAAGAAGGAAGAGGTGGCCGAAGGGTTCCTCGTTTCGGGGATGCTTATCCCGATGATCCTTCCGATCGACACCCCGCTCTGGATGATTGCCGTGGCTACCGCTTTCGCCGTCATCTTTGCCAAGGAGGTCTTCGGTGGAACCGGATACAATATCTTCAACGTGGCATTGATTGCCCGTGCATTCCTCTTCTTTGCCTACCCCTCCAAGATGTCGGGCGACAAGGTGTGGGTACGCACCGGTGATACCTTCGGAATGGGTGCCGGCAACGTGGTAGACGGATTCTCAGGCGCCACCCCGCTTGGACAGCTTGCCGTGACAGACGCCTCCCGTTTCGGTGATTTCACCTTCATGAGCACCACCGGCAACCCGCTCTCCATGTGGGACATGTTCGTGGGTCTGATCCCCGGATCGGTAGGTGAAGTATCCACCCTCGCCATCCTGCTGGGCGCCATCCTGCTGATCATCACCGGTGTGGGCAGCTGGAAAACCATGCTCTCCGTCTTCCTGGGCGGACTGTTTACCGTTGGCCTCCTCAACCTGGTAGCACAGAATGCCGCCATGGAGATGCCACCCCTCTATCACTTCCTGCTTGGTGGTTTCGCCTTTGGTGCCGTATTCATGGCCACCGACCCGGTAACTTCGGCCCGTACGGAAAAAGGAAAATGGATCTACGGTTTTCTCATCGGTGTTGTGGCGATCCTGATCCGCACCTTCAACCCCGGATATCCCGAAGGAATGATGCTCGCCATCCTGTTTATGAACGCGTTTGCTCCGCTGATCGATTTCTACGTGGTGGATGCCAATATCAAACGCCGCCTGAAACGGGCAGCCTTGAAAAAATAGGGATCTGCGTTTTTGAATAACTACTGACTACATTTGAACTATGAATAGAGAAAATAGCACATATACAATAGTTTACGCATCGGTGATGGTGATTATCGTAGCCATTGGACTGGCCTTTACCCACCAGGTACTGAGCGAAAAACAGACTGCAAACGTGAATATCGACAAGATGCAGCAGATCCTCCGGTCGCTGCGGGTCGACGCTTCACCGACCGAAGCTGATGGCATCTACAGAAGCCTGATCAAATCGGCCTACCTCATCTCTCCCGATGGGAACAAGATTGAAGGTACCGAAGGCATCGAGCCCACCGATCCCGCCTTCTCGGGCGAAGGTGAGGGACTGGCTGTTTACGAGGCCGAAGTGGAAGGCTCCAAGAAGTACGTTATCCCCATGCAAGGCACCGGACTTTGGGGTCCCATCTGGGGATATCTCTCCATCGAGAGCAACGGCAGCACCGTCTACGGTTCCGAGTTTGGTCATGCCGGCGAAACCCCTGGATTGGGTGCAGAGATTGTCAATACAGCCTTCCGTGGCCAGTTCAACGGCAAGGAGCTGATCAAGAACGGCGAGTTCAAATCGATCGCCGTGGTGAAACCGGGACAGAGCAATTCCGAAAGGGATTATGTCGACGGCATCTCGGGCGGAACCATCACCAGCAAGGGGGTCGACGCAATGCTGCTCGAAAGCGTGGGACAATACAAGAATTTTTTACTGCAACTCAACAATGCCGGACAGTAGTTCCGCATTCACTATAAAACGATAAGAATATGGCATTATCAGCAAAAGCAAAACAGGCCCTTTTGGGGCCCCTCAATAAAAACAACCCGATCCTGGTTCAGGTACTCGGTATCTGTTCGGCATTGGCTGTGACTTCAAAGCTGGAACCCTCATTGGTAATGGCCATCGCCGTAACCATCGTTACCGCCTTTGCCAACGTAATCATCTCGTTGTTGCGGAAGACCATTCCCAACCGCATCCGCATCATCGTCCAACTGGTGGTGGTGGCAGCACTGGTTACCATCGTGAGCGAAGTGCTCAAGGCATTTGCTTACGACGTGAACAAACAGCTGTCGGTCTTCGTGGGACTGATTGTTACCAACTGTATCCTGATGGGGCGCCTCGAAGCATTTGCCTTGGGGAACGGACCTTGGCCATCATTCCTCGACGGTATCGGCAATGGACTCGGCTACGGCTGGATTCTGGTAGTGGTAGGCTTCTTCCGCGAACTGCTCGGTTCGGGCACCCTGCTTGGATATAAGGTCATACCGCAGGCCCTCTACAACGCCGGTTATGAGAACAACGGCCTGATGATGCTGGCTCCCATGGCGCTGATCATCGTTGCCGTGATCATCTGGGTACACCGTTCAAGAAACAGGGAGTTGCAGGAAGAAACCAACTAGGAAGATTAGTGTCGAATAATAAAAAAGAAAGAAATAAACATGGATGCTATTAGTCTGATTGTACGATCGATATTTGTAGACAACATGATATTCGCATACTTCTTGGGTATGTGCTCCTATCTTGCTGTGTCGAAAAACGTAAAAACCGCTCTTGGGCTGGGGACTGCAGTAACCTTCGTTCTGGTGCTCACCCTTCCCATCAACTATATGCTCGAAAACTACGTGCTGAAGGCTGGTGCCCTGGCGTGGCTGGGTCCACAGTTTGCGACAGTCGACCTGAGCGTCTTCAGCCTGCTCATCTTTATCGCCGTAATCGCATCTTTCGTACAGCTGGTCGAAATGATCGTGGAGAGGTTCAGCCCCTCGCTTTACGCATCGTTGGGTATCTTCCTGCCGCTGATTGCCGTGAACTGCGCCATCCTGGGCGGTTCGCTCTTCATGCAGCAGCGCGAGTTTGCCAATGTGGGCATGGCTACCGCCTACGGATTCGGTTCCGGTATAGGATGGTTGCTGGCTATCGTGGGCATGGCGGCCATCCGGGAAAAACTGGAGTATTCCAACGTTCCCAAACCGTTGAAAGGGCTGGGTATCACATTTATCATCACCGCCCTGATGGCCATCGGGTTTATGAGTTTCTCCGGGATCAACATCTAAGTCGGAACTCATTGCCAATCAAAAATAAACAGAGTTTACCATTTAATAAAAACAGGAATATACAATGAATGTGTTGTTAATGAGTTCAGGCGGAATAACCATCTTGACCAGTGTGGTGGTTTTCCTGTTGATCATTCTGATCTTGGTAATTGTCATCCTGGTGGCCAAGGCGAAGCTGATGCCGTCCGGAAATGTGAAGATTACCGTCAATAACGAGAAAAATCTGGAGGTTCCCATGGGGTCAACCCTGCTAAATACGCTGCAATCACAGAATATCTTCCTCTCGTCCGCCTGTGGCGGCGGTGGAACGTGCGGACAGTGCCGCTGCCGGGTACTGGAAGGTGGTGGAGAGATACTACCCACCGAAACCGGCCACTTCAGCCGCAAGGAGCAGATGGACAAGTGGCGTCTCAGCTGCCAGGTGAAGGTGAAGGAGGATATGGAGATCATGGTGCCGGAAGAGGTATTCGGCGTGAAGGAGTGGGAGTGCGAAGTTGTATCGAACAACAACGTAGCCACCTTTATCAAGGAGTTTATCGTGAAACTGCCCGATGGCGAGCATCTCGACTTCATCCCGGGCTCTTACAGCCAGATCAAGGTTCCCAAGTATGAACTGAAGTATACCGATTTCGATATCGACGACCAGTATAAACCGGAGTGGGACAAGTTCAAGATGTGGGATCTCTCCGTCAAGAACGAGGAAGAGACCATTCGCGCCTACTCCATGGCCAACTACCCTGCCGAAGGGGATATCATCAAACTGAACGTCCGTGTGGCAACCCCGCCGTTCGACCGGGCCAGGAACACCTGGATGAATGTAAGTCCAGGTATCGTCTCCTCCTATATCTTCAACCTGAAGCCGGGCGACAAGGTGATCATGTCGGGTCCCTACGGCGATTTCCACCCCATCGTCAACAGCAAGCGCGAAATGCTCTGGGTGGGTGGTGGTGCCGGTATGGCTCCCCTGCGTGCACAGATCATGCATATGACCAAGACGCTGAAGACAACCGACCGCAAGATGTCATTCTTCTACGGCGCACGCGCATTGATGGAGGCATTCTACCTCGAAGACTTCTACGAACTGGAGCGCGAGTTCCCCAACTTCTCGTTCCACCTGGCACTCGACCGTCCCGATCCGGAAGCAGATGCTGCCGGCGTGAAGTATACCCCCGGGTTCGTACATCAGGTGATCTACGATACCTACCTCAAGGATCACGACGCTCCCGAAGATATCGAGTACTACATGTGCGGTCCCGGCCCGATGGCCGCTGCGGTGCAAAAGATGCTCGACAGCCTCGGCGTACCGCCCGAAATGATCATGTTCGACGATTTCGGATAAGCAACATCTTTAATCATCAAATAGGATTAACGGTTCTCTCTGTCGGAGGGGACCGTTTTTTTTGGGGCATGCCGCTTCATATCTGCAAGCTGGAGCCGCTCCTTTAGTTAATAAAACGTAAATGACAATATCTTGCCACTTTCCAGGCCACATATATCGATAAATTTTAACGAAATTCGAAGTTGAATCGATTAAACTAATGTTAACCAACACACAACAGGAGAACCCTGAATAGCTCCAATCCAAACCTTAGCCTGTAACCAGACAATGCGGTAGACAGGATATGAAAGGGGCAGAGGGGCTGTAAAAGTCAAGAGTATGAAACGAAATGTAGTAACATGGCTAATTCTCAACCTGGTGTGGTTCGCCACGCCAACCTTTGGCCAGTCCCTCTCCCGGTTCGGGAAAAAGGAGGTGAAGGTGGCCGACTGGGTGGATCAACAATTTAGAAAAGAGGTTATCCCACCCTTCTCGTTCCGGTACAATGGCGTCCACTCCTCCACCTTTATCAGAAAATGGCAATTCTCGGCGAAAAAGGGGAGTCCCGATGCGGCGGGTGCAGTAGAGAACCAATACAGCTGGAAGGAGAGGGAAACGGGAATGATCGTGACCTGTCACCTGAAGTACTATCCGTCGCACGAGGCTGTGGAGTGGGTGCTCCATTTCACCAACAGTTCGGACGAGAACTCGCCACAGATAACAGCGGTTTCGGTAATTGATGTGGATTGGCGCTATGGTGGCGGCAGCGAACTGTTGTTGCACTATGCCAACGGAAGCTCTGCCTCCCGAAGCGATTTCAATCCTAAAAAAGAGGTGCTGAAGGCGGGTGTGCCATTTGAGATCTATCCCCGGAACGGACGCTCCTCCGATCACGCCTTCCCCTTCTTCAACATCGAATCGGAAACGGGTAGTGGAGTCATGGTGGCTGTTGGATGGACCGGTACCTGGTTTGCCCGTTTCGAGAAAAATAAAGCGAGCGGTCTCTCCCTCCGGGCCGGGATGAAAGAGCTGGATACCTACCTGCCTGACGACCGACTATGCCATTGCTATGATCAACCGGTATAAGCGGTTCAAGCTGGTTCCGGAGGTGTTCTGGCTCGATGCGGGCTGGTATATTCACGCCAATGAGGTGGAGAAGGAGAAGAACTGGGCCAACACGGTCGGAAACTGGGAGGTGGACCAGGATCGCTTTCCAGGGGGGCTAAAACCGATATCTGACGAGGTACACAAGGCCGGCGCCAAGTTCATGGTCTGGTTTGAACCGGAGAGGGTGGTCAAGGATTCGAAATGGGGCAGGGAGAGGAAGGAGTGGATGCTTCAAGCGGATGGAACAGGCGACTATTTGTTTGACTTGGGAAACAGGGAGGCGCTCCAATGGCTTTGCAACTATATCGGCGACTTCATGGAGGCGAACGGGATCGACTACTATCGCCAGGATTTCAACATGAGAATCGACAACTTCTGGAGAGAGAATGATGCGCCTGGCAGGATGGGTATCAGGGAGATACGCCATATTGAGGGTCTCTACGCTTTCTGGGACTACCTGCTACGGAGATTTCCGGAGGCGATAATTGACAATTGTGCCAGCGGAGGACGTCGCCTCGACTTTGAGACGATGAAGCGGAGTGCTCCGATGTGGCGTACCGACTACACCTACGGCGAGCCGGTCGGATACCAGACACACACCTATGGACTCAGTCTCTTTTTACCGTTGACCGGGACCGGCGTCCAGAAGAGTGACCGCTTTACTTTTCGCTCCAGCCTGGGCACCTCGGTAATCTTCAACTGGAAGATCACCGACCAGTCATCCTCCTTTACCGAAATGCAGCGCTGTTTCAAGGAGTTCATGGAGCTACGCCCCTACTATTACGGGGAATACTATCCGTTGACCTCCTATGAGGATATGACAGCCGATGATATCTGGATGGTCTATCAGCTCCACAGGCCGTCCGATGAAACGGGGATCATCGTGGCATTCAGGCGGGAAGAGTGTACCAGCGACGAGATCACGGTGAGGTTGTCGGCTCTCCAGCCGGGGGCAACCTACAAGTTAACCGATCGCGATAGCGCCCACTCTTTCTACCTGACGGGTGAGGCGCTACGGAACGGACTCACACTGAAACTGGAGCAGCCACGCAGTTCACTCATCTACCAATATGAAAGATTACAATAAATTAAAAAGCCATCACTCGGGATGACTTTTTAATTGGGTTCATTTAATATCAATCGGTGAGGGTAAAACGTAATCCGAGACGGATATTGAAGTTGAGCGGCTTCTCCCGGTAGATCGTCTCCACCCTGCTGCCATTGCTGAAGTGGTAACTCATTCCCGGCTCGGCATAGAGACCGATTCTTTTCCAGAAGCGGTACTCCACACCGGCGCCGGCGGTGGCCGACCACTGCAGCGGTTTAACCCTCATCCGCTCTTCAATCCTCTCCTCCACCACATTATCCACAATATAATCGGTAGTGAGGCTTCCCGAAACGCTCTTCTCCACGGCTCCTCCGCCTGAAACATAGGCCGAGAGCTTGTCGCCCCTCCAGAAGGTGTAGTTGAGGCTTACCGGGAGACCGAGGTAGTGCAGCGTCTGGCGGCTGCGGTAGTACTGGCTATAGCTACCAGTGCTCAACCTGGAGGTGAGCATGGTGTAGTTGACTCCCCCCGTGATACTCCAGCGGTCGCCGAGGCCATACTTGAGCGAAAATCCCAGGGTGACCGGCTGTGAATGGCTGATATCGGTATAGACATGCCGGTACTCGTCGCCTACCAGGAAGGTGCCCGGAACCTCTGCCCTGCCGGCCAGCAGCTCCTCCTTCTCATCCGACACCAGACCCGAGGGGGTAAAGGTGCGGTATCCGTCGTAATGGGCCACGGAGCCCGACGGTATATTGTTCGCATACAGGTCGGTCTGCCACCTGGCCGGTTGGCTGTTGCGCCGCCTTGCCGGCAGACGGAACTCCTCCTTGCCGCTGCTGGCGGGAGTGTTGCTCCTCTCGATTTTTGGGGCGGGAAGTGGAGATTCATCCACCGCTTCGGGCTGTTCGACAGACGTTTCGGGCTGTTCGGCAGACGTTTCAGGCTGTTCGGCAGACACTTCGTCAATCACGGGAAGCGGACGGACAACGGCAACAGGGCGAACCGGGGCTACCGGGGCTACCGGCCCGAGCTGTTGCGCCAACTGCGGTTTCCGGATGGAAAGCGTTGCCGGAGCGTGCCGTTCGTTACTGTCTTGTAGTGCGACGGACTGAACATTTTTTTGATTTTCCCTGAAGAGATACAGTCCGGTAAAAAACAGCACGATGCCGACTGCGGCTACTGCTCCGGCACGCCTGTACCACATCCCCACACCTTTTCCTACCGGCCGTGCAATGGTTCCACTACCGGCATTCATCATCTGCTCAACTCTTTCCCACAATCCTTCAGGAGCAGGCTCTTCATAATGCTCCATCCGGCTGCGCAACTCATCCTGCCATTGATTACTCATAGTGCCATCTTTTTAAACCGGTAAGAATCGATCTCCTGCATCAGCTGGGCCTTGGCCCTGTGCAACTGCGACGCAGAGGTGCTCTCCGAAATATTGAGAAGCGAAGCAATCTCCTTGTGACTTTTCTCCTCAAACACATAGAGGTTGAATACAGTCCGGTAACCCATGGGCAACTTTCTGATCATCTCCATGATCACCGGTGTAGGGATCTCGTGGAAGTCGGGCTCCCGGTCGTCCGCCAGATCGGGGAGCTCCCCCTCCGGCATGTTCGTCACCTTCAATCTGCTGCCCGTGCGGATATGCTTCAACGCTTCGTTGACCACAATACGCGACGCCCACGCCTTTAACGATCCCTCTCCCTTGTATTCGAACGTATCCACTGCCTTGAAGATCTTGATAAAGCTCTCCTGCAGGATATCCTTCACATCCTCCTTGTCCGGGACGTAACGGGAGCATACGGCGGTAAGATACCCCGAATAGGTGTCGTAGAACCTCTTCATGGCCGCTCTGTTACCCCGTATGATCTGCCGAAGCAGTGTCTCCTCCCTGTCTACGTCTCTGGTCATTTACAGATTTTGCTCGAAGCAACGGTGAAATAATCGGTTATTGCAACGGTATTACGCTGCGTTCGGCAGCAATGGCAGGACTGGCCGGTGTGGCCGCACGCGTCTTGTAGTCGAACTCAGCCGATTTCTCGCCGCTGAACGATCTCCATTTCAGCTTCAGTTTCACGGTCTCCCCTTGCGTATCAGGCAGGCTGTCGAGCCGGAACGCCACCAGTCCGTCACCCAGTCGTCCGCCGATATCGCCGTTCGCATTGTGGCGGAACTCCACCTCATACGGGTTCTCCGGATTGTTGGTAGAGAAGAGGTTCACATAATGCACCACACGCGGATAACCCCACTCGGTACGGAAACGGAGTGTAAGATATCCATCCTCGGCAATCGTCACCCAGTCGCGTACGATCTCCACCGGGTCGTTGCCATATTTCTGATCGTTCTCATCACCCAGGTTGGGTACCATCCCCTTCGTGCGGATACTGTCGATCCAGCTCACGTGTACCGCCTGATCGTATCCACTGCTGGGTATGTCCACCTCCTTATAGTTTACCAGCGCCCGAACTTCTTTCTCTCCAAAGGGTGAAGTGGTCAGGTTCACGGGAAGCAGTGTCGTCTTGTCGTCCAACTGCAGAAAAACAGTTTTATCCCCCGCATGCTTAACGGTCACCAGCGCATTCGGATATAAGCGGTTCACATCATCGTCGTCGTTCAGACATGAGGGGAGGAAGAGGGAGCCAAAGAGCAACCCCGCTGTCAACAGTAAAGTAGATTTTTTCATCGTTTTCATTTTTTTCATCATTTGGTTCTACATGTTACCCTTTAAATCCACCCTTGTCCCTTTCCTTGCATGGAATCTTGTTATTTTTTGTTAATTGTACAACTTTCGCAAGCAAGCGCCCGACGGGTTTCAGATACTCGTTCAGCAGGATGCCCGAAACAATCAGGAGCAGTCCGAGGTAGGTGGTAAGGTAGATGGTCTCTCCCACCACTGCATGGATCAGAAAGAGGGAGATAAAGGGAGAGAGGTAGCAGAGCTGGTTGGTCAGCGCCGGATTGCTGCTTTTCTGCAGGGCCATTCCGAAGAAGATGAAGGGGACGGCCATTTCGAACATCCCCACGTATAGGGCCGACAACAATCCAGGCAGCGAAGCGAGGCGGGACGAGAGGAACGGGGCGGCGAGCAACAGGTAGATGGAGCCGGAGAGGAAGCTGAGAAAGAGTCCCGCAATACCGTCCACCGCTCTGTTACGCCGGTTCACGATCCAGAAGGTGGCCCACAGGAAGGCGCTGAAAAAGGCGAGCAGGATTCCGGCTTTCGACAGCTCAACCCCTGCGATACCCTCGGCACCCACCGAGATCAGCACCACACCGCCAAACGAAATGATCATCCCGGCAAACTTGAAGAGGGGAACAGGCCGCTTCTCGATCACCGCCAGCAGCAGGGCCAGAAGAATGGGCCAGAAGTAGTTGATCGGCTGTGCAACCTGTGCCGGCAGCAGGTCGTACGACCGGAAAAGGATCAGGTAGTAGAGGGCAGGGTTCAACAGGCCGGTAAAGGCGTAGCTCCCCAGCTCTCTCCGGTTCAAACCCTTCAACAGGTGCCACTTGCGCTGAAAGGTGAGCACCCCGGCAAAGAGGAGCGTAGCGGTAATGGCCGACACCAGTATCAGTTCGAAGGCACCGTAGTGTCGCAAGCCGATTTTGAAGGCAGAAGCAACCGTCGACCAGCTGGCGATGGCTATTGCGGTATATAGAAGGGCTTTGCTGTTCTCTTTCATCCTCTCCACTCCTCTCCCTATTGGTCGGGTCGACAAAAATAGTGATAATCGGCCGCACAAGGAAGAGATACCTAAACTTTGTAACCAACATCTCGCTTTTTATTTCAATTCGTAATTTTTTTTGAAAAAAATATGGAAAATATTTTGCCATTCCGATTTTTTGCTTTTTCTTTGCACTCAATTACAAGAAAAAACTTTTTCATTTCAATGATGAGTCAACATTCTATCGCTATTCTAGTCATTTCCATTCTACTTCTGGAGCATTTCGGAGGGTGAGACCGGTATATCGATATTGAATAGCAAATAACTTGATAAAGAAACCTTTCTCACCGCGTGGGAAAGGTTTCTTCTTATAATGGAACAGATCAAACCAAGTAGAAAATAGATATGGAACGAGTTTATGTTTTTGATACGACGTTGCGCGACGGGGAGCAGGTTCCCGGCTGTCAACTGAACACCATCGAGAAGATTCAGGTGGCCAAGGCACTCGAACTGCTGGGTGTGGATGTGATCGAAGCCGGTTTCCCGGTCTCCAGTCCGGGCGACTTCAACTCGGTGGTGGAGATCTCCAAGGCGGTCACCTGGCCCGTTATCTGCGCCCTCACCCGTGCAGTTGAAAAGGATATCGAGGTGGCAGCCGAGTCGTTGAAATATGCCAAACGGAAACGGATCCACACCGGGATCGGCACATCCGATATCCATATCCGGCACAAATTCAACTCCAACCGCGAAGAGATCATCGAACGGGCAGTGAAGGCGGTGAAGCATGCCCGCCGGTTTGTCGACGACGTGGAGTTCTACGCCGAGGATGCCGGCCGCACCGACAACGAATATCTCGCCCGTGTGGTGCAGGCGGTAGTGGATGCCGGTGCCACCGTGGTCAACATCCCCGACACCACCGGCTACTGCTTTCCCCACGTTTATGGTGCAAAGATCAAGTACCTCATCGACCATGTTGACATGAAGAAGGCCATCCTCTCCACGCACTGCCATCAGGATCTGGGCATGGCTACCGCCAACACCCTCGCCGGGGTGCTCAACGGCGCGCGACAGGTGGAGGTGACCATCAACGGAATCGGCGAGCGGGCCGGAAACACCTCGCTCGAGGAGGTGGTGATGGCACTGAAGAGCCACAAGGACCTCGGGTTCGATACCAATATCAACACCACCAAGATCTACTCCACCAGCCGGCTGGTCTCCACGCTGATGAACATGCCGGTACAGCCCAACAAGGCGATCGTGGGCAGGAACGCTTTTGCCCACTCCTCGGGCATCCACCAGGACGGAGTACTGAAAAATGTGCAGACCTACGAGATCATCGACCCGAAAGATGTGGGAATCGACGAGAACTCCATCGTGCTGACGGCACGGAGTGGCCGCGCCGCACTGAAGAACCGCCTCAACCTGCTGGGCGTCGATATCGACAACGGCGAGCTGGATGAAGTGTACCAGAAGTTCCTCGCACTGGCCGACAAGAAGAAGGATATCAAGGATGACGACATCCTCTCGCTGGTAGGCAAGGAGTCGAAACTGCACCGCATCCAGATCGACTACCTGCAGGTCACCTGCGGAATCGGTCTGCGTCACGTAGCCAGTATCGGACTCAACATCGCCGGCGAGCACTTCGAGGCATCGGCCACCGGAAACGGTCCCGTCGACGCCGCTATCAAGGCGGTGAAGAAGATCATCAGCCGCGAAATGGTGATCCAGGAGTTCCTGATCCAGGCCATCAACCGCGGAAGCGACGATGTGGGCAAGGTCCACATGCAGGTGGAGCACAACGGACTGCTCTACTACGGCTTCTCGGCCAATACCGATATCGTCTCCGCTTCGGTGGAGGCATTTATCGATGCGGTTAACAAGTTTGTGGAATAAATAAATTCAAGAGAAAAAAACAGATATGAAGACGCTTTTTGACAAGATCTGGGACGCACACGTGGTTACCACAGTAAAGGAGGGTCCCTCGCAACTCTATATCGACCGCCACCTCTGCCATGAAGTAACCAGTCCCCAGGCCTTTGCGGGACTTCGGGCAAGGGGATTGAAGGTATTCCGTCCGGAGCAGACGCTGCTTACGGCCGACCACAACATCCCCACCATGGAGCAGGAGCGCCCCATCCGGGACGAGGTCTCCCGTTACCAGGTCGACACCCTCGCCAGGAACGCCCGGGAGTTCGGGCTCACCTACTACGGCCTGCGCCACTCCAAGAACGGGATCGTTCACGTGATCGGACCGGAGAATGGCTTTACACAACCGGGGATGACCATCGTCTGTGGCGACAGCCACACCTCCACCCACGGGGCGTTCGGCGCCATCGCCTTCGGCATCGGCACCAGCGAAGTGGAGATGGTACTCTCCTCGCAATGCATCCTGCAGACGAGGCCCAAAACCATGCGGATCAACTTCGAGGGAAAGCTCCGAGAGGGCGTAAGTGCCAAGGATATGGCCCTCTACATGATCTGGCAGCTCACCACGGGCGGAGCCACCGGCTACTTCGTGGAGTATGCCGGCGAGGCGGTCCGCAACCTCAACATGGAGCAGCGGATGACCCTCTGCAACCTGAGCATCGAGATGGGTGCCCGGGGGGGACTGATCGCACCCGACGAGACCACCTTCGCCTACCTCAAGGGGCGCGAGTTCGCTCCCAAGGGAGAACGGTGGGAGGAGGCGCTCGCCTACTGGAAAACGTTGAAGAGCGACGAAGGGGCGGTTTTCGACAAGGAGGTCACCTTCGACGCCTCGCAGATCAAGCCGATGATCACCTACGGCACCAACCCCGGCATGGGGATGCCGATCGACGGTACCATTCCCCAGATCGACGAGATTGACGAGACAGGCAAGATCTCGTTCGAGAAGTCGCTCAACTACATGGGCTTCAAGCCGGGACAGAAACTGGAGGGGCATCCGGTCGACTACGTCTTCCTGGGCAGCTGCACCAACGGCCGCATCGAGGATTTCCGCACCTTCGCCAACTACGTGAAAGGGAAGAGGAGGGCCGACAACATCACCGCATGGCTGGTACCCGGCAGCTGGCAGGTCCGCAGGCAGATCGAGGCCGAGGGGCTCGACCGGATCCTGGAGGAGGCCGGTTTCGAGCTGCGACAGCCGGGATGCTCCGCCTGTCTGGCGATGAACGACGACAAGGTACCGGCAGGGAAGTATGCCGTCTCCACCTCCAACCGTAACTTCGAAGGGCGTCAGGGTCCCGGTGCACGCACCATCCTGGCCAGTCCGCTGGTAGCAGCCGCCGCGGCCGTGTCGGGCAGAATCACTACCCCTGAAATCTAACGATTAGCATATCAATAAAATATGGAAAAGTTCAATACAATTACATCCACATATGTCCCCCTTCCGATAGAGAACGTGGACACCGACCAGATCATCCCCGCCCGCTTCCTGAAGGCGACCACCCGCGAGGGGTTCGGCGACAACCTGTTTGCCGACTGGCGCTATGAGAAATCGGGCGAGCCGAAAGCCGACTTCGTCCTCAACAACCCCACCTACGGCGGTTCGGTCCTGGTGGCGGGGAAAAACTTCGGCAGCGGCTCCAGCCGCGAGCATGCCGCCTGGGCCATTGCCGGTTACGGCTTCAAGGTGGTGGTATCGAGCTTCTTTGCCGATATCTTCCGCAACAACGCCCTCAACAACGGAATCCTCCCGGTGGTGGTGAGCGAGCAGTTCCTCGGCAGCCTCTTCGCATCGGTCCAGCGCAACCCCAAGGCCACCGTCACGGTCGACCTCGAAGCGCAGTTCATCCGCAACAACGAGACCGGCGAGCAGGAGTCGTTCGAGATCAATCCCTACAAGAAGGAGTGTCTGCTGAAAGGACTCGACGATATCGACTATCTCCTCTCCAACCGCGACAAGATCGAGGCCTACGAAAAGAGCCGGCCGTTTGTCTACTAATGTATCACCCGAATCACATCATCAGCCCATGATAAAGAGGAAAATCGAGATAATGGACACCACGCTGCGCGACGGCGAGCAGACCTCGGGCGTCTCATTCGCGGTGGAAGAGAAGGTAAGTATTGTCCGCCTGCTCATCGAAGAGCTAAATGTCGACCGGGTGGAGATCGCCTCGGCACGGGTCTCGGAAGGCGAGTTCAAGTCGGTCCAGAAGATCGCGCAGTGGGCCACGGCCCACGGACATATCAACAAGATCGAGATCCTGGGCTTTGTCGACGGCAACGCCTCGCTCGACTGGATCACCACGGCCGGCTGCCGGGTGGTCAACCTCCTCTGCAAGGGTTCGGAGAACCACTGCACCCACCAGCTCCGGAAGACGGCCAAGGAGCACCTTGCCGATATCAAGGCGGTGATCGCCGAAGCGAAAAGGCGCGGCATGGAGGTAAATATCTACCTAGAGGACTGGTCCAATGGCATGCGCGACTCACAATCCTATGTCTTCGAGATGATGGACGAGCTGCAGCACCAGCCGATCACCCGGTACATGCTACCCGACACGCTCGGCATCCTCAACCCCTGGGAGACCCGCACCTTCTGCCAGCAGATGATCAGCCGGTATCCCCACCTCCATTTCGACTTCCATGCGCATAACGACTACGACCTGGCGGTGGCCAACGTCTTCGAGGCGGTGAAGGCGGGAGTGAAGGGGGTTCACGTCACTGTCAACGGACTGGGAGAACGGGCCGGGAACGCACCCGTCACCAGCATCGTCGCCCTGATCCACGACCAGCTGAAGCTCAGCACCAATGTGGATGAGAGCAAGCTCTACAGCGTCAGCAAGATCGTGGAGAGCTACTCCGGCGTACGGATCCCCGCCAACAAGCCGATTATCGGCGACAACGTCTTCACCCAGGTGGCCGGCGTCCATGCCGACGGCGACAAGAAAAAGAACCTCTACCACAACGACCTGATACCGGAACGGTTCGGCCGCTTACGGGAGTATGCCCTCGGCAAGAACTCCGGCAAGGCCAACATCCTGAAGAACCTCGAGGCACTCGGTATCGAGGTGGACGACGAGGCGGCCAAGAAGGTGACCGCCCGCATCATCGAGCTGGGCGACAAGAAGGAGCTGGTCACCCCCGACGAGCTTCCCTATATCGTCTCCGATATCCTGAAGAATGGCGTCGACAACCAGGAGATACAGATACTGAACTACTCGCTGAACCTCACCGACGGCATGCGCCCCACGGCCACCGTCAAGGTCTCCATCCGGGGAGAGGTCTACCAGCAGTCGGCCGCCGGCGACGGCCAGTACCACGCCTTCTCCAAGGCGATGTACAAGATCTACAAGAGCCTCAACAAACCCACCCCCGAACTGCTCGACTACGTGGTGGTGATCCCGCCCGGCGGCAAGACCAACGCCTACGTGCAGACCATCATTACCTGGAAGTTCGACGGCAAGATATTCAAGACCAGGGGACTCGACATGGACCAGACCGCTGCCGCCATCAAGGCGACAATAAAGATGTTAAACATGATAGAAAAAGGAAATATACCGGTAATCCGCCACATGGAGTTGCCGTAACAAAAAATTGACCTATGAATTTGAAAATAGCTGTATTGGCCGGCGACGGCATCGGTCCCGAGATCATGGACCAGGCATTGAAGGTGACGCGCGCCGTCTGTAAACGATTCAACCATGAGGCAACCTTTACGGAAGCCATCACCGGCGCCTGTGCCATCGATGCCGTGGGCGACCCCTATCCTCCCGAAACGCATCAAGTCTGCATGGCGGCCGATGCGGTGCTGTTCGGTGCCATCGGACACCCCAAGTACGACAACAACCCCAACGCCCCGATCCGTCCCGAACAGGGACTGCTCCGGATGCGGAAGCAGCTGGGACTCTACGGCAATATCCGTCCCGTGATGACCTTCCCCTCGCTGATCCACAAGTCCCCCCTCAGGGCCGACCTGGTGGAGGGGGCAGATTTCGTCTGCATCCGGGAACTGACAGGCGGCATGTACTTCGGCCGGCCGCAGGGACGGAGCGAAGATGGCAACACCGCCTACGACACCTGCGTCTACACCCGCGAGGAGATCGAACGGATCCTGCACCTGGCCTACCGGTTCGCCAGACAGCGTCGCAAGAAGCTGACCGTGGTGGACAAGGCCAACGTGATCGCCACCTCCCGCCTCTGGCGCCAGATCGCCCAGGAGATGGCACCGCAATATCCCGACATCGAGACCGACTACCTCTTCGTGGACAACGCCGCCATGCGGATCATCCAGTGGCCCAGGAGCTTCGACGTGCTGGTCACCGAGAACCTCTTCGGCGATATCCTTACCGATGAAGCATCGGTCATCACCGGCTCGCTGGGGATGCTCCCCTCCGCCTCGATCGGCATCCACACCTCGCTCTTCGAGCCGATCCACGGCTCCTACCCGCAGGCCGCAGGGAAGAATATCGCCAACCCGGTCGCCATGATCCTCTCCGCCGCACTGATGTTCGAATATGCGTTCAACCTGCATGAAGAGGGAGCCGCCATCCGCCAGGCGGTCAACGCCAGCCTTGAAGCCGGCATCGTCACCGAAGAGATTGCCGAGGGGGGTAAAGCCTACACCACCAGCGAAGTGGGGGACTGGGTATCTGAGTATATTGATAGTAAAAAAAAATAATTTATAGAAAATAATCATGAAGCGAAACGAGAAGAGAACCCTTCGGAGCAACAGCTCTACTCAGGGGCGATTGATGGCCGGGGCACGTGCCCTCTGGCGGGCCAACGGCATGAAGGAGGAGCAGATGGGCAAACCGATCATCGCCGTGGTGAACTCCTTCACCCAGTTTGTGCCGGGGCATGCGCACCTGCACGAGATCGGCCAGCTGGTAAAGGCGGAGATCGAGCAGCTGGGCTGCTTCGCCGCCGAGTTCAACACCATCGCCGTGGACGACGGCATCGCCATGGGGCACGACGGGATGCTCTACTCGCTGCCGTCGCGCGACATGATTGCCGACTCCATCGAGTACATGATCAATGCCCACAAGGTGGATGCGATGGTCTGCATCAGCAACTGCGACAAGATCACCCCGGGCATGCTGATGGCCGCCATGCGGCTGAACATCCCCGCCATCTTCGTTTCGGGGGGACCGATGGAGGCAGGGAAGATCGGCGACGAGTCGATCGACCTGATCGACGCGATGATCGAATCGGCCGACGACAATGTCTCCGACCAGCGCATCTCGCAGCTCGAAAAGCTGGCCTGCCCCACCTGCGGCTCCTGCTCCGGCATGTTCACCGCCAACTCGATGAACTGCCTCAACGAAGCGATCGGACTGGCCCTGCCCGGCAACGGAACCATCGTCGCCACCCATGCCAACCGGATCAACCTCTTCCGCAAGGCGGCGAAACAGATTGTGGAGAACGCCCACCGCTACTACTTCGAGGGCGACGAGAGCGTGCTGCCGAGAAGCATAGCCACCCGGGCAGCCTTCCTCAATGCCATGTCGCTCGACATCGCCATGGGCGGATCCACCAACACCATCCTCCATTTGCTGGCCATTGCCCATGAAGCGGAGGTCGATTTCACGATGGACGACATCGATGCACTCTCTCGCAGAGTTCCCTGTGTCTGCAAGGTGGCGCCCAATACCAAGAAATACCATATCCAGGATGTGAACCGGGCCGGCGGCATCCTGGGCATCTTGAACGAGCTAGCCAAGGGGGGACTGATCGACACCTCGGTACACCGTGCCGACGGGTTGACGCTCGGCGAAACGATCGCCCGTTACGACATTACCGTCTCCTCGCCCGATCCGGAAGCTGTGGCGATCTACAGCTCGGCTCCCGGCAACCGGTTCAACCTGGTGATGGGATCGCAGGATGCCCGGTACAAAACGCTCGACAGCGACCGGACCGGCGGCTGTATCCGCAGCATCGACAACGCCTATACCCGCGACGGCGGACTGGCCATCCTGAAGGGGAACATCGCCCGGAACGGCTGTGTGGTGAAGACCGCCGGAGTGGACGAGAAGATCTGGAGCTTCTCGGGCAGGGCCAGGGTCTACCACTCGCAGGATGACGCCTGCGCCGGCATCCTTAACGGCGAGGTGGTTGCCGGCGACGTGGTGGTCATCGTCTACGAGGGACCGAAAGGGGGACCGGGCATGCAGGAGATGCTCTACCCCACCTCCTATATCAAGGCCCGGCACCTGGGCAAGGAGTGTGCCCTGATCACCGACGGCCGTTTCTCCGGAGGCACCTCCGGCCTCTCCATCGGACACATCTCGCCCGAGGCGGCTGCCGGCGGCGAGATAGCGCTGGTGAGGGACGGCGACATCATCGAGATCGATATTCCCAACCGCTCCATCCAGGTACGGCTCACCGACGGAGAGCTGGCAGAGCGGCGGAGAGAGGAAGAGACCAAAGGAAAGGATGCCTTCAAACCGGTGCGGGAACGGGAGATTTCCAACGCACTGAAGTTGTACGCCCACTTCGTCAGTTCGGCCGACAAGGGCGGTGTAAGAATTATCAATTCATAACGACCATACATTATGAGTAATCAGACAAAGGAGAACATTTCGGGGAGCGAGGCGCTGATCCGCTCCCTGCTTGCCGAAGGCGTGGATACCATGTTCGGATATCCCGGCGGTGCCATCATGCCCGTCTTCGACGCCCTCTACGATTATAAGAACGACATCCGCCATATCCTGGTCCGTCACGAACAGGGGGCGGTCCATGCCGCACAGGGTTACGCCCGCGTCTCGCGGAAGACCGGCGTGGCACTGGTCACCTCCGGTCCCGGCGCCACCAACGCCATCACCGGAATCACCGACGCCATGATGGACAGCACCCCGCTGGTGGTGATCTCCGGCCAGGTGGTCTCCGGCCTGCTGGGCACCGACGCCTTCCAGGAGGCCGACGTGATCGGCATCACCCAACCCATCACCAAGTGGGCCTACCAGGTGAGACGTGCCGAAGAGATCCCCTGGGCGGTCTCCCGTGCCTTCTACATCGCCCGGAGCGGCCGTCCCGGACCGGTTGTCCTCGACATCACCAAAGATGCGCAGATCAACAAGTTCGACTACAGCTACAGCAAGACCACCTTCCTGAGGAGCTACCTCCCCTTCCCCGAACCGGAGATGGAGAACATCAGGGCAGCGGCGGAGCTGATCAACCAGGCAGAACGCCCCTTCGCGCTGGTAGGACAGGGTGTGATTCTCGGCAATGCGGAACAGGAGCTGCTCGCCTTCCTCGAGAAGGGGGGAATTCCCTTCGGGTCCACCATCCTCGGGCTCTCCGCCATCCCCACCGACCATCCGCTCAATACCGGCATGCTGGGGATGCACGGCAACATCGCCCCCAACATGAACACCAACGCCTGCGACGTGCTGATCGCCATCGGCATGCGGTTCGACGACCGTGTCACCGGCAACCTCAAAACCTACGCCCGGCAGGCCAAGATCATCCACTTCGACATCGACCTGGCGGAGATGGACAAGAACGTGAAGACCACCGTCAAGGTGCTGGGCGATGCCAAGGCTACCCTCCCGCTCGTCACGGAGCTGATCGGGAAGCGCGACCATTCGGCCTGGCTCGAGACATTCAACCAATACAGGAAGAGAGAGTTCGACTGTGTCATCAAGGCAGAGCTCTATCCCGAGAACGGCGGTGAGCTGAAGATGGGCGAGGTGATCAACAAAGTGTCGGAAGCTACAGGCCACAAGGCGATCTGCGTCACCGACGTGGGTCAGCACCAGATGATGGCCACCCGCTACTTCAAGTCGACCCTCCCCCGCAGCATGGTCACTTCGGGGGGACTGGGCACCATGGGTTTCGGCCTCCCTGCAGGGATCGGAGCGAAGTATGGGGCGCCCGACCGTACCGTCTGCATCTTCGTGGGCGACGGCGGCTTCCAGATGTCGATCCAGGAGCTGGGCACCATCCTGGAGTACCAGGTCGACGTGAAGATCATCCTCCTGAACAACAACTACCTGGGGATGGTGCGGCAGTGGCAGGAGCTCTTCTTCGACGAGCGCTACTCCGAGACCCACCTGAAGAATCCCGACTTTGTAAAGGTAGCCGAAGCCTACGGTATCCGGGGCAGGAAGGTGACCGACCGCAGTGAGCTTGACGGCGCCATCAGGGAGATGCTGGAGCACCGTGGACCCTACCTGCTCGAAGCGGTGGTGGAGACCAAGGGGATGGTATATCCGATGGTACCCGCCGGCGGCAGCGTTACCGACATACTGATTGGAAACGGAAACAAAATTTAAACTGAACGCACTATGGAAGGAAAAACGTTATATACCGTCACCATCTTTTCGGAAAATACGGTAGGTGTGCTCAACCAGATCACCACCATCTTCACCCGCCGGCAGCTCAATATCGAGACCCTCTCGGTCTCCCCCTCGGCACTGGCAGGGATACACAAGTTCACCATCACCGTCTTTGCCGAGTCGGACGAGGTGATGAAGAAGTTGGTCCGGCAGATCGACAAGCGGATCGACGTGTTGAAGGCCTACTTCAATGTCGACGACGAGCTGATCCACCAGGAGCTGGCCCTCTACAAGCTGTCCACCGACAAGGTACTGGAGCACGGGTCGATCGAATACCTGATCCGCAAGTACAACATCCGGGTGCTGGAGGTGACCAACGACTGCGTGGTCTTCCTCAAGGCAGGCCACTATGCCGAGACGCAGGGGCTGTTCGACGAGCTGGCCGAGAAGATCGGCGTACTCCAGTTCATCCGCTCCGGCCGCATCGCCATCACCAAGTCGCGGGTGGAACGTCTCAGCGACATGCTGGCAGAGCGGGAGGAGAAACGGAAACAAGCATTAACAAACAACTAACTTAACAAGATAAACAGTATGGCAAAAATGAATTTTGGCGGGGTAGAAGAGAATGTAGTCACCCGCGACGAATTTCCATTGAGCAAGGCTCTGGAGACATTGAAGAACGAAACCATCGCCGTCATCGGATACGGCGTGCAGGGACCTGGACAGTCGCTCAACCTGCGCGACAACGGCTTCAACGTGATTGTCGGCCAGCGGAAGGAGAGCAAATCGTGGGACAAGGCGGTAGCCGACGGCTGGGTTCCCGGCGAGACCCTGTTCGAGATCGAAGAGGCGTGCCAGCGCGGTACCATCATCCAGTACCTCCTCTCGGATGCCGCCCAGATCGCACTATGGCCCACGGTGAAGAGACACCTCACCCCAGGCAAGGCACTCTACTTCTCCCACGGCTTCGGCATCACCTACAAGGAGCGTACCGGCATCATCCCCCCGGCCGATGTCGACGTGATCCTGGTCGCCCCCAAGGGATCGGGAACCAGCCTGCGGAAGATGTTCCTCGAGGGAAGGGGACTCAACTCCTCCTATGCCATCTTCCAGGATGCCACCGGCAAGGCGTACGACCGGGTGGTCGCCCTCGGTATCGGTGTCGGCTCGGGCTACCTGTTCGAGACCGATTTCAAGCGGGAGGTCTACTCCGACTTGACCGGCGAGCGGGGAACATTGATGGGTGCCATCCAGGGACTCCTGCTGGCCCAGTACGAGGTGCTGCGCGAGAATGGGCACACCCCGTCGGAAGCGTTCAACGAGACGGTGGAAGAGTTGACCCAGTCGCTAATGCCGCTCTTTGCCGAGAAGGGGATGGACTGGATGTACGCCAACTGCTCCACCACGGCACAACGTGGTGCGCTCGACTGGATGGGTCCGTTCCACGACGCCACCAAGCCGGTGTTCGAGAAGCTCTACAAGGAGGTGGCCAACGGCAACGAAGCCCAACGCTCCATCGACAGCAACTCGCAGCCCGACTACCGCGAGAAGCTGGAGGCTGAACTGACGGCCCTCCGCGAAAGCGAGATGTGGCAGACCGGCGCCGTGGTGAGGAAGTTGCGCCCCGAAAACAACTGATTGAATATTGCATGATTATCCGTCGGGTCGTCACAAACGGCCTGACGGTTTTTTATCCTTGCAGTTATACCATTTCTTCGCACCTTTCTTCCGACCAAGTTGGCCAAAGTAAATAAAATAAGTATCTTTGCCTTGTAATTAAGGGTTTAAGGCAAAAAAGATGCCTAGGCTGGACAACATAGAGAACGACTTTCGGGGTTATCAAAACCTTATTACATTTTTTGAAAAAACAGGAATGAGTGGTTTTCAGTGATTGAACTTGAATTGCTCAATTTTTTTGCTGCCAATATGAGTGCCGTCTTAGGTGCAATATTGGATAAACTTGCGAGCAATCTCAATGATATCCGTTTTAGTCATCTAGATCCTCAAATAGAGACCATTCTGCAGAAAAATAATGTTTTAAACGTTACGAATTATGGCCATAAAATGATGCCAATGTACTGATTTATCTCTTCTGGCCAACAGGACTATACAGCTTTGAACAAAGCTACGCCCGCGTTTTCAGGAATCTACTGAGACAAGGAGATAAACCCATCTCAAACATTCAAACAGTTTAGAGATAGCCGGGAAGGATCTCCTTCACCGGAACCCCTACTCCATCTTCAATATCGAGCATGGCATTGATCAGGTAAAGATGATCGAACCGGCCCAGGTTATCCACTGTAATCTTCATCTCTCTTACAATCGACTCCCGCAACAGCTTCTGCCGCTTGGTGCCGTTCAGCAGAGAGGCGGAAGGAGTAAAAAGCTCCCCCGCTTTCCGTAAGACCACGTTGCTGTATGTGGTATCGGTGATCTCTCCCCCCTGCACGATCAGCACCTCATGGCCGGGCTCCGCATCGTTCAGCGCATCCAGCCGTGACCTGTCGGAATATTTGAACGAGTAGTCCAGTCCCTCCGCCTCCACCAGCCGCAACACACAGACCGGCTTCGGCCGGTAGGGATCAAAACCGATGGAGCGGATCTTCCCGTCATACTCTATCCGGCACTTCACCTTCCCCTTGCGGAGCGATTCCGGCAACAACTGCTCCAGGTCGGGCAGCTGCGGAGCAGTAAAACCGAAACGGTTGCCAGTCAGCCCCATCCGCTCCCGATGAGCCTCCAGGTTCACTGCCCGGCCATCCAATATGCATATCGATTCGAGAAACATCCTCATCTCAGTTAAAGGGGAGGTAAATTTTCCGGAGCGCCTCTGCATACTCCTTCCTGCAATCGCTGTTCACCGTAATGCCGCCCCCGCTCCGGAAGAAGAGTCCATCCTCCGTCGCCTCGATAAACCTTATCAGCACGCAGGAGTCGAGATCCTCACCGTCGAAATAGCCCGCCACGCCGGTATAGAAGCCACGCGGCTGCTCTTCAGCCCGCCGGATCAGGTCGACCGTCGCCTTCTTGGGCGCACCGGAGACCGAACCCGCCGGCAGCAGTTCGACAAGGAGCGACCCTATCTTGCCGGCATAGTTCCCCGGCAACTCGCCTTCGATCTCGGAGCTCACCTGCAGGATGGCCCCATGGTTGGTCTCCACCCGGTCGAGATACCTGAAGCGGTTCACCCGCACCCCGGCAGCAACCCGGCTGATATCGTTGCGGATCAGGTCAACGATGGTAGCGTGCTCCGCCTTCTCCTTGTAATCGTTCAGGATCGTCTCCTCCGCATGCATCGCTGCCGCATCTATCGTCCCCTTCATCGGGTTGGAGGAGATTCTCCCCTTCTCGATCCGCACAAACCGCTCGGGCGAGAAGCAGACAAACCTGCCGGGCAGATAGAGCCGGTACGCCGCCCGGCTGCGGTGAAAGATCTCCCGGAGCGACAATCCGGTGGCGACCGGTGTCCGGATCGTCAGGTTGGTCAAGAACGAGTTGCCATAGCGCAACCCCTCCATCACCTGCGAGAAGCGCCCGGCATACAGATCATACTCCTCCGGGAAGGCCTCGAACGAGAAAGTGGAGCCAGTCGTCCAAGCAGTTCCCCCGTTCCCGATCCCCGCCATGTCGAAAAGAATTTCCGACTGCTGCAAGGGATTCTCCAGAAAGAAGCCCTCGCTCAGCTCAAAATCGAAGCCGAACAGGAAGGGCGTTCCGGCTTGTCCAGCCGCATCCATACGTTCTCTTACATCGTTGCAGGAGGTAAACATCCTGCAAAAATAGGCGAATTCGATCTTTTTCCGTTATTTTTGCAGTGAAAAGAGGCAAAAAGATACCGAAATGAAGAGAGAAGAGTTACGCATCGTATTTATGGGGACACCCGCCTTTGCCGTGGAGTCGCTTCAGGCACTGGTCGAAAACGGCTATAACGTGGTCGGGGTCATCACTGCACCCGACAAGCCGGCCGGTCGGGGCTACAAGCTGCAGCCGTCGGCGGTGAAATCGTATGCCCTGTCGGCAGGAGTGCCTATCCTCCAGCCTGAAAAGCTGAAGGATGAGGGGTTCCTGAACGAACTGAGGCAGTTGAAGGCCGACCTCCAGGTGGTGGTTGCCTTCCGGATGCTGCCCGAGGTTGTCTGGAACATGCCGCCCCGCGGAACCTTCAACCTGCACGCCTCGCTGCTGCCGCAATACCGGGGCGCCGCCCCCATCAACTGGGCCCTGATCAACGGCGAGAAGGAGACCGGTGTAACCACCTTCTTCCTCAGTCATGAGATCGACACCGGAGAGATCATATTCCAGGAGAGGGTGCCCATCGGGGAGGATATGGATGCCGGCACCCTGCACGACAGCCTGATGACGTTGGGAGCCAAGCTGGTGCTGAAGACCGTAGATGCAGTGATCGACGGGACGGTCAGGTCGCTGCCGCAGAGTGAGCTGGAGGCAACCATCACTGAACTGAAGCCGGCACCCAAGATCCACCGGGAGAGCTGCCGGATCAACTGGGAGAGCCCGGTGGAGGAGATCCGCAACCTTGTCCGGGGACTGGCACCCTACCCCGCCGCATGGACCGAGTTCGAGGTACGGGGAGAGAAGCTGAACTTCAGGATATTTGAGACAAGAGCGATCAGGGAGGCACACGGATTAACACCGGGTCAGGTGGTCACAGACAATAAAACCACCCTGCGGGTCGCCGCGCAGGATGGCTTTATCGAGATTCTGGATCTCCAGCTGTCTGGAAAAAAGCGGATGAAGACCGGCGACTTCCTCAACGGGTTCTCTTTCTGAACCCGCAACCCGCCTACCACTTGTAGTTCAGCCCGAAGCTGAGCAGCTGCGTGATCTGCAGGTACTTGAACTTCGGATCGGGCGGGACGCTGTCGTCGAACCGCAGGTTCAGGAAGAACCGGGTGGAGAAAGCATTGGTCAGCGCCATGTTCAACGTATTCTCGAACTCCGCCTCCACCTTCTCGTAGCTGGTGAAGTACTTCAGCCGCGAGTTCCAGGTGATGTACCGGTTGAAGTCGTAGATCAGGTTGGCCGTAACCGTGGAACCCAGGTCCATGGTGTGTTTCTTTCCCTCCTCGATCCCGTAACGGGTCACGCTCACCTTCTCGTTGCCGATGTACCTGAAGTTAAAGCTTAAGGGCGCCAGGTGCAGGTCCAGCCGCACCCTGCGGTGCCTCACCTTTTCGAACCGCTTGTCGAGGTTGTACTTCAACCCGACACCGCCGTTCACATAGAGCGGTGCCAGGAAGGCCGACCGTATCTCGTTCGAGTTGGTGGGATAGTTGTTGAAGAGCTGCGACCTCACATCGAGGTTGGTCGAGTATGACCACTTCTTGGCAAAGGCGTCGAGTCCGAAGTCCCCGTAATAGCGGATCAGGTCGTCACCGATCCGGTACTTGCGGATGGTGTCGTCGGGGGCGGTAAAGACGGAGAGCCTCCACTCGAAAGTGTTGTTGAAGCGCACCTTCTCTTTCCGGTAGTTCATCCTCAACACATGGGTGTTGACAAAGGTGAAGTTGCTTGTCCCCCCCTTGTGCCAGTTCGGCGAGAAGTAGCTCTGGGAGAGCTGGAACGAGTGGTCGCCGTTGTAGACCCAGTACCTTCGCCTGATCTCCGTCTTCTCCACCTGCGGAGCGTTCAGCGAGTAGCTCGTCTCCGTAGAGATCAACTCTTTAAAGGGGTTGAACGTCTCCAGCACCTCGGTATCCTTGCTGGAGGAGGGAAGCCCCTCGAGGTCGAACACCGAAAGCTTCACCCGGTCGGGATAGCTCTTGTAGAAATCCCTGCGGACAGAGTCGACAAATGCAGAGTGCATCAGCTTGGGTGCAAAGGTCTTGTCGGGCGAAATCAGCAACCCCCTGTAGATATTTCGCTCCTTCTTCGGATAAAAGTTAAGATCGGAAGGCAACATCTTCCCCGTGAAGATCATCGGCAGGAAGAGCGGGTTGTAAAAGATGGTGTCGAGGAAGGTCAACCCCTCAAGCGATGTGGTGAAGAAGAGGTTGTCGGGCAACTGAAGCGTCCCGTTCTCCTTCCGGGTGTAGAGGTAGTCCAGCGGCACGGTAACCCTGATCGCCGGATTGTATTTGGAGGTATCCTGTAACTGCGGCAATGGTGTTACGGTACCCGGCACCACCTGTGGAGGCGGTGCTTCCTGCACCTGTCTTTGCCGAATCAGTTTCTCTATATCTGTTATATTTTCAAAAATCTTAAGGCTGTCGATTTCCTGGGCAGCGGTTTTGGGTATGGATAGCGGAGCTATTAAAAAAATGAGAAACAAACCAATCTGTCTCATAATTGTAGTCTTCAACATTTTTTCCGGTTTTAGGAGCAAAGATAAAAATAATTGTTGAATAACCGTTCAAACAGAAAAGTTGTAACGGTCTAATTTGAAAAAATTACAACAATTGTCGTTTTATTTTGTTATTTTTGTAATTGTTGTATTTGCTCATAATGCTAATGCATCATGATAGCAGTTAAATCTTCGACTGACAATCTGTTGCGACCTGTTTTAACTGCTGAAATAAAAATAGAACAACTGTTGTAATAACAAAAAGAATTTAAAGAAAATACTGTATGAAAGGAATCGTCCTTGCAGGAGGATCCGGCACGCGGCTCTACCCGATTACCAAAGGGATCTCCAAACAGCTTATCCCGGTCTACGACAAGCCGATGGTCTACTATCCCATCTCCGCACTGATGCTCGCGGGGATCAGGGAGATCCTCATCATCTCCACACCGCACGACCTGCCCGGGTTCAAGCGGTTGTTGGGAGACGGGTCGGACTATGGAGTGAGCTTCTCCTATGCCGAGCAGCCCAGTCCCGACGGACTGGCCCAGGCCTTTATCATCGGCGAGGAGTTTATCGGCAACGATTGTGCCTGTCTGGTGCTGGGCGACAACATCTTCTACGGCCAGGGCTTCCCGGGTCTGCTGAGACAGGCAGTCAAGGATGCGGAAGAGAACAACAGCGCCACCGTCTTCGGCTACTGGGTGAACGACCCGCAACGGTATGGCGTGGCGGAGTTCGACCGGGAAGGCAACGTACTGAGCATCGAAGAGAAACCACAACAGCCCAAATCAAACTACGCCATCGTGGGGCTCTACTTCTACCCCAACAAGGTGGTGGAGGTGGCCAAGAGTATCCGTCCCTCTGCCCGGGGCGAATTGGAGATCACCACAGTAAACCAGCATTTCCTGGAGGAGCGGCAACTGAAAGTACAGCTTTTCGGGCGCGGCTTTGCCTGGCTCGACACCGGCACTTTCGGCTCGTTGTCCGAAGCCTCCACCTTTATCGAGGTGCTGGAGAAGCGGCAGGGACTGAAGATCGCCTGTCTCGAGGAGATCGCCCTGCGCAACGGCTGGATCGACGACGAGAGGCTACGGATACTGGCCGAACCGATGAAGAAAAATGAGTATGGGCAATACCTTTTAAGACTTATCGATACAACATGGTAAAAGTCACCTCTACATCTATCGAGGGTGTTGTTATTCTCGAGCCGGAGGTATTTAGCGATGAGCGGGGCTATTTTTTCGAATCGTTCTCGCAACGGGAGTTTGAAGAGAAGGTCTGCAAAACCCAATTTGTACAGGACAACGAATCGCGTTCCGTCTACGGCGTCCTCCGCGGTCTCCATTTCCAATGGCCACCCCATGCCCAGGCAAAACTGGTACGTGTGGTGAAGGGAAGGGTGCTCGACATTGCCCTCGATATCCGTAAGGGGTCACCCACATTTGGCCGGCACGTCGCCACTGAACTGTCGGATGAAAACAGGCGGCAGCTCTTTATCCCGAGGGGATTCGCCCACGGATTCGCGGTGTTGAGCGACGAGGTCATCTTTCAGTACAAGTGCGACAACTACTACGTTCGGGAGGCCGAAGGGGGCATCCTCTGGAACGACCCCGCCTTGGGGATCGACTGGCAACTGCCCGAAACGGATGTGGTACTGTCGGAAAAGGACAAGAATAATGCGCTACTTAACGAATTAAACCTATACTGATGGAGAGTCAAATCAAGAAAAATATCCTGATCACCGGCGGCGCCGGATTTATCGGGTCTCACGTAGTGAGGCTGATGGTGAACCGCTATCCCCACTACCGGATCGTGAATCTCGACAAGCTCACCTATGCCGGCAACCTGGCCAACCTGCGGGATATCGAGAAGAGTCCCAACTACCTGTTTGTCAGGGAAGATATCTGCGATTTCGAAGCGATGCAGCGGGTATTCGAGACGTATGCGATCGACAGCGTCATCCACCTGGCGGCAGAGAGCCATGTGGACCGATCCATCACCGATCCCTTCTCGTTTGCCCGGACAAACGTGATGGGGACGCTCAACCTGCTGGAGGCTGCCCGCCGCACGTGGAAACCGGGCGAGGAGCACCTCTTCTACCATATCTCCACCGACGAGGTGTACGGATCTCTCCCATTCGGCGACATCCTCTTCACCGAGGAGACCCGGTACGACCCGCACTCGCCCTACTCCGCATCCAAGGCGGCTTCCGACCATTTCGTGCGGGCCTATCACGACACCTACGGATTGCCCATCGTTATCTCCAACTGTTCCAACAACTACGGGCCCTATCAGTTTCCCGAGAAGCTGATTCCACTGTTCATCAACAATATCCGCCACAACAAGCCGCTCCCGGTCTACGGAAAGGGCGAGAACGTGCGCGACTGGCTCTACGTGGAGGACCATGCCCGCGCCATCGACCTGATCTTCCATAAGGGAAAGAGGGGCGACACCTACAATATCGGCGGATTCAACGAGTGGAAAAATATCGACCTGATCAAGGTGCTGATCCGGACGGTGGACCGGCTGTTGGGGCGCAAGGAGGGCGAATCGGAGAAGCTGATCACCTACGTTACCGACCGGGCAGGGCACGACCTGCGATACGCCATCGACTCCACCAAGCTGAAGAATGAGCTTGGCTGGGAGCCGTCGCTCCAGTTCGAGGAGGGGATCGAGAAGACAGTGCGGTGGTACCTCGACAATCAGGAGTGGCTCGACGAGGTGACCAGCGGAGATTATCAACACTATTACCGAAAAATGTACGGAGAGTAGCGAGGTATGAGAGGTAAGCGATGGTTGGCGGCCTACGTGAAGATGCACCACGAGAAGCGGGTACGGGATAAGTTGACCGCATTGGGGATCGAGAACTTCCTCCCGGTACAGAACGAGGTTCGTCAGTGGAGCGACCGCAAGAAGCGGGTGGAGCGGGTACTGATCCCCATGATGATCTTCGTGCACGTGGATAGCGTTGAACAACGTACCGTCCTCACCCACCCCTCCGTGCTCCGCTACCTGGTGTTGCGGGGCGACCATGCCCCTACTGAAATCCCCGAAGAACAGATGAACCGGTTCCGGTTTATACTCAATTATTCCAACCAGCCGGTATCGTTCAACCCGGAAACGTTACAACCGGGCAAGAAGGTGAAGGTAGTGAGGGGACCGCTGGCCGGACTGGAAGGAGAACTGGTTACCATCGACGGCAAATCTTCGGTGGTTGTCCGCATCAGTCAACTGGGTTGCGCAACTGTAGAAGTCAGCATCTCGATGCTGGAGACCTGACGCCGTTTTTTGTGCATTTCTTGTACAAATCACGGAATGTGCAGGTTTTTTGTTGTAATTTTGTAAGCTTAAAGCCAAGGAACTGCCTCCCTACAAATGGGACTGGCAGTCACGAAGTGTGCCCGAACCTTACCGCCACATCTACGAATATAACTTTTAAACATTTAACAGCAAACACATTACAAATAGTAAGCTATATGATCCATCAATCACTCAGACTTATCCTGATCGGCCTATTGTTTCTTCTAAGCAACAGTTACCTGGCTGCACAGACCAATACCCAGCAGGGAACACAGGGAGCAGAAGGAGTACAAGGCTCCGGCATGACGCAAGAGAGAGCGATACAGGAGCTGCAGAAGCGGGGCTATACGCCGCAACAGATCCAACAGTTGCAGCAACAGTACCAGAACCAGCTAGAGAGTGGCAAAAGCTCCCCGGTAGAATCGAACTACGATCCCGAGGAGGCAACAGAGAGGGAAGTTCCCGACGCAGAGGAGACAAGCAGTATCGACGAGAACTTGGCACGGGGCGAACGGCTACCTCAGTATGAACGAATCTACGGACAGGATCTCTTTGCACGGGGAAACCTCACCTTCGCACCCAATATGAACATGCCGACACCGCGAAATTATGTATTGGGACCGGGTGACGAGATATTGATCGATATCTGGGGCAACTCAGAACTGAACCTACGCTACAAGATCGTTCCCGACGGACATATTACCGTGCCGGGACTCGGACGGTTGCAGTTAAGCGGGCTGACCGTGGAGCAGGCTGAGTCGCGCATCCGGAAGGAGTTTGCCTCCATCTATTCCGACCTCGATACCCCCCAACCGGGAACCTTTCTGGCGATATCGGTAGGAAACGTGCGTACCATCAAGGTCAACGTGATGGGCGAGGTGGCAAGACCGGGCACCTATACCCTCTCCTCATTTGCATCGGCATTTCATGCACTTTACGCCGCCGGCGGGATCAACAGGATTGGAAGCTTAAGAAATATCCGGGTGTTCAGGGATGGCAAAACTGTTGCCACCATCGACGTTTACGACTACCTGATGAAGGGGGACAACAGTGCCGACATCTCCCTGCGCGACGGCGATATCGTAAAGGTAGATCCCTATGGAATCCTTGCGCAAATTACGGGCGAGGTGAAGCGCCCCATGTGGTACGAAATGCTGGAGCATGAAACACTGGACGACCTGATCAGATATGCCGGTAACTTCTCAAGCAAAGCCTATACCGAGAACCTGACTCTCCACCGCAAGGATGACAATGCCAATGTGGCCTTTACGGTGAATTTTACGCAGTATCCCTACTTCCACCTGAAAAATGGCGATCAGGTACGGGTTGAACCGATCCTTTCCCTATTTACCAATGTAGTAGAAATTGAAGGTGCGGTATTTCGGCCGGGAGAGTATGCCATCAGCGACCGGTTGAAGACGGTGCGCGACCTTGTGTCCATTGCCCAGGGCACTACAGGTGATGCATTCCTTCAGCGGGCGCTTCTCTACCGCTTAAACCCGGACCTCACCTACTCGCTGATAGCAGTAGATCTGGCTGCAATCCTCGAAGGGAGCATTCCCGATATTGAGCTTGTCAATAACGACAGACTGGTTGTCCCCTCGGTTCTTCATTTAGATACCGATGCCTCAGTCTATATCGGCGGTGAGGTGAAATCCCCAGGCAGCTATCCCTATGCAGAGAGCATGAAACTGCAGGATGTGATTCTGCGGGCAGGTGGGTTCAAGGAGGGCTCCTCCACGGCACGTATCGATGTTTACCGGAGAATCAAGGATCCACAAAGTACAACGGTATCTGAAAAGAGCAGTCTGGCATACAGCTTTTCGTTGAATGAGGGTTTGAGCATTGCCGACTCCGATTTCCTGCTTGAGCCTTTCGATCAGATTGTGGTTCGCCGCTCACCGGGTTATGAGGAACAGCAGAATGTGACCATCACAGGCGAGGTGCTTTTCGGTGGACAGTATGCCAAACTTCAAAAAGATGAGCGGTTATCTTCTTTAGTAGAACGGGCAGGAGGACTCACACCCTATGCATATATTAAGGGAGCGCGACTTACCCGTAGACTGACAGAAACAGAACAACAACAGGCCAGAGAAGCATTAAAACTTAAACTGGAAGCAGATATAACAAAGAAAGAGGATACAGCATCGCTTCAAGAGCAACTGGCGCAGGTGGATTTAAGTAGTCGCCCAGTTGGGATTGATCTTGAAAAAGCATTGAAGAATCCCGGCGGACCGGACGATATTGTGTTGCGTGATGGGGATATACTGAGGATACCTGAGTTTGAATCTACAGTACGGATTTCAGGCGGAGTACTTTATCCAAACACCGTAACTTTCAAGAAAAACAAGAAGCTAGACTACTATATCAAACAGGCTGGAGGATATTCCAGGCTGGCGCAGAAACGGAATCCCTATGTGGTCTATATGAACGGTCAGGTAGCGTCCGGCCGTTGGGCACGGATCGAGCCTGGTTGTGAAATTATCGTACCTGAACGTCCTGAACGTGAGCCTATGTCACTCCAAGGGATATTGGGTCTGTCCTCTTCGCTTGCGACTATTGCTTTGGTTATAACCAATCTGCTAAAATAGAACAGATATTTATGGAACAGAATATAATTCCCCCTGTTACCCAACCGGTTCAATCTAGTGAGGAAATGGATCTTATTCGCAAACTGTGGGTTAAAAGGAGGTTCATCATATCAGTTACAACAATCTTTCTGCTACTCGGTCTCTTTATTGCTCTCATATCACCAGTAAGTTATACGGCCAGTTGTACCGTAGTACCTCAGAGCGGCGAAGGCAAATCTGGAGGATTAAGTGGTGTGGCTGCGATGATGGGCGTAAATCTAGGGTCATCTGCAATGACAGAAGGCACATTATCTCCGCATATATATCCTGAAATCGTTAAAAGTGCACCCTTCACTCTGGAGATAATGCAAACCCCAATTGTAACAAAGCGGTCTAACGGCAAGGAGATAACACTGTATGAGTATTATACAAATAAGGAGTACCAAGATAAAAACATTCTTGGGAATATCAAGAAATATACTTTTGGTTTACCATTTGTTATCCTTGGTAGTCTAAGAAATTCGTCCCCCGAAGAGACTGCATTCACTACTGACTCTGGTACTATATATGTCCTTAACGAAGAGGAAAAAGAGGTTTACAAAGTAATTCAGAATGCTCTACAGGTCTATCTTAATCCAAAAGAGGGATATGTATCGTTAAGTTACAGTTTTCCGGAAGCTAAACCGGCTGCTGTAATTACCGATAATCTCTACCGTACATTAGAGAAATATGTCGCTACCTTTAAGTCTGAAAAGTTGGAGGATAACTTGCAGTTTGTGGAGGAGAGTTTTGAATCTGCAAGAAAAGATTTTCTGCAAGCCCAAGCACGGTTAGCCGCCTTTCAGGATGCCAATCGTGGTTTAGCAACTGCAACAGCCCGGTCAACGGAGATGAGATTGCAAAGTGAATTTAACATTTCTTTCTCCGTGTACAGCGAACTTGCCAAGCAACGTGAACAAGCTCGAATTGCAGTTAAAGAGAATCAGACCATTCTTACATTGGTTAATCCTACGGTAGTGCCACATGAGAAAAGTGCTCCACGTAGAAGTATCATTATTTTAGGATTCTTTATGTTGGGTATTATTACTGCTTTCGCATGGGTACTAGGAATACCGTATGTAGAAGAGATATTCAGTAATATTAAGGGGAACTGATTAGCAGCCGATAGCGGCATCGACGTAATTGGTGTGGATATCAATCCACAGGTAGTGGAAACCATCAACAGGGGGCAGATCACCAGTCGCATAGCCACCTACAATTTGGCACCCACGCCCCTCAGCAAGCAGAACCTGTTGAAAGAAGGCATCCAAGAGGAGAGCATCACCGTCACCGGCAACACCGTAATCGATGCCCTGTATCTGGTGGTCGACAAGATCAAACAAGACGCCTCACTGGCCGGAGAACTGCAACAACAATTGAAAACAGCCGGTTACGATACCCAACAACTGAATGGAGGCAAGAAACTGGTCCTGATCACCGGCCACCGACGAGAGAACTTTGGAGAAGGATTTATCAATATGTGCAACGCCATCAAAACGTTGACGGAGAAATATCCCGAAGTCGATTTTGTCTACCCCATGCACCTCAACCCCAATGTGCGCAAACCCATTTTGGAGATCTTTGGTGAAGCGGCAGTCTCAGGAACAAAGAACGATAACCAAAACATCTTCTTTATCGAACCCCTCGATTATCTCCCCTTTGTCTACCTGATGGAGCAAAGCACGCTTGTGCTGACCGACAGCGGCGGTATTCAGGAAGAAGCCCCCGGATTGGGTAAACCCGTGTTGGTGATGCGCGACACCACCGAACGACCCGAAGCAGTCGATGCCGGCACCGTGAAGTTAGTCGGTACCAACTACCACCTGATTGTCTCGGAGGTCTCCCGTTTGTTGGACAGCGAAACCTATTACAACTCCATGGCACAAGCCAACAACCCGTATGGAGATGGTTTGGCCTGTAAACGGATTATAGAATTTGTAAAATAAAAATATGAGTAAAATATTGGTGACCGGAGGAGCCGGATTTATTGGTTCCAACCTTACAGAAGCTTTATTAGAGCTTGGACACGAAGTAAAAGTACTCGATAACTTCGCAACCGGTAAGATAGAAAATTTACTTCCACTTCTGGAAAAATACAAAAATAGATTCTCCTTACAAGTAGGTGATATTCGGAATTTGGACGATTGCCGAGTAGCCACAGAAGGAATCGACTTTGTTTTTCACGAGGCAGCCCTCGGATCAGTACCCCGTTCCATTAAGGACCCGATAACATCTAATGAAGTCAATGTCTCGGGTTTTCTCAATATGTTGGTAGCAAGTCGCGATGCAGGAGTAAAACGATTTATCTACGCTGCCAGTTCCTCTACCTATGGCGACAGCAAATCGCTCCCCAAGGTAGAAGATGTAATTGGCAAGCCCTTGTCCCCTTATGCCATCACAAAATATGTGAACGAACTCTATGCCGATGTCTTCTCCAAAACCTACGGAATTGAAACCATCGGCTTACGCTACTTCAATGTGTTTGGCAGAAGACAAGATCCAAACGGAGCCTATGCTGCAGTGATACCTCTGTTTGTGAAGAAACTCATGAATCACGAGTCACCTGTAATTAATGGCGATGGGGAGTACAGTCGCGATTTCACCTATATCGATAATGTAATTCAGATGAACATCAGGGCAATGGAGACGACCAATCCAGAAGCAGTAAATACAGTATATAATACGGCGTATGGCGAGCGCACAACACTCAATCAATTGGTTGGATATCTCAAAGAGTACCTCTCGGAGTTAGACCCAGCAATAGCTAATGTTGAGATTAAACATGGTCCCAACCGTGCGGGCGATATACCTCACTCACTGGCTAATATCGACAAAGCTCGTAGATTGTTGGGTTACGATCCTGAGTTTTCTATGAAGCAAGGATTGAAAGAGGCTGTAAAGTGGTACTGGGAGAATCTTTAGATTTTATTTACACTCCTTTATCCACAACTATTCATTCACTATATGATTTGAAACTCACTCCGTTCGAACAGCAAATTAAACTTAACGTTCACTTCACAGAGTGGATCCTGAGAGAATAGCTGAGACTTCGAAAATCAATATCGAAATTATAGAAAACAAATTAAAATCAAATAGTTAAGCATAGCATAAGAACAAAGCAATATAAAACTCAATGGAAGATAAAGAATTATATTTCAATCCACGCATTTGCGTTATAGGCCTCGGATATGTAGGTTTACCCTTGGCTCGACTGATGAGCACCAAATTCAAAACAGTAGGATTCGATCTGAGTCAAGCTCGTGTGGATGAGTTGATGAGTGG